>NZ_JBEZGK010000018.1:0-133296 GCF_040649935.1 Micromonospora sp. NPDC048842 | reverse complement strand
CCGGCGAACACACCACCGGCGAACGCGAGACCAGCAACAGACAGCATGCTCTTACGGAAGATCGTGTTCATGAGGGGTAGCTCCTTCGGGGGTAGAACACCCACACCGCCAAGAGGGGGGCGGCGGCAAGGGTGTGAGCACCTCGTCCGGCGCTGCACAAACAAAGGGGGAAAAGTCTGAGGGGGTGACACCCGGTGGGGTGTCGGGGTCGGCGACCTGCCGAGCGGAGGGCTCGTGGCGCCGGGACCATGTGTAACGACCGGCGGGCCGGGGTCATTCCGGGATCGGCCCGCCCGCCGGCACCCTCGTCGGGGCGGCGCCTGCGGTCGTTCGTGGGGGTCGTAACGACCGAGCGCGGGTCGGCATTCCAACCTGCGGGACCTGCATCCCATACCCCTGGGGGTCGGGCGGCGAGTCGGTGTGCTGCGATCGTCAGGGTATGTAACGACCCCGGCCCCGCCATGATTCCGGCCCACGAGTGCGCCCAGTCACCACCCACAGCCACCCAGCAATGGACAAAACACCCACGCCCGCGGGGCCCACCGGCGCCGAACCGGCCCCACTCGCATGATCCACTCGGGTTCACGGAAGGCGGGGCATCCCGGACGCCGGGACACCCCGACTTCATGAAACCCGCGTCGATCACGATCGGGCCGACCGCGCGAGGGCGGCACAAACCGGACGGACTTCGCGTCCGAGCCGATCGTGTCGGCGCGCCTGGCGCAGCGTGCTGGGATCGACCTGAGCGACACACGCTCTGGTGGGCGTTACCCTGACACCATGCAGGCCGTCTCCCCCACCGCGACCGGCGTGGCCTTTCTGGCCCGCCCGGGTCGCCCCGCTGTGGTGGCGCGGACGCTCGCCGAGCTTGCCGGCCCCACCCGAGGTGTGGTGGAGCTGCCGGTACGGCTGATGTGGAACGCCGAGCGCACCTTTGACCTCGGCGACCCGGACCAGCTGCTCTGGATGTACGAGAACGTGCTTCGCGAGACCACTCGGGCCGAGGATCTGCGCGCCCTGATCGACGGGCGGACACTGCGTCGGGTGTGGCGACTGCTCAACCTGCCTCGGGGCGTACGCCAGGCGTGGGAGAGCCGGCACCGCGGCCTGCGCGCGGCGTGACCGAGCCTCATCTGCACGAGTTCTACCGGGAGGTGGCCCGGGTGGCGCTTGCCGCCGCCGGGCCGTACCGGTTCGTGCTGGGTGGTGGGGTGGCGTGGGCCGCGCACGGGCTGGTCGCCCGACCGACGGAGGATGTGGATCTCTTCGCGGACGTGGAGGGTGCCGCAGCGGCGGCGTCAGCCGGGGTGCGGGTGGCCCTGGAGGGAGCCGGGTTCATCGTCAGTGACGCCGACCCGGACAGCGAGCTGGCCGAACTGTTCGACGGGTACGAGCAGGACATGAAGGACTTCGTGGTGAGCCGCGACGGACGGCAGATCCGGCTCAGTCTCGCCCGGTTGGACCGCCAGCAGAGCCCCGTGGTGATGGACCTCGGCCCGGTGATGGACGTTCGTGACCTGGTGGCGAACAAGATCGCGGCGTTGGTCAACCGGCGGGAGGTTCGCGACTTCATCGACGTGGCCGCGGCCCTCGACCACTACGACGTGGCCGAGCTTTTGGTGCTGGCACGGCAGGTCGACCCCGCGCTGGACCCGGACGACGTGCGCGCCGCCGGCCGCTACCTGGACCGGCTCTCCGACCAGCGTTTTGGCCGGTACGGCCTGGGCGCGGCCGACGTCGCCGCGATTCGGCAACGCTTCGCCGCCTGGCCCCGCTGACCGGGTGGGCATCCCGCGCGGACGCCCACCCGACGGTGTGTCACTTGGTCGGTCGGCCGCCCGTGACCCCGAGGATCTCGCCCGTCACGTAGCTGGACTCCTGCGAGGCGAAGAAAACGTACGCGGGTGCCAACTCAGCCGGCTGCCCGGGACGCCCCTCCGGGGTGTCGGTGCCGAACTGCTTCACCTTCTCCTCCGGCATGGTGGCCGGGATCAGCGGCGTCCACACCGGCCCCGGTGCGACAGCGTTGACGCGGATGCCCTGCTCGGCCAGGTCGGCGGCGAGGGCCTTGGTGAAGTTGGCGATCCCCGCCTTGGTGGTGGCGTAGTCCAGCAGCTGCGGCGACGGGTCGAACGCCTGAATCGACGACGTGTTGATGATCGCCGACCCCTCGGCCAGGTGCGGGATGGCGGCCTTGCAGAGCCAGAACATCGCGTACAGATTGGTCTTGAACACCCGGTCGAACTGCTCGGTGCTGATGCCGAGGATCCCCTTGTCCTGCGACATCTGGTACGCCGCGTTGTTGACCAGGATGTCGAGGCCGCCCAGGTCGCGCACCGCCCGGTCGACCAGTTCCTGGCAGTGTGCCTCGTCGGTGATGTCACCGCGTACCGCGACGCCCCGCCGGCCGGCGGCCTCGACCAGCCGGATGGTCTCCCGGGCGTCGGCGTCCTCCTCCTCGCCGAGGTAGGAGATGAGCACGTCCGCGCCCTCCCGGGCGAAGGCGATCGCGACCGCCCGGCCGATCCCCGAGTCACCGCCGGTGATCAGCGCCCGCTTGCCGTCGAGCTTGCCGCTGCCCCGGTACGACTCTTCCCCGTGGTCCGGCTTCGGGGTCATCTCTGCGGTGGAGCCGGGCGCTGACTGCTGCTGTGCGGGCTGACCGGACTGTTGGCCGTACTGGCTGGTCGGGTCCTGCTGGGTGTGCTGGTCCTCGCTCACTGAAACTCTCCTCACTGCGCGCGGGAAGCGGGGGCTCTCCCGCGAATACCGTCCCAGACCGCCCTACCCCGCGTCGGCCTGCGGAAACCGCTGCACCGATCGGGGCTGCCGTGGCGGGAGTGCCGGGTGCTGGTTATGGTGCGCAAGGCGCTCACGAGGCGCGTCCACCCCCATGGAAAGGCACGTCATGACCTCTCCCTCCGGCCCGTCGCGCCGCCAGGTGCTCGTCGCTGCGGCAGCCGCGGCGACCACCCCGCTGATCGCCGCCGCGCCCGCGCAGGCGGCCGGCGCGGCCCGGCCGCGCACCTGGGACCTCACCCTCCTGGGCACGTCGGACACGCACGGCAACGTCTACAACTGGGACTACTACCGCGACGCCGAGTACGACGACAGCAAGCAGAACGACATCGGCGTGGCGAAGCTGGCGACCCTGATCAACCAGATCCGTCGGGAGCGGCGCGGCAAGGCGACGCTGGTGCTCGACGCCGGCGACACGATCCAGGGCACGCCGCTGGCCACGTACTACGCCAAGCAGGAGCCGATCACCGCCACCGGGGAGAAGCACCCGATGGCACGCGCCATGAACGTCATCGACTACGACGCGGTGACCCTGGGCAACCACGAGTTCAACTACGGCCTGCCGTTGCTGGACCTGTGGATCCGCCAGCTCGGGTTCCCGGCCCTCGCCGCGAACGCCGTCAACGCGAAGACCGGCAAGCCGGCCTTCCTGCCGTACGTCATCAAGAAGGTCTCCCTCGGTTTCGCCGCGCCGACCCTGCGGGTCGGCATCCTCGGGCTGACCAACCCCGGTGTGGCCATCTGGGACAAGGGCAACGTCGAGGGCAAGCTGCGCTTCGACGACATGATCGCGACCGCCGCGAAGTGGGTGCCGATCATGCGGGCACGCGGCGCGGACCTCGTGCTGATCTCCGCGCACGGTGGTGACAGCGGCACCTCCAGCTACGGCCCCGAGTTGCCGAACGAGAACCCGGTGGCGCTGATCGCCCAGCAGGTGCCGGGCATCGACGCGATCCTCTTCGGTCACGCGCACAACGAGGTGGTCGAGCGGTTCGTCACCAACGAGCGCACCGGCACGCAGGTGCTGCTCTCCGAGCCGTCGAAGTGGGGCCAGCGGCTCACCCGGATGGACTTCACCCTGACCCGTGAGCGTGGCCGGTGGGCGATCACCAAGAAGGCCGCCACCATGCTGAACACCAACACTGTGGTCGAGGACCCGAAGGTGCTCGCCGCCGTACGGGCCCAGCACCAGAAGACCGTGGCGTACGTCAACCAGGTCGTCGCCAAGTCCACTGTGGAGTTGTCGGCGGCGGAGTCGCGGTACAAGGACACGCCGATTCTGGACTTCATCAACCATGTGCAGACCGAGGTGGTCGGCGCGGCGCTGGCCGGCACCGCGTACGCGGACCTGCCGGTGCTGTCGATCGCGGCGCCGTTCAGCCGGACCGCCGTCTTCCCGGCCGGCGACGTCAAGATCCGCGACGTGGCAGGGCTGTACGTGTACGACAACACCCTCGAAGCGGTAGTGCTCAGCGGGGCCGAGGTGCGCGCCTACCTGGAGTACTCGGCGAAGTACTTCCGCACCCTCGCGCCGGGCGCCCCGGTCGACCCGGAGCAGATCAGCGACCCGGCGGTGCCGGACTACAACTACGACGTCTTCTCCGGCCTGGACTACGACATCGACATCTCCAAGCCGGTCGGGCAGCGGATCACCCGGCTGGTGCTGGCCGGCACCGACACCCCGGTGGCGGACAACGCGCAGTTCGTGGTGGCGGTGAACAACTACCGGCGCAGCGGCGGTGGCAACTTCCCCGGCATCGTGAAGACCCAGGTCTACAACGCGCAGCAGGAGATCCGTCAGTTGCTCATCGACTGGGCGCAGGCCAAGGGGACGATCGACCCGGCCGACTTCTTCCAGCCCAACTGGCGTCTGGTCCGCGAGGGCGTGCCGGTCTTCTGACCGCAGCGCAGCACGAACGGGCCGTGGGTGGCGACACCCGCGGCCCGTTTCGCGTTTCTCAGCCCTGCACGTTCCAGCGGATCGGGTCCTCGGACTCCTCCGGCCGGTCGCGCCCGGGATCGGTCTCGGTCAGGGCCACCCGCTCGTCGGGACGGACGGCGGGCGGCAACTCCCCGAACCGGGCGTGGCGCAGAAACGCGTACTCGTCGTCGGTGAACGGCTCATCGGTCATCAGCGCCTCCTCCTGCTCCCCTGTGATTGTCCGGCCGCCACGTCGGTCGACACCAGTAGCCGGGCGCACACCCTCTAAGGCGTCCTAGGATCCTGGGTGAGGGGTGGTGGCCTGGTGCGATCGATGGGACAACCGGTCGAGCACCGCGAGGGCCAGCCTGATCGGGCGACGGCGCAGCATCTCGTCGAAGCTCGCCCGACCCTGACAGAACTGCACGAACATCCGCCAGCCCGGCGGGGTCGCCAACAGGGCGTGGAACACGTCCGGGCGACGGGTGAACACGTCGAGCAGCCGGAACCCGGCCCGCATCTCCGGCAGCAGACGCTCGGCCACCGCCCGCTCGTAGCCGGCCAGATCACCGTTCGCGACCGCCGCTCCGGCCAGCTCGCCGGAGCGCAACGCGAAACTGATGCCCTCCCGGCTCCACGGCTCCAGCAACCCCGCCGCATCCCCCACAACCAGCACCCGGCCGTTGCGCAACGGTGAGTCCTCCGCGCGGCAACGGGTCAGGTGACCGGAGTCGTGCTCCGCCGGCAACCCGGTCAGACCCAACCGGTCGACGAACCTCCGCAGGTAGTCGCGGGTCCCCTCCCCCGCACCCCGCCCGGCGATCACGCCGACGGTCAGCCGGTCGCCCTTGGGAAAGACCCAGGCGTACGAGCCCGGCATGTCGCCCCAGTCCAACAGCAGCCGGCCCCGCCACCGCTCCTGCTCGGCGGGCGGCACCGGAATCTCCAACTCCAGACCCAGATCCACCTGCCGGTACCGCACTCCGACGTGCCGCCCGGTCACCCCCGACGAGCCGTCCGCCCCGATCACGGCACGAGCCGCGATCGTCGTACCGTCGGCCAGCCGCAGGCGTACCCCCTCGGGGTCCTGCTCGATCGCGCGGACCGCGACCCGCTCCCGCAGTTGCGCGCCGGCGGCGACCGCCGCCTCGCGCAGCCGGTCGTCGAACTCCTCACGGCGCACCATCGTCACCACCGGACTGCCGTTGCGGCGGGTGAACTCCCGACGGCCGTCGCGGGTGAACGTCACCCGGTCCACCCGGTCGTGCGCGGGCACCTCGATCCGATCCTGAACGGCCGCCAGCGAGGTGCCGATCAGTCCACCACCGCAGGTCTTGTACCGCGGGTGCACGGCTCGCTCGACGACAAGGGTGGAGACGCCAGCACGGGCAGCGGCGTGCGCCGCGGAGAGCCCAGCAGGGCCGGCGCCGACGACGACGAGATCCCAAACGATCACGGAAGCAGCCTAGGGCACCTTCCTCGCCCGACCGCCGGACCCGCCCGCCGTCGCGACCGCCCGATCGGGTGTGCATCTTCGGGCACCGAGGGGGTAACCGGCGCACGGCAACCGCCACCGCAGTGGCGGACGAGCACAAGGAGGAACCATGCAGCAGGTGCAACTGTCGGAGGCCGAGCAACGGGTGTACCAGGCGGTCACCACCCTCGAGGCACGCGGGCAGGTGCCCTACCCGGACCTGATCGCCGAGGAATCCGGGCTGACCGCGGAGCAGGTGGGCAGCCCTCTGCACCTGCTCACCGAGAAGGGCCTGCTGCACCGCGAGGACTCACCGATGGCCGGCCTCGACTTCGGTCCCCGGTTCTGCGCCCGCCAGATGGCGTGACCGACGGAACCAGCCGGCACGGTTCGCCCCCCGACGACCCGGGTAGCGGTCAACCATGCATGACCGAGGGTCGACGGGGGGCGCGGTGAGCGCGGCGCAGACGCCGCAGCCGGTGACAGCGGCCGAGAACCGACGACGCTGGCAGGCGGTCGGCGTCGGACTCGTCGCCGCCTTCATGACGCTGCTCGACGTGAGCATCGTCAACGTGGCCGTGCCCTCCATCGACCGGGCACTGCACGCGTCGTCGAGCGACCTGCAGTGGATCCTCTCCGGGTACGCGCTCACCTTCGGACTGGCGCTGGTGCCCGCCGGTCGCTTCGGCGACGCCCGCGGTCGGCGCAACGCGTTCGTCTTCGGCATCGCCCTGTTCACCGTCACCAGCGCGCTCGCCGGGCTCGCCACCTCCCCGACCTGGCTGGTCATCGCCCGACTTCTGCAGGGCGCCGCCGCCGGCGTCGTCAACCCCCAGGTCATCGGGCTGATCCAGCAACTGTTCCGTGGGCCCGAACGCGCCCGCCCGTTCGGGCTGCTCGGCGCCACCATCGGCATCTCCACCGCCGTCGGGCCGCTGCTCGGCGGACTGCTCATCGCCATCGGCGGCGAGGAACACGGCTGGCGCTGGGTGTTCTTCGTCAACGTGCCCGTCGGTGTCCTCGCGGTGATCCTCGGCTGGCGGCTGCTGCCCGGCCGCCCCAGCGGCCAAGCCGGCTGGCATCGACTCGACCCCGTCGGCGTCCTGCTGCTCGGCGTCGGAGTGGTCCTGGTCCTGCTGCCACTGGTGCAGGAGCAGCAGTGGCAGACCCCCTGGAAGTGGGCGCTCATCCCGGTCGGCCTGGCGGTGTTGGTCGCCTTCGGGCTCTGGGAGCGACGGTACGCACGCCACCACCAACCCCTGTTCGACCTCCGGCTGTTCAGCTTCCAGTCGTACACCCTGGGGTCGATCCTGGCGCTCGTCTACTTCGGCGGCTTCACCGCGATCTTCTTCATCTTCACCCTGTTCCTACAGATGGGCCTCGGCTACAGCGCCCTCGTCGCCGGCCTGGCCATCACCCCCTTCGCCCTGGGCTCCGCCGCCGCCGCCGTGCTCGGCGGCCGCATCGTCAACCGCTTCGGCCGACCACTGGTCGCCATCGGACTGCTCACCGTGGTGGTCGGACTGGCCGCCACGGTGATCGCACTGCACCTCTTCCCGGACGCCCCGGCACCCTGGGTCACCGCCGGCCCACTGCTCGTCGCCGGCATCGGCAGCGGGCTGGTGATCGCCCCCAACCAGACGATCACCCTCTCCGAGGTGCCGGTCGGGCAGGCGGGCAGCGGCGCCGGCATGCTCCAGACCGGCCAGCGCATCGGCGCCGCCGCCGGCATCGCCGCCGTCGGCTCGCTGTTCTTCTCCACGCTGGCCGACAGCCGCGGGGACTGGACCAACGCCTTCGAACAGTCCCTCATGCTCGCCACCGGCATCATCGCGCTCGCGCTGATCACCGCGCTGATCGACATCTGGCGAAGCCACAACCACAAAACCTGATCGGGGTACGCCGATGGCCGGCACGCGGGTTGGGTGCCGGCCAGCAAGTCGATGTCGTGGTGCGGTCTGTGGCGGGGTCAGGGAACGGAAGTGCCGCTGGCCGGCACCCCGAGGTTGCGGGTGCCGGCCAGCGGCCGGTGTCGTGCTGTAGTGCTGCGGTCGTGCGGGTGGGGCGGTCTTGCTGGCGTGCTGGCGTGCAGTCGTGCTTGTGGTGCGGGTCAGCTGTTCCAGTGCTGGGCGACGAGGTCGGTGGCCTGCTGCTCCCACTGGGCGTAGGCGTCCGGGTAGGCCGACACCTGCACCGTCTGCGCGGCGTCGGTCAGTGGCATGTCCTGCCACCCGTCGACCTGCTTGAGGCCCTTGAGGAACGCGGTGGTGGAGTAGGCGGGGTCGGTGATCTGCTCCGGGGTACCCCAACCACTGGACGGGCGCTGCTGGAACAGGCCCAGCGAGTCGTGGTCGTTCATGTCGCCCAGGTGACCCAGGTTCTCCAGCTTCGACTCCTGCAAGCTCGTCGCGATCGAGATGACCGCGGCCCGCTCGGGCAGGCCGGCCTTCTTCGTGGCGGCGATGATCGCCTTCACGTTCGCGGTCTGCTCGCCGTTGAGGGTGATGTGGGACTGGTCGCCCTGCGGCTTCGGCGCCGCCGATTGCACGGCCACCGCGACGGGCTTGGCATCCACGGCCGGAGTGGCGGCGTGGGCGGCGATGGGGCCGGCGAACACACCACCGGCGAACGCGAGACCAGCAACGGACAGCATGCTCTTACGGAAGATCGTGTTCATGAGGGGTAGCTCCTTCGGGGGTAGGACACCCACACCGCCAAGAGGGGGGCGGCGGCAAGGGTGTGAGCACCTCGTCCGGCGCTGCACAAACAAAGAGGGAAAAGTCTGAGGGGGTGACACCCGGTGGGGTGTCGGGGTCGGCGACCTGCCGAGCGGAGGGCTCGTGGCGCCGGGTCCATGTGTAACGACCGGCGGGCCGGGGTCATTCCGGGGTCGGCCCGTGTCGGCACCCTCATCGTGGCGGCGCCTGCGGTCGTTCGTGGTGACCGTAACGACCGGCGGGCCTAGGTCATTCCGGGGTCGGCCCGCCCGTGGGCACCCTCGTCGTGGCGGCGCCTGCGGTCGTTCGTGGTGACCGTAACGACCGAGCGCGGGTCGGCATTCCAACCTGCGCGACCAGCCTTCAGGGTCGGGCGGGCGGTCGGTGGTGCTGCGATCGTCAGGGTATGTAACGACCCCGGCCCGGCCATGATTCCGGCCCACGAGTGCACCCGACCACACCCCACAAACCCCCACCAACGACCAAACCACCCACACCCACCGGAACCCCTGGCGTCCAATCGCCCCTCACCCGGAATGATCCACTCGGGTTCACGGAAGTCGGGGCATCCCGGACTCCCGGACACCCCGACGTCATGAAACCCGAGTCGACCATGACTGGGCTGACCGTGCAAAGGCCGCAAGGCAGACACCATGCCCTCGGAATGGCATGCGACCTCGAAAACACCGAGGATGCCCCTGGCGACCGGAAGGCATATTCTGGCCGTCCGCCCGAAAGGCATCTTCGGCCGCGCACCTTTGGCCGGGTACCGAGGCCACAGCTGGCGAGCGCACACCAAGGCCGAGACCGCACGCCGCGGCCACACCTAGCGAGCGCACACCAAGGCCGCACACCGCGGCGACACCCGACGGGCGCGCGCACCGCGGCCACATCCGACGGGCATGGCCGTACCGACGACTGCCCGATGAGACGGCGCTGACAGGCGCCATCCCTCTGAACAGGCTGACGCCCGTCGGAGTGTTCCGACGGGCGCCAGCTTGCGTGCTATCCGGGCGTAGCCCGGTGGTGTGGATTAGTGCGCCGCACCACCGAAGCGCTGGCGGCGACGCCAGGCCAGGGTCAGCAGCAGCATCACCGCTCCGGCGCCGACCAGGCCGCCGCCGAGCTTCATGGGCGTGCCGAGGCTGTCACCCGTGACGGGCAGCGGCTGCTTCTTGTGCAGCACCCGCAGCTCGGTGGTGGCGGTACGGCCGGACTCCCGGCCCGTGGCGGTGAAGGTCAGCAGACCCGTCACCGACGGCTTGTAGCTCTTGGTGAAGCGGCCCTGACCGTTTGTGTACGCCGTGAAGTGCAGGGGCGCGCTCGCCTGGTAGGCCACCGGAGCCATGGCCACGGTGCTGCCGTCGCTGCGGCGAGCCGGAGCCGCACCGCCGGCCGGAGCGGCCTGCGGAGTGACAGTCACGTTGATGTCGACGGTCTCGTTCGGGCCGAAGTTGGTGCCGGTCAGCACGACCGTCTCGCCGAGGTAGATCGTCGGCCGGTTGACGGTCAGCGACGCGGCGGTCGGCGGGTACGGCGGCGGTTGCGGCGGGTCGGTGGTCGCGGTGGGCTGCGGCTGCGGCTGTGCCGCCCCCGCTGCCGTCGGCACGGCCACCACGGCCAGGCCGACCGTGAGCGCCATGATGATGCGGGATAGCCGCATGATTTGGTTCCCTCCTACTGATCACAGCTTGGTGCGGAATGAACTTGGGTGGTCCAGGGGCTGGCGGTGGGGGTGAGCCACAGCTCGGCCTGCCCGACGCCGGTCTTGGCCGTCAGCACGGTGACCTCCAGCGCCCTCTCGGCGCCGGGGCCGACGTCGACGCTGGCCGTGGCCACCTGACGGCGGCGTTCGGTGCCGCTGCCAAGCGCCGTCTCGGCCCCGTCCAGCCGGGCCTCCAGCACCGCTCCACCAGCCGGGCTGAAGATCGACACCAACGTTCGGGCGGTGTACGGATCGCCAGCCAGGCCGAGGCCGAGCACGGATTTGCTAAGTCCGGACTTCGGCGCCGTTGAGCGCAGGGTCACCCGTAGCCGGAGCTCACGGCGGCCGTCCGACCGGCATTCGCCGACCGTCAGGTTCGCCGTCGGCCGCAGGTAGTAGCCGAGCTTCGCGCCGCTGCCGTCGTTGAGGAACACGCCGACGGTCGGCACGGTGTCCTGTTCCGGAAGCGTCCCGGCCATCCGGCTCTCGCCGAATGTCCGCTGTTCCTCAGGTCGGGCACTCCAGAACAATATCCGGCGTTCGGTGATAGCACGGTCAAATGCGGACAACAACACCCGCGGGTTGACATTCTTCTTGAAGAAGGCGTCGAACACCGCCGATGCCGACGCCGCGAAGAACTCGTCCTGCTGTTTGACGTCGAGGCTCTGGTAGCTGTCGTTGAGCAGGGTCTGCACCACCTTCTCGCTGGCGAGCGGGACACCGCCGGGCACCAGCACCGGACCTGTCGCCTTGAGCAGGTAGGACAGCACCACCGGGTCGACGGCGAGCACGCCGTCGACAGTGGTGCCGGTCTTGCGCCGGAACATCTCGCGGTACAGCGTCGCGGCGGTCGGGAAGTGCGGGGACAGGTTGACGTCGGCGGGGTAGATGCCGGGCAGGTCCGTCCAGAGGGCCCGGGTCTCGGCGGGCACCTTCAGCGCCGGGGTGAACTGACCGAGCGAGGACGTGCTGCCCTGCTTGCCCATCTTGACCTTGCCGTTCTCCGCCTCGATCATCGCGTACGCGCCGAACATGCCGCCCGTGGCGCGCAGCTCGGCGAGGTTCTGCGAGACGAGCAGGTAGCGGCGGGGACCGTTCGCTCCCAGCAGCGACGGGAGGAGGCGGGCGCCCTGGTCGGCAGCCGTGGTGAGGCTGGCCAGCCGGTCGATCTCGTCGCGCAGGTCGCTCAGCGCCTGCCGGATCTGGCTGACCAGGCTGTCGGCCGGCACCGCAGCCAGGTTCTGGCGGGTACGTTGCACCGACTCGTGCACCCCGGTCAGCTCCGTGGAGACGGCGGCGAGCCGGGCGAGGTCCACCCCGCCGCCGGTCGGCACCAGGCTGGCCAGGTCCGTCCGGAGCAGGGTCGGGAACGCGTGCCGGGCCAGTTCGTCGATGGCGACGGCGATCTGCGCGACGGCGTCGAGGTCGTCGCCGGCGATCGGCGTACGCCGTCCGAGCTGCCAACTCGGGTCGGCCGTTGCCGAGCGGGCCGCGCCGGCCTGCTCCTGAAGGGCGGCGAGCGTCCGCAGGGCACGATCGGTGTCTCCACCGACGATCTGGGCGCTCAACTCTCGGGCCAGGCCAGCGGCGTTGAGCAGGTGGGTGCGCGCCTGCCAGCCGCGGAAGCCGATCCACCCCGCGGTCGCCAGTAGCAGCGAGCCGACCACCAGGGCGCCAAGGAGCGCCCGCCGCAGTCGGGCTCGCCGACGACGCCGGGACCGGCTCCGCCGCCGGATCGGACGTTCGCTCACCGTCACACCTAACTCCCATTCGCGGAACCGGACAGAAGGTCGATTCCCTGACGTTCTTAGCACGTCTCAGGGAAGTTCATACCGTTATTGCGTTTGTCGTCCTTTAAGCGAGTTTCCTTCGCAGTTACGTGGCGGGCTCTGCGACCCGTCCGGCCGCCTCGTGCAACAGCCGTTCGATCTGGTCCACGCCGGCGGGCAGCGACATCTCGCGCAGGTACGCGGCCCGCCCCCGGCGACCCATCTCCGTACGGGTGGGCGGCGGAATGGTGGCGGCCAACCAGAACCTGTCGGCCAGCGCCGCCCAGTCCTCGGGCGGGCAGGACAAACCAGCCCGAACCCGTTCGACCAACTCGGCCGTGTCCCCGCCGGCGGAGGCGATCACCGGCGCGGCGCAGGAGAGCGCGGCCTGGAGTTTGCCGGGCACAGTGCCGCGCAGCTCCGGAAGATCGCGCGACATGACCAGCTGGTAGTCGGCGGCGGCGTACAGCTCGGGCATGTCGACCGGCGACCGCCGCTCCAGGAAACGGACGTTCTCCGCGCCCAGCTCGGCGGCGAGCCCCCGCACCCGCCGCTCCGCCGCGCCCGAACCGACCAGGACCAGATCCATCGTCCGGTCCAGTGCCGCGGCCGCACGGACCGCGGTCTCCAGCCCCTGCCGCGCCCCGATGGTGCCGGCGTGCATCACCACGCACCGACCGTCGCGACGAACCAGCTGGCGGGCCGCCGCGCCGGGTGTCGCCGGGTAGAAGATCCGCTCGTCGGTCCAGTTCAGCACGAGCCGGACCCGGCCCGGATCGGCGCCGGCGGCGACCACCAGGTCCCGCATCGACGGCGCCGCGACAGCGATTCGCGCCGCGGTCCGGTAGAGCCGGGTCATGGTGCTGCCCATCCGCGCCGCCCAGCGCCCCTCGCCCCCCTCGTCCGCGCCATCGCGGGTCCAGACGTCCTGCACGTGCAGCACCGCTGGCACCCGCCCGAGCAACCGGAGCACCCCGGCGGCGGCGAACGTCGTCGCCGGCAGTTGAAAGACGTAGAGCGCGTCCACGTCACCCAGGAACCGGCGTGCGACCAGCCCCGCACTGCCGGCGAAGGAGAGGTAACTGGCCATCCGGCCACCGACTGACGCGGCACCCCCGGGGTACCGGGGCACCCGTCGGACACTCAGCCGTTGGCTGTGCGTCTCGTGGTGCCACCGCTGTCGCCAGCCGGGATAGACATGGCCACCGGGGTAGTCCGGAAAGCCGGTGAGGACCCGTACCTCGTGTCCACGCGCGGCCAACTCCTCGGCGAGACTCCCCGGGATGAATGCCGGCTCGGGCGGAAAGTGGTACGACAGGATGCCGATCTTCACCGGTGCGCCCCCGTCCCACAGGGATCGCCGGCGACCGGCGCGGCACCACGACCGGCCGGCGTCTGGCGCGCGTACGATTCCGACAACCCCTCCCCGCACGGCCACCGGCGTCGACGCACCGCCCCCGCGGTGCGGGCATCTGTGTCCGTACCGATGAGAGGGGCACCGATGGCTGATCGCGTGTTGTTCGTCTGCCACGCCAACCTGTGCCGGTCACCGATGGCCGAGTACCTGGCCCGCCGGCTGCTGGCCGACCGACCCGTCGAGGTGGCCAGCGCCGGCACCGACGCGATCGACGGGTTGGGTATGCACCCGTACGCCCTGGAGGTCGCGACCGAGAGCGGCGCGGACCCGGCGGCCTTCCGGACCCGGGGATTGCGCCCCGAGTACCTGGTCGACGCGACGCTCGTGCTGACAGCGACCCGACGCCAACGCTCGGTCTGCACCGCGTTGGCGCCGGGAGCGCTGCACCGGACGTTCACGCTGCGCCAGTTCGGCCGGCTGGCCGCGGCGGCCGACCCGCCCGTCGACTCGGCCGACGACCCGCTGCGGGCGGCGATCGTCGCCGCCGCCCAGGCCCGGGGACGGCTGCAACCCGCCGCCCCGGACGAGGACGACCTTCGGGACCCCATCGGCGGTACCGCGGCCGACTTCCGACGCTGCGCCGAGGAGATCGAACGGTCGCTGCGACCCCTCGCCGCGCTCATCGGGGCAGCCGGGTGAGTTCCTGGGTGTGGTCGGGGACTCCGTTGACCCCGTCGGCGGTCGCGCTGTGCCGGCCGGACGCGGCCCGGTCGGCCGGCACCGACGTCTCGGTCGGCGACGCCACCACCCGGTAGGCCTCGTACTGGTACGCCTCAGCCTTGGCCACCTTGGCCATGTTGAGCACACAGCCGAGCAGCCGGACCGAGACCGAGTGCAGTGACCGGGCCGCCGCGGCGACCTGGGTCCGCGAGGTACGGCCCTGCTGGGTCACCAGCAGCGCGCCGTCGGCCTGCACGGCCACCACCACGCCGTCGGTCACCGCGAGCAGCGGCGCGGTGTCGATGATCACGATGTCCGCCGACTCGCGCAGCGCCAGCAGCAGGTCCGACATGGCCTTGGAGCCGAGCAGCTCGCTCGGGTTCGGCGGGGCCGAGCCGCTGGGCAGCACCAGCAGCGACTTGTCGCCCCAGCGCTGTACGACGTCGCCGACCTTCACGTCGCCGACCAGCACGTCGGTGAGGCCGACGCCGGCGTCCAGGCCCAGGTAGTCGTCGACCTTCGGGCGGCGCAGATCGGCGTCGACAAGCAGCACCCGCCAGCCCGCCTCCGCCAACGCGATGGCCAGGTTGCAGGAGAGCGTGGTCTTACCCTCGCCCTGAAGGGCGCTGGTCACCGCGATGACCCGGGCCGGCTCGTGGACGTCCACGAAGCGCAGGTTGGTCCGCAGCTTGCGGACCGCCTCGGCGCGCGCCGAGGTCGCGGCGTCGCCCACGATGAGCGGAGCGCTGCGGGCGTTGGCCTCGAACGGAATCTCACCGAGCAGCGGGCTGCCGGTGGCGCGTTGCAGGCCGGCGGCGTCGCGCAGTCGGACGTCGGCGACGCCGCGCAGGATCGCCAGACCGATGCCGAGGAGCAGGCCGACCAGGCCGCCGAGGGTGAGGTTGCGGACCGGCTGCGGCGAGACGGGGTTGGCGCTGACCCGCGGGCCACTGACCACCTCGATCTTGATGGGCGCCTTGCCCTCCGGCGTCGTCTCCACCTTCTGTACGAGTTCGACGAACTTGTTGGCGAGGCTCTCCGTCACGCGCAACGCGCGGGTCTGGTCGGTGTCGGTGACCGATGCCCGCAGCAGGACGGTGCCGGTCTCGGTGGAGGTGCTCACCCGGCGCTGCACCTCGTCGGCGGTGAGGCCAACCGGAGTTTCGGCCACCACGCTCTGCGCCAGCCGGTCGCTGCTGAGCAGGTCGGCGTACGACTTGACACGCTGCTGGAGGAAGAGCCCGCCCTGGTAGGCGTCGGTGACGCCGGTGTTGGGGGTGGTGACGAAGAAGGTCACCGAGGCGACGTACCGAGGTTGGGCCCGTACGGTCAGGAACGCCGAGACGCCGAGAGCCACCATGACCGTGACCAGCGCGACCCACCAGTGCCGACGCACGTGGCGCAATTGGCGGAGCAGGTCCATCAGGAGCGCCCCCGTGCCGGTCCGGTTACGGCAAAGAACTTCACGAAAACCCCCAAGGTCGTCTCTAAACTCGTGAAACCATTAAAGCCGTTCATACGGCTTATGTCCGGAGTTACCTATATTCCGGCGGCGAGATGTGCGCCCGCATGACCAACCCGACAAACGTCCATTCGGCAGCGGCGACAGCGGGGAAAAGTCGAAGACCGATCGGACAGCGTCCGATCGGCCCAGCGGTCGCCGCCGACCGCGCCGCCGGATAGGGTCGACAGCGGTGTGCCGGGAAGTCTGGTCGGCGAGTGGATTCCTGCCGTCCCGACTCCTGTAGGTGAGCCCGAAGTTGACCACCCCCACCCCGCCGTCCGGCGCACGTCCGCCGAAGACCCGGCTGTTCTCCCGATCGTCCTGGCCACAGGCCCGGCACCTGGCCGACGTGCTGCGCACCGAGACCGTCGGTGGCGCGCTGCTGCTGTCAGGTGCCGTGATCGCGCTGGTCTGGGCAAACTCCCCGTGGTCCGACTCGTACGCCCGCCTCGGTGATGTGGTGCCCTGGCCCGGCGCGCCCTGGCACCTCGACCTGAATCTGGCCACCTGGGCGGCGGACGGCCTGCTGGCCATCTTCTTCTTCGTTGTGGGCCTGGAGCTCAAACGGGAGTTCGTCGCCGGTGACCTCCGCGATCCGCGCCGAGCCGCGCTGCCGATAGCTGCCGCGCTCGGCGGGATGCTGCTGCCGGCGCTGATCTACGTGGCGGTGGTGCTGAGCGGGGGCGGGGAGGGCCTGCGCGGGTGGGCCATTCCGACCGCCACCGACATCGCATTCGCGCTCGCCGTGCTCGCTGTGGTCAGCTCACATCTGCCCCAGGGCCTCCGCGCATTCCTGCTCACCCTCGCGGTGGTCGACGACCTGTTCGCGATCACCATCATCGCGATCTTCTACACCGCCGATTTCCACCCCGTGCCGCTACTCGCCGCGTTCGCGCCGATCGCGCTCTTCGCGGTGCTGGTGCAGCGGGGACGCACCTGGTGGTGGGCGCTGATCCCGCTCGCGATCGCCGCCTGGACACTGATGCACGCCTCGGGCGTGCACGCCACTGTCGCCGGTGTCCTGCTCGGCTTCACGGTCCCGGTGCTCGCCCGCCGACGGGCAGGCAGCGGCCAGCCGGCCACCGCAAATGCCGAGGCGGGCGAGGATGGGCTCGCCGCCCGGCTGGAACACCGCTGGCGGCCGGTGTCGGCCGGCTTCGCGGTGCCGATCTTCGCCCTCTTCGCCGCCGGGGTCACCCTGCGCGGCACCGACCTGGGCGCCCTGCTGAGCGACCCGATCGTGATCGCCATCGTCGCCGCCCTGGTGTTCGGCAAGAGCATCGGCATCTTCGGCTCGACGTACCTGCTGGCCCGGTTCACCCGCGCCGAACTGGACGAGGACATCACCTGGGCCGACCTGCTCGGGATCGCCCTGCTGGCCGGCGTCGGCTTCACCGTCTCGCTGCTCATCGGCGACCTGGCGTTCGGGGCGGGCAGCACAACCGACGACCGGGTCAAGGCGGCCGTGCTGCTCGGCTCGGTGATCTCCGCCGGGTTGGCCGCCGCGGTGCTCAGCCGCCGCAACGCGGCGTACCGGAGGGTGGCGGAGAAGGAGCGGCTGGACGCTGACGGGGATGGCGTACCCGACGTCTACCAGCACCCCGACGCACGCTGAACGCGCCGACGCGCCGGGGTTGACGCGAAGCGTCGAGGGGTGGCGCGGCGCGGCGAGCGCGGGTTCGCCGTCGTGCCGCGCCACCGCACCACTGGCGCGGGTTTGCGCTCAGTGGCGACGGTCGGCGGGCGGCAGGTCCTCGGTCTCCTCGACCAGCGCCTCGGCCGTCGGCGCGGTGAGGTCGTCGCCCGGCACCGCCACCGCCTCGACGCGATCCTGCTCGTCGGGCTTCCCGCCAGGCGGCGGCTCCGGGGCGGTGGCACCGCCGGCGTAGCCGTACTCGTTCGGTTCGTCGTGCCGGCTCATGTGGTCATCCTCCCGCTTTTCCCGTTTCACCTGTCGAGGCCAACGGTAGGTGGTGATCGTCCTCGGCGCAGCGTGCCGGGGATTGTCGGCCGGACCATGGGGGTGGGTGGCTGAGCGCCGCCCCGAGCAGCTGACGCAGGGCGATGATCGCCACCGCGCCGGCCAGGCCGTTCCAACCCGGTTCGCCGGCGAGCCGGAGCAGGCCGGCCGCGGTGAGGAGGTCCAGCAGGACCCGAACGCCGCTGCGCAGCGCCCCGGTGGTGAGCGTGGTGAGCACCCCGGCGACCAGCGCCAGGGCGGTAACCGCCGTGACCAGGGTGCCCATCACTGTCGACGCTCCCCCTCGGCCACCTGACGCTGCTCCTGACGGATCTCGCGGCCCAGGAAGTAGTTCAGCGCCGTTCGGATCGTCGCGATGGCGGCCAGTTGGCCGATCTGCGTGAAGGACGGGGACACCGCCGTGCGCAGCACGTCGGCCGCCAGTTGAAATTCCAGGCCGAGGGTCAGAAAGCGGCCGAGCGAGAGCCGGATCGGCGTGAAGCGGGCGGCGCTGCGGTGTCGTAGCCCTTCGACCACGAACCGCACCGCCGCCCACACCGCGCCAACGAAGATCACCAGCGCGCCGGCCACCTCGACCACGGCAACCAGCACCTGGTCGCCCTGGCGCAACAACTCGGCCGGCTCCACCCCGGGCCGTTACCCGCCCTCCGGGCAGCTAGTCGGCGCTCAGGTCAGCTCGTTCACCGCTTCCAGGATCAGCCAGAGACCGGAGATGGCGAAGAGGATCGCCGCACCGTACTTGATGGTCTTCTCCGGCAGCCGCCGGCCGAGCATCCGGCCGACCAGGATGGCCAACGCGTCCGCGGCGACCATGCCGATGGTGGAGCCGAGCCAGGTGCCGAACCAGCCGTACTTGGTGGCGAGCGTGATCGTGGCGAGCATCGTCTTGTCGCCCAGCTCGGCGAGGAAGAACGCCACCGACACCGCAACGATCGCGGTCTTGCTGGTCTTCTCCGCCTTGCGCTTCTCCTCCTCGGTGAGCTTGTCACCGCGCAACGTCCACGCACCGAACCCGAGGAACGCCACGCCGGCAACCAGGGAGATCCACTCGGTCGGCAGCACCGCCCCGAGACCCACGCCGATGGCGACCGACGCCAGGTGCACCACAGCTGTGGCGACCGTGATGCCGATCAGCACCGGAATCGGTTTGAACCGCGTGGCGAAGGTCAGCGCCATCAGCTGGGACTTGTCCCCCAGCTCGGCGACGAAGATGACGCCGAAGCTGATGACCAGCGCGGCGAAAAATCCCTCCATGACGTCCTTCCCGTTCACGCCGGGAGGAGGTACAGGGGCGCCCTCGACCCGGCTGCAACAGCCTGAGTCGAAGGTCTCGCCCGCCCCGAGAGAACCGGGGCCGCGTGGCCGGATGCGGAACGCACCAGTATGTCGACCACGACATTGGGGGCTACTCCCCTTCGCGTGGTCAGCCTATCGGATCACCGTCCGGCCCGGCCGAGCCGGGTGAACAGGCTCACCGCGCCCGCGCCAGCGTGACACCGAAGAGCGCGTCCGGGTCGGTCCAGAACTCCGCCGTGGCGAAGCCTGCCGTGGCCAGCTCCGCGGCGATCCCCTGCCGGTGGAACTTCGCCGAGACCTCGGTGCGCAGCTCCTCCCCCGCCGCGAAATCGACTGTCAGCCCCAGCACCCGCACACTCATCGGCCGGGTCGCCCGCAACCGCATCTCGATCCACTCGTTGTCGGGATCCCACACCGCGACGTGCTCGAACGCGGCCGGGTCGAAATCGGCGCCCAACTCCCGATTGATCACGTGCAGCACGTTCCGGTTGAACTCGGCGGTGACCCCGGCGGCGTCGTCGTAGGCCGGCACGATCACCGACGGGTCCTTCACCAGGTCCGTGCCGAGCAACAACCAGTCGCCGACCTCCAGCGCGGCGCGCATCGCCGTCAGGAACTCGGCCCGCTCGGCGGGCAACAGGTTGCCGATGGTGCCGCCGAGGAACACCACCAACCGCCGACCGCCGGTGGGCAGCCGGTCCAGTTGCCGGGTGAAGTCCCCCACGATGCCCCGCACCCGCAGGCGGGGATAGTCGGCCGCGATCTGGGCGGTGGACCCGCGCAGCGCGCTGACCGACACGTCGAGAGGGACGAACGTGCCCAGCCCACCGCGGCGGGTGAAGGCGTCCAGCAGCAGCCGGGTCTTCTCCGACGAGCCGGAGCCCAACTCGATGAGCGTCTTGGCCCCGGTCAGCGTCGCGATGTCGGGAGCGTGCGCGGCCAGCACGGCCCGCTCGGCCCGGGTCGGGTAGTACTCGGGCAGTCGGGTGATCTCCTCGAAGAGTTCGCTGCCCCGGGCGTCGTAGAACCACTTCGGCGGCAGCGATTTCGGCTCGGCGCTCAGCCCGGCCCGGACGTCGTCGCGCAGGCCGCGCTCCAGGTCACCCTCTTCGAGGTAGATCTCCAGGGGTTCCGCGGTCATCGGTTCGCTCCTCTGTTCGATCAACCGTTGCGTGCCTGCCCGGCGCGGCTCACCGGGGTCGGCAGTGGATGTACCCGCACCTCACCCGCGGTGGCGACGACGAGGTGCCCCTCCGGCACCGGCCGCCACCGGGGATCGTCGTCGTGTGGCTCGGAGGCGAGCAGCACCGAACGCGGCGTCTCGCGGACCGACAACGCGTGCCCGGCCACGCTGGCCACCACCTGGTGCCCGTCGGTGAGCAGCAGGTTGAGCCGCGACCCGGGGGCGGCGGCGGCGACGTCGGTCACCGTCCGCCCGACCGCGTCGACCGGGTCGGCACCAGCGCGCAACCGATGCCGCACCAGCGCCCAGAGCAGCGCCGAGTCGGTGGTGGCGTCCAGGGTGAGCAGGTCACGCACCGGCAGACCGGCGGCGAGCGGCACCACGGCGTCGGGCCAGCCGCGGACCACACCGTTGTGGCTGAACAGCCAGCGCCCCTCGGCGAAGGGCGCCGCCGCGCCGTCGAGCACCGCCATCCCGACGGTGGCCGAGCGCACCGCCGCCACCACCGCCGCGCTGCGGGTCACCGCCGCCAGTTGGGCGATCGTCGGGTCGCTCCAGATCGGCTGCGCCCGCCGGTACCGCACCGGCTCACCCTCACCCGGGTACCAGCCGACACCGAACCCGTCGGCGTTGATCGTGCCGCCGCCGCGCATGTCGCGGGGCGCCCAGGACTGGCGTACCAGCGAGTGCGGAGGGTCGAACAACAGCTCGGCAAGGGTGACCGGCGGCCCCAGGTAGGCCAGGTGGCGACACATCAACGCCCCCGGCCCGCCGCCGGGCCGCCGGTCGTGCGGCGACTCACCGGTACGACTCGTCCGGTCGCGCGTCCCGGGCGCAGCGAAAACCGCTGAAGATCTGCCGGCGAATCGGATAGTCCCAGTTACGGAAGGTGCCCCGGCAGGCGGAGCGGTCGGTGCCGAACGAGCCACCGCGCAACACCCGGTGGTCGCCGCCGAAGAAGACCTCCGAGTATTCGCGATAGGGGAACGCGGCGAACCCCGGATGCCCGTCGAACGCGGTCGAGGTCCACTCCCAGACGTCGCCGATGAGCTGGTGCACCCCCAACGGCGAGGCGCCGGCCGGGTACGCGCCCACCGGCGCCGGACGCAGATGGCGCTGGTCGAGGTTGGCGTGCGCCTCGGTCGGGTCGTCGTCCCCCCAGGGGTAACGGCGCGACCGCCCGGTCGTCGGATCCCACCGGGCCGCCTTCTCCCACTCCGCCTCGGTCGGCAGCCGCTTGCCGGCCCACGCCGCGTACGCCTGCGCCTCGTACCAGCACACATGCACCACAGGCTCGTCGGCGCGGACCCGCGCCCACTGACCGAAGCGCCGATACGACCAGTCGTCGCCGTCGGAACGCCAGTGCATCGGGGCGCTGAGCTGCTCCCGAACCCGATGCTCCCAGCCCGCCGTGCTCCACCAGCGCTGGTCGGTGTAGCCGCCGTCGGCGATGAAGGCCGCGTACTGGCCGTTGGTCACCGGGGCGGCGTCGATGACGTACGCCGGGAGGTCGACCCGGTGCGCCGGGCGTTCGTTGTCCAACGCCCACGGATCGGTGTCGGTGCCCATTGTGAACTCACCGGCCGGCACCAGCACCTCCGCGCCGACCCGGACCGACGGCTCGGGCGGCGCCGGGGCGTGCAGCACCGCCGGCCCCGAGCGCAACTGGTGGGTGGCGAGCATGGTCTCGTCGTGCTGCTGCTCGTGCTGCACGATCATGCCGAAGGCGAACCCGTCGGCGACCAGCGGCCGCTCGGTGAAGGTCACCGCGCCGAGCAGGTCGTGCACCTTGTCCCGGACGGTGGCCAGGTAGGCGCGCGCCTCCGCGGCCGGCAACAGGGGAAGCGCGGGGCGGTCCCGGCGCGGCTGCTTGAACGCGTCGTACAACTCGTCGATGTCACACCGGACCGGCTCCCGACCCCCGACGTCCCGGACCAACCAGAGCTCCTCCTGGTTACCGACATGGGCGAGGTCCCAGACCAACGGCGACATCAGCGGTGAGTGCTGGCGCGTCAGGTCGGCGTCGTCGACCACCTCGGTCAGCAACGCGGTGCGGGCACGGGCCCGCGCCAACTCCACAGCGATGTGGTCGCGCAACTGCTCGCCGTCGACCCGGCCCGCCCGCGACGCTCGCAGAACCGGCTCACTCCTCGCGCTCACCGGGCCGTCCTCCGTTCGCGACTGCGAGGCTCGCAACCCCGGCTCACTCCTCGCGCTCACTGGGCCGTCCTCCGTTCGCGACTGCGAGGCTCGCAACCCCGGCTCACTCCTCGCGCTCACTGGTCTCTCCTCTCTGCGGCGGCCAGCCGCCGGCGTACCCCTCGCCGGATCTCGTCGTCGGTGCTGGCCGACAGCTCCAGTCGGGGCATGGTGCTCAGGGCCAGGTCGAGCAGGGCCGCCGCGGCGGCGGCCAACGCCGGGTCGCCCAGGCCGTGCCGAGCGGCGGCCGACCAGCGGTGCGCCACCGGCGCTGCGATCGTGTACGCCTCGCGCACGGTGCCCGGGTCATCGAACAGGGCGGTCAGCACCGCCAGTGGCAGCCGCCAGCCGCGACCGGGTTGGGCGTCCAGGTAGCGCAGCTCCAGGTAGCCGCGCGGCCGCACCGGCGGAAAGAGGGTGCTGACGTGGTAGTCGAGGTCGTCGGTGGTGGGCGGTTGTGGCAGCGCGCCGTCGAGCCAGTCGGCGAAGGTCACCCCGGGCGGCGCGGCCCAGTCGGCGCTGTGCCGGCGCAGACAGAGCAGCGGCGCGGCGAGCACGTAGCTGATCCAGGCGTCGGTCGGATCGTCCTCCGCCCCTGAGGGCGACCAGACCGGGCGGGTCCGAGCCGGGTCGATGGCCAGCCAGGCGGCCATCCGGGCGGAGGCCCAACCGGTGCGCCGCCCGGCGTGTCGAGCGGCGGAGGCGAACGCCGCGAGCAGCGGGGGCCCGACCGCGTGGGCCGCGGCCCAGCGGCCAGCGACCTGGTCCGGCTCACCGGCGTCGAGGCAGATCTGCAGGCCGGCGGTGCTGTACATCATCGTGCGGCCGGCCGGCCCGTGGCGGTCGAAGGCTCCGCGCATCGCGCGGTAACGGGGGGTTTCCACCACCGGGCGGGGCCGTCGGTGGGGGTCGATGCCGCTGCTGCCGAGGATCAGCCCGGCGGCGGCCAGCAGGTCGGTGACCTGGGCGATGTCGGCCTCGGTGGCGCGGATCAACGCGGCGACCGAGGGGCGGGGCGGGGTGGAGATCTCCACCTGGCCACCCGGCTCCAGGGTGACCATGCCGCCGTGTCGCAGCGGCTCGGCTGGGCTGGTGGCATCCAGCGTGGCGGGGCTGTGCCGCCCCAGCGCCGCCCGCAGCCGCGTCGCGTCGACGGGGCGGGCGGGATCGGCGGCGTCGTGCACGGTCCATTCCAGTTCGACGCCGGTATGGGTGGGTGGGCCGGTCTTGAAGCAGATCCGGGCGAGGTGTCGGACTGCGGCTGCGGACTCGTGCAGGATGGCGCTGCGGTCCAGGTCGGATGACGTCACCAAGGGTCTGGCCCCCTCTCCGTGTGCCGGGTCCGGCACACTGTGCCACCGTAAACCCACCCACCGACACCGTCGGGGGCGTGCACGGTGCCACCAACCTCTGTCTAACAGACGAATTTCCGAAGCAGGGCGGAACCAAACCGCTCCACCACCGCCGGTCAGCCGTCGGCGGGGTGGCCCGGTCGCGGCGGTGACGGCGGGGCCTTCCCCGATGGGGACGGCTTGCCCTTCGCCGACTCGGAGGGCGTGGCCTTCGCCTGCTCGGACGGCTTCGTCTCGGGTACCAGCCGCTGGCAGTACGCCTCGACCTCGGCGGGGCCGCCAGCGGCGGTCACCAGCTTCTGGAAGGCCGGCGTGCGTAGTGCCTTCTCCCGCTGCTCGGGCTTCTTCGCCCGCCACGCGCGGCACAGTCCGTGCACCTGGCCGACGGTAGTGGGACTGGCCGGCGGCGTGGCGGTGACGGACGGCGGCGCACCCGGCGGCGACGGGACGCCGGGGCCCACCGACCGACCGGGCTCGGCCGACCGGGATGCGCCCTGGTGCGGCGAGGGTGACGGGCGCGACGGTGCCGGTGCGACCGGGTCCGGCCCTCGGTCTCGGGTGACCGCGGCGAAGGCGGCTCCCGCGGTGGCGGTAGCCGCCACCGCGCCGATCCAGGCCACCGCGCCGGTGGTCATCCGGCGACGGCGTGGCCGCTGCGGCACGGCCGGCGCCGGGTTGGCCCGGGCGGCCCGGAACGCGGCCACCGCGGCGTCCTCCCCGGCCAACTCGCCCGGGCGGACGGGACCGGCCGCCGCGGCGAGCAACGCGGCCACCGGCTCGACCGGGGGCACGTTCCGGGCGCTCAGGTGCGCCTCAGGTGAGTACGCGCCCACGTCTGTGGGCGTGGCGGAGGGGTCCTGCCCCAGCGTGGCGTCCACCCGGGCAGGGACCGCGTCGAGCAGCCGCTCGGTGTCGGCGTGCTCGGCCCGCCGGAACGGGTTCATCGGGAGTCCCCTCACGTCAGCCGTCCGCCGGTTCGACGTGCGATGCCCGAAGGGCGGGGCCGCTCCCCGCGCGCGGCGGTGGCACCCCCTCGACCCCGACCGACGACTCGGCCGGGCTCTGCCGCTCCAGCAGGACCGCGAGCCGGCGTAGGCCACGGTGAGCGGCGGTCCGCACGGCACCGGCCCGGCGGCCCAACACCCGGCCGGCGGATCCGGCGTCCAGCCCGATCACGGCCCGCAGCAGGACGGCTTCGGCCTCTCGGGGCGGGAGGGTGGCGATCAGCGCGAGGGCGGTCTCGGTGCCGAGCGTCTCGCTGGCTCGCTCGGCGGTGTCCGCGTCGCTGGCCAGCTCGACGAGCGCCTGCACCGGGACCGGGAGCGAAGGCCGGCGGCGCATCCGGCGCAGGTGGTCCATCGCGCGGTTACGGGCGATGGTGACCGCCCAGGCCCGGAACTCGCCCCCGGTGAAGCCGGGCAGGTCACGGGAGATCTGGAGCCAGGTCTCGGAGGCGACGTCCTCGGCGTCGGCCCCGACGAGCGCGGTCAGGTACCGCAGCAGCCCGGGCTGGAGGCTGCGGTAGAGAGAGCGGAACGCCTCCTCGTCCCCAGCCTGCGCGGCGGTCACCACCTCCGACAGGTCGGCGGTCATGAGCGGCCCACGCATCGTTCGGGGCGTGTCGGCCCGACCAACCGGGCTGGCGCACAGCACGCGGCACGAGTCGTCCGCCCGATCAGCACCAGCACCGCACCGCCCTCCACCGCTCTGATCGTGCCCGCGACAACGATTGTCGGGGCGGCGTGTCCGGGGCCAACGCCAGGGTGGTCGATCGGCGCGCAGCGCGCCGAGGTAGCCGGGAGGGCCCGAGCCGGGCTAACGCTAAGAGGGGGCTCACGAAGCGACAAGTCGGCGTCGTGTCACGGAAGAGTGACAATTATCAACCCGGCGCGACGGCGCGTCGTCGTAACGGCCGGTACGCAACAGACGCCAACCAGGCCTGGAGGCGGTTTCTTGCCACCGTCGACGGCCCGAGCGACGGAAATAGTCGCTTTTTGTGACACCGCACATCCACAGCGTCACGAAGGGCGAGCGTCCACACAGGTCAGGCCGGATCAGCCAGTCTGAACCAGCCGCCCGGCGGCCCTGCCGCGGCGCGCCGCCCCGCGCCACTCTAGGTACGGTAATGCGGTGTTGTCATCGGAGGTCGTGCTCAGCGGTCGCTACCGCTTGGACGAACGTGTCGCCACGGGCGGCATGGGCGACGTTTGGCGTGCCTCCGACCTGATCCTCGGCCGACAGGTCGCGGTCAAGGTTCTCCTGCCGGCGCTGGTCTCCGATCCCGATTTCATCGCCCGGTTCCGCGCCGAGGCGCGGATCATGGCGGCGCTGCGGCACCCCGGCATCGTGCAGGTCTTCGACTGCGGTGCGGACGACCTCCCCGACGGCGGGCGGGCGGACTACCTCGTCATGGAGTTCGTCGCCGGCGAGCCGTTGTCCAAGCGGATCGAGGCGGCCGGGCGGCTCGACGTGGCCGAGACGATGTCGATCGTGGCCCAGGCGGCGGCGGCGCTCAACGCGGCGCATCGCGGCGGCATCGTGCACCGCGACGTCAAGCCCAGCAACCTGCTGGTGCAGGAGGACGGCACCGTCGTCCTGGTGGACTTCGGCGTGGCCCGCTCCACCGACATCACCAGCATCACCAGCACCAACGCGGTGCCGGGCACCGCTCTCTACATGGCTCCCGAGCAGGCCGCCGGTCGGCCGGTCAGCGGTGCCACCGACATCTACGCCCTGGGCGCGGTCACCTACTGCTGTCTGACCGGCAGTCCGCCGTTCACCGGTGACAATCCGCTCCAGGTCGCCGTGCGGCACCTCGACGACGAGCCGCCGGAGCTGTCGCACGACATTCCGGAGGCGGTCCGCGCCCTGGTGTCGCGGGCCCTGGCCAAGGATCCGCTGGAGCGGTTCACCAGCGGAGCGGCGATGGCCGAGGCCGCTCGGACGGCGGTTACCGGCGGCGAGCCGCCGACGGCGATGGCCGGGCCGGTCGCGCTGCGCGACGCCGGGCCGGGCACCCGCACGGACGTGCCGGCCGGCGCGGCGGTGGCGGACGGGCGCCAGCGACGGCGGGGTCCGCTCGTCGGCGCGGCGGCGGCCATGCTTGTCGCGCTGGTCGGGCTCGGCGCGGCGCTGGCCGCGACGCGTAACGTCGGCGAGGACCCGGCGGTCAATCTGCCGGCCACCTCGCCGACGGTGGCGCCGAGCGGCCCCGTCGACCTGCCCGCGGCGAACGAGCAGATCACCAGCGTCGAGCCGGGCCGACCGGACCGGCCGCACGTCCCCGGCAACTCCCCGTCGGCCTCGGTCTCCGCCACGCCGAGTGTGCAGCCGAGTCAGACCGCCAACTCGCCGACGCCGACGGCGGGCGTCACCACGGCGCCGCCTACCAGCGCGGCGCCCACGACGGCCGCGCCGCCGACGACCAGCGCGCCTCCTGATCCACCCGCCACCTCCAGCCCGCCGCTCGATCCGGAGGTGCCGGCGGGCGGCTGAGCCGACCCCCGTCAGTCCCAGCAGCACCGATATCCCCAAAACGGACTTACGACGCCGAAGACGCCTCTAGGCTCTCAGCAGGCTATTTACACCATCTGCCGCGGGAGCCTGGGTGAGCGCTGAAAAGCTGGTCGTGATCGGTCAGGGGTACGTTGGACTGCCGCTGGCCATGCGGGCCGTCGAGGCGGGGCTCGACGTGGTCGGTCTCGACGTCGACGCCGACCGGGTGAAGCGTCTCGCCTCCGGCGAGTCGTTCGTCGAGGACATTCCGGCCGACCGGCTGGGCCGCGCGTTGGGCAGCGGCCGCTACCACCCCAGCACTGAGTACACCGATGCAGACGGGTTCGACATCTGCGTCATCACGGTGCCGACCCCTCTGCGCGACGGGACCCCGGACCTGAGCTACGTCGAGCAGGCCGGCATCGGTATCGGCCCGTACGTACGCCCGGGCTGCACTGTGATCCTGGAGTCGACCACCTACCCGGGCACCACCGAGGAGCTGCTGCGCCCGCTGTTGGAGTCCGCCAGTGGCCTGACCAGCCCCGGTGACTTCCACCTCGGCTACAGCCCCGAGCGGATCGACCCGGGCAACCCGACCTGGCGACTCGAGAACACCCCGAAAGTGGTCTCCGGTGTGGACCCGGCGGCGCTGGCCCGGGTGGACGAGTTCTACCAGCGCCTCGTGGAACGCACCGTACCTGTGGACTCCACCCGCGTCGCCGAGCTGACCAAGCTGATCGAGAACACCTTCCGCCAGGTCAACATCGCGCTGATCAACGAGCTGACCATGCTCTCGCACCACCTCGACATCGACGTCTGGCAGGCGATCGACGCCGCCTCGACCAAACCGTTCGGTTTCATGCCGTTCCGGCCCGGCCCCGGCGTCGGCGGGCACTGCCTGCCGATCGATCCGTGCTACCTGTCCTGGCAGGTCAAGCGCCGCCTCGGTCGGCAGTTCCGGTTCATCGAGCTGGCCAACGACGTCAACCACGAGATGCCCGAACACGTCGCGCAGCGGATCATGGGAGGGCTGAACCGGGACGGCCGGGCCGTCAGCGGCGCCCGACTGCTGCTGCTCGGTCTGGCGTACAAGAAGAACACCGGCGACATGCGCGACTCCCCCGCCGTGGACGTGGCCCGTCGGTTGCAGGCCCTCGGCGCCGAGGTGCACGCCGTCGAGCCGTACGCCGAGGCGCACCAGATCCCCGCCGGGATCACAGTGGTCGGGCTCAGCGAGCGTGAGGTGCGCGCGGCCGACGCGGTGGTGGTGGTCACCGACCATGACGCCTTCGACTACGACCTCGTGGTCAGGCACGCCCGCTACGTCTTCGACACCCGCAACCGGTGCGTCGGCCCGATGGTCGAGCGCCTGTAGACCCGGCACCGCTGGCCGGTCCCGCCGCCGGGGAAGATGGCGGGACCGGCCGGCGGATGTCCGTCTGCCAGCACTGACGTGACCCGGCAGGGTCACTGGTCGGCGAGCGCCTCGACGACCGGGCGGGACAGCGCCCGGCGGGCCGGCAGCACCGAGGCGAGCAGGGCGGCGAGCACCGCGACACCGAGGATCAGAGCGAGCTGGCCGAACGGCAGCACCACGTGGAAGTCCCCGCCGAGGCGGTCCAGCAGGGCCATCGTGGACGCGCTGACTCCGGTGCCGAGCCCGACCCCGAGCACCGCGCCGACCAGCGCCATCAGCACCGCCTCGACGGCGAGCACCGCCCGCATCCGCCCTCGGGTGAGCCCGACCGCCCGCAGCACGGCGTTCTCCCTGGTCCGTTCGACCACCGACAGGCTCAGGGTGTTCGCCACGCCGACCAGGGCGATCACCACGGCAAGACCGAGCAGTGCGGTGACGAAGGCGAGAAGCATGTCCACAGTGCCGGTGAGCATCTTCTTGTAGGCGCCCTGGTCCATCAGGTTCACCGTCGGGTAGCGGCCCAGCACCGCGGTGATCGCGTCGCGGGCCCGCTCGGGGCTCACTCCGGCGGCGGGGTCGATCTCGGCCAGGTATCCGCGTTGGGCGGGGAAGAGCGCCGCGAAGTCCTGGTCGGACAGGTCGATGACGTGACCCGCCGGCACCTCACCGTCGGGGCTGTCGTCGGTGACCACGGCGGCCACCCGGAACGACTTCCCCCTGAGGGTCACCGGGGAGCCGACCTGCCAGCCGCGGGCCCGCGCCAACTCGCTGTGCACCAGCACCTGCCCCGGCCCGACCCGCTCGGCGTCGCCAGTCAGCACCTTGCTCAGCGTCCGGGCGACCAGCGCCGGGTGGGCCGCGCGGATCTCGACGTCGTCGACGACAGTGCTGCGCTGCTCGTGCACCACACCCAGTTCGGGACGTGAGGCGAGTTCACCGACGAGCACGGCCGGCAGGTCCTGACCGATTCCGGTGACCACGAAGTCCGTCCCTATTTGGGCGTCCACGCTGCGTTCGATGCCGTCCTTGGTGCTGCGCGCACCGACCATGAACGCCGATACCAGTCCGATACCGATCACCAGCGCGGTGGCCGTCGCGGCGACCCGCCGCGGATTGCGCACCGTGTTGTTGACAGCCAGTTCACCGATGGTGCCGAGCACTCGCCGGACCGGCCAGCCGAACACCCGGGCCAGCGCGGGGACGAGCACCGGCCCGAACAGCACGATCCCGAAGAAGGTGAGCACCCCACCCACCGCCACCAGGAGCAGCTGACCGGCGCTGCCGGCGCCGGCCAGCGCGGCCACACCGACGGCGAGGACCACAGCGCCGATGCTCAGCCGAACCCGACCAGCACCCCGGCTGGGCTGCACCGCGGCGTCGGTGAGCGCCGCCACCGGGGCGATTCGCGTGCCCCGCCAGGCCGGCAGCAGGGCGGCGCACACCGTGAGCCCGGTGCCCAGCAGCAGGCCGGTGAGCACTGTCGAACCGGTAACGGTCAGCCCACCGGTGACCGGCACGTCCAGTTGGGACAGCAGCAGCCGCAGACCGCTGGCGAGGGCCACCCCGAGCAGCACCCCGAGTGCGGAGGCGACCAGCCCCAGCACGGCCGACTCCAGCAGTGTGGACCGGAAGACCTGCCCCCGGGTGGCGCCGATCAGGCGCAGCAGCGCGGTCCGTCGGGTGCGCTGGGCCAGCACGATCGCGAAAGTGTTGGCGATCACGAAGCCGGCCACCACTATCGCGACCCCCACGAAGATCAACAGCAGCATGCGGAACTGGTCCACGTTGCGCACCGCGTCCTCCACGGCCTCGTCGAGGATCTGCTGGCGACTCTTCACAGTGGCTTCGGCGCCGGACACGGCGCGTACCTTCTCGGTCAGCGCCGCGACGTCGGCGCCCGGTCGGGCCGCCACCATGATCCGGCCGTAGCCCCGCTCGCCGGTGAGGGCCAGGGCGTCCGGCCCGACCAGGCCGACGAACGGACCGCCGACGTCGCGGGCGGTGCCGGCCACGTCGACGGTGCCCACCAGGGTGTACGGGCGGGCCGCCCCACCGGTGGCGCCGATCCGGACCGCCGCGCCGAGCCCGAAGCCCTGCTCGGCCGCCGTCGGCGCGTCGAGCACCACCTCGCCGGCCCGGTCGGGCAACCGGCCGGCCACCACGTCGTACGAGCGCAGCGCATCCTCGGTGGGGATGGCGACGAGCATTGTGAAGCCGAGCACCGGCCGACCGTCGGCTCCGACGATGCCGGCGGTGTTGGTCAGCTCACCGGCGGCGGCGGCCACCCCGTCGACCGCCCGCACCCGGTCGACCAGTGCCGGGGGCAACACCTCGCGGCCGGCCGAGTAGACCCCGAGGTCGGTGTGGCGGTCGAAGATGCCGGCCCGCTCGTACGCCCCGGTCCGCATCCCGTCGACGAAGATCATCGTGCCGGCGACGAACGCGACGCCGAGCACGACGGCGAGCGCCGAGAGCAGCATGCGCAGCGCTTCGGCGCGCAGCGAACGCAGGGTCAGGCGGATCATGCGGGGCTCCCGGTGCAGGTGGCGGATCGGACCCCTCCGACGCTATGGCCGGCACCGGTCTGTCGATCTCCACCTGCGCGCTCGACTTGCGTGCGCCCCGGGTCGTGGTGCGCACGCCGGTCGCTACGACCCAGGTCGTACGCGGTGTCATCCGCCGGGTGTGACCAGCCCGCTCTCGTACGCCAGGACCACCGCCTGGACCCGGTCGCGCAGCTGGAGTTTCGCCAGGATCCGCCCGACGTGGGTCTTCACCGTCGCCTCGGCCACGTGCACCCGGGCGGCGATCTCCGCGTTGGACAGCCCCTGCGCGACCAGTAGCAGCACCTCCCGTTCCCGGTCGGTGAGCTGCGCGAGTCGAGGGTCCGCGCTCGGGGCCGCGCCGAGCTGACCGGCGAACCGGTCCAGCAGGCGCCGGGTGATCGACGGAGCCACCACCGAGTCGCCCTGGGCCACCACCCGGATCGCGGCCAGCAGCTCCTCCGGCGGGACGTTCTTGAGCAGGAAGCCACTCGCCCCGGCCTGTAGCGCCGCGAACGCGTCCGCCTCGGTGTCGAAGGTGGTCAGCACCAGCACCCGAGGGCCACCCGCAGGCTGCTCGGCGCAGAGTCGACGGGTCGCCTCCACGCCGTCCATGGTGGGCATCCGGATGTCCATGACGACCACGTCGGCCTCGGTGCGGGCGAGCACCCGCAGCGCGTCCGCGCCGTCGATCGCCTCCCCGACGACCTCCAGGTCGGGCTGGGATTCCAGCACCATCCGGAACCCGGCGCGGACCAGCGCCTGGTCGTCCACGATCACTACCCGGACCGTCATGCCGCGATCACCTCCGTTGCCGGCTCTGACGGTAGCGGCAGCCGAACCTCGACCTGCCAGCCCCCGGTCAGTCGGGGACCGGCGGTGAGGCTGCCGTCGTACACGGTCACCCGCTCCCGCATGCCGAGCAGGCCGTGACCGCCGGACGGCGCCGGGCTGACCAGCGGGCGGCCGCGGCCGTCGTCGACCACCCGGACCACGACGGCCTCGGCGGTGTACGACAGGAGGACCTCGACACCGGCGCCGACACCCGCGTGCTTGAGCGCGTTGGTCAGCGCCTCCTGCACCACCCGGTAGACGGTCAGCTCCAGGCCCGGCGGCAGGGCCGGCGGCGCACCGGTGACGGTGCTGCGAACGTGCAGACCGGCGTCGCCGAACCGGGCCAGCAGGTCGGGCAGCTCGGCCAGCGCGAGGCGTCGGTGCTCGGGGTCGGCCGCCACCTCCAGCCCGTCGGCCCCGTCCGCGCCGGTCGGGCTGGCGTCGCGCAGAACGCCGACCAGGCGGCGCATCTCCTCCAGCGCCTGCCGGCCGGTGTCCGCGACCACCTTCACGGCGGTACGCGCCTGGGCGGGGTCACGGTCGAGCATGAACCGGGCCCCGTCCGCTTGGACGATCATCACGGCCATGCTGTGGGCGACCACGTCGTGCAGCTCACGGGCGATCCGGGTGCGCTCCTCGGCGACCGCCGCCCGGGACTCGGCCTCCCGCTCGCGTTCCAGTGTGGTGGCCCGCTCCTCCAGGCTGAGCACATAGAGTCGGCGGGTCCGCACGTTCAGCGCGACCAACCACACCGCGCCGGTGACCAGCGCGTACCACAGCGCGGTCACCCACCACTGGATGACGTTCGGAGTCTGTGCGGCGGCCAGCAGCACGCCGACGGCCGCGACCGCGCCGGCCAGTACGCCGTCGCGCAGCCGCCGGCCGTACTTCACCACGCTGTAGAGCGCGATCAGAACGGCCACGTCGTAGATGAGCGGACCCCAGCGGGCGATCACCTGGATCAGGGCGAGCACCGCGACCGCCACCGTCACCGCGCTCGGGTGGGTGCGGCGGAACAGCAGCGCCACCGCCATCCCCACGCCGACAGCCGTGGCCGCCCAACCGCCCGGCTGGCTCACCGCCGCGGCCAGGGAGACGAGGACCACCAGCGCGGCGACGGCCACGTCGAAGGCGACGCCGCGCAGCGGGCGACCGAACACTGTGCGTCTCACGGTCACCCAGCGTACGTGCCGGGATGTTCGGCCCTCGCGCCCCGCGCGCGGGAATCAGCCGCCGAGGACCTCGCGCATGCGGTCGATCTCGACGGTCTGCTCGGTGGCGACGGAGTTGGCGAACTCGTTGAGCGTCAGGTCGGAGCCGACGGTGAGCAGGTTGGTGGCCATCTCGATGGCGCCCTGGTGGTGCTCGGTCATCATCCGGACGAAGAGCCTGTCGAAGTCCGCCCCACGGGCCGCGGCGAGTTGCCCCATCGCCTCTGGCGACTGCATCCCGCGCATGGTGCCGTGGTCGTGCCCCTGCACCTCCGCGGGCAGGCCACGGGTCTGCAACCAGCCGCGCATCATGCCCATCTCCGGCCCCTGGCTGGCCCGGATGCGCTCGGCGATGGCCCGGACGTCGGGGTCGGCGGCCCGGTCGGGGGCGAGTTCCGCCATCGCCAGGGCCTGCGCGTGGTGCGGGATCATCATCCGGACGAACCAGACGTCCAGCGAGTTGTGCGGGGCGGGACCGGCGTCGCGGACCTCGTGCGCCGGGCGGGTGGCCGCCGTCTCACCCGGGCGGCCGGGCGCGATGACGGTCAGGTCGGTGGGGACGGGGCTGGCCGTCGGCGACGCGGCGGAGGTGGCGGGCGCGGAGACCGGCCGCGGTGCGCTCGTACCGGTGTCGCCGTCGAGGCGGATCACCATGAACACCACGAGCGGCAACACGAGAGCCAGTGTGACGACCGCCAGGATGCGTGCGCGCCGATTGGTCATGGGCCACTCCCTGCAGTCGAGGTCACCGCGATGCTATCCATTGAAGAAGCCGCTTTCATGTGATCCAGCTCACATCGACGTTCTTCGTCGAACGGTAACGTGTCAACCATCGTCTCCCCCTTGCGAAGGGCCCCGCCGATGATCAGATTCCACAAGCCACGGTTACGACAACTGCGTGTCGTGGCGCTCGCCACGACCGGCCTCCTCGTCGCCAGCGCCCTCGTCGCTCCGGCGAGCAACGCCCAGACGGTGCCGCAGGCGGCCCCGGCCCCCGCGCTCACCAACACGATCCCCGGTGTCGACGAGATCGTGAGCAGCCCCAACCTGCGCCAGATCGCCAACGTGCCCAAGGTCGCCCCACTGGACGGGACAAACAGCGACATCGCCTTCCAGGGCAAGTACGCGTTCGCCGGCAACTACAACGGCTTCGTCATCTACGACATCTCGCGGCCCAGCGCGCCGACGGTCAAGGCCCGGGTGCTCTGCCCGGGGTCGCAGAACGACATCTCCGTCCACGGTGACCTGCTCTTCCTCTCCACCGACTCGTCGCGCAGCGACGACTCCTGCAACAGCACCACGCAGGGAGCGGACGTGAAGGGCTCGTGGGAGGGCATCAAGGTCTTCGACATCAAGGACAAGGCCAACCCGCGCTACATCAAGTCCGTCGAGACGGCCTGCGGCTCCCACACCCACACCCTGGTGCCGGGCAAGGACCGCAAGGCCATCTACCTGTACGTCTCGTCGTACAGCCCGCGGGCCGAATTCCCGGACTGCCAGCCGCCGCACGACTCCATCTCCATCATCAAGGTGCCGGTGAAGAAGCCGACCGACGCGGCAGTGGTCGCGACGCCGAACCTCTTCCCGGACGGCGGCTTCCCCGGCAGCCAGACCGGCTCGGCGACCACCGGTTGCCACGACATCACCGCCTACCCGTCGAAGGACCTGGCCGCCGGCGCCTGCATGGGCGACGGCATCCTGCTCGACATCAAGAACCGCGAGGCTCCCCGGGTCATCAACCGGGTCCGGGACGAGGTCAACTTCGCGTTCTGGCACTCGGCCACCTTCAACAACTCCGGCACCAAGGTGATCTTCACCGACGAGCTGGGTGGTGGCGGGGCGGCGACCTGCAACGAGACCGTCGGCCCGAACCGCGGCGCGGACGCCATCTACGACATCGCCGGCCGCGGCAACGCCCGGACGATGACCTTCCGCAGCTACTACAAGATCCCCCGGGCGAACGCCGACACCGAGAACTGCGTGGCGCACAACGGCTCGCTCATCCCGGTGCTCGGCAAGGACATCATGGTCCAGGCGTGGTACCAGGGTGGCATCTCGGTGTTCGACTTCACCGACTCGGCCAACCCGAAGGAGATCGCCTTCTGGGAGCGCGGCCCGCTCTCGGCCGACACGTTCGTCGGCGGCGGCACCTGGTCCGCGTACTACTACAACGGCCACATCTACTCCAACGACATGGTGAAGGGCCTGGACGTCCTGGCGCTGAACGACTGGCGTACCTGGTCGGCCAAGCTGACCCGCTACCAGGAGCTCAACGTGCAGACCCAGCCCAGCTACCTGGGCTGGTAGGCACCACGCACCACACCGGGCCCGGTCTCCGATCTTCGGAGGCCGGGCCCGGCTGCGGGCACGGTGGGGCCCGTCACCAGGACGGGGGTTGCGAACCGGCTGGCCAGACGCTGTGCCAACGTGAACAGACGTGACAGTTGCCGCCCCGCCCGAACCGACCACACGTCGGCGACCCCACCCCCTGGACCTGGTGGCGGCCGTCCTCGCCGTGGTCGGGGCGGCCTGCGCACTGAGCGGGCTGCTCCCCCGCGCGGAGACCACCGCCACCCTGCACCGGATCCTGCCGCTGCTGCTGTTCCTCGGCACCGTGATCGTGCTCGCCGAGCTGACCGCCGTGGCCGGTGTCTTCGACGTGCTGGCCAGCCGACTGGCCATCGCCTCCCGGGGCAGGTGGGCCCTACTGTTCCTGCTCTGCGGCGCTCTCGCCACGCTGACCACCCTCGTGCTCAACCTCGACACCACAGCCGTGCTGCTCACCCCCGTGCTGCTCGCGCTGGCCCGGAACCTGCGGATCCCCGCCGCCCCGCTCGCCGTCACCACGGTCTGGCTGGCAAACACCGCGAGCCTGTTGCTGCCGGTGTCCAACCTGACCAACCTGCTCGCCGCCGACCGGGTCGGGCTGGCACCCCTGGCGTACGCGGCTCGGATGGCGTTGCCGCAGCTCGCCGCCGTGGCGGTCACCATGGCCCTGCTCTGGTTCGGGTGGTGGCGGAGGGAGCGGCCCCTCGGTGGGCGTTTCGTCCCGCCGACCCGGCACGTGCCGGCCGACCCGGTGCTGCACCGTACGGCGCTCGCCGGTTGCCTGATCTTCGTCGCCGGCATCCTCGCCGGTGTGGAGATCGAGATCGCCTCCACCGTCGGGCTCGCGCTGGTACTTGTCGGGTTCGTGGTCCGCTCCCCCGCCACGTTGCGCCCGGGGCTGGTCCCGGTGCGCCTGCTGTTCTTCGTCACCGGCCTGTTCCTGGTGGTGCAGACCCTCGGCCGGCACGGGCTGGACGACCTTGTCGGCACCCTGGTCGGCGCCGACGGTGGCGCGCTGGGCGCCCTGCGCGCCGGTGGCACCGGAGCGCTGCTCGCCAACGCGGTGAACAACCTGCCCGCCTACCTGGCTGGCGAGTCGGTGCTGCCGACCGGTGACCACACCCGCCTGCTGGCCCTGCTGATCGGCACCAACGTCGGCCCGCTGGCCGCCCCCTGGGCGTCACTGGCCACCCTGCTGTGGTTCGAGCGCTGCCGGGCGGCCGGGGTGGCGGTGCCGGTGACCCGGTTCGTGCTGACCAGCACCATGCTCGCGGTCACCGCGACGCTCGCCGCGGTCGGCGCGCTGCTGCTGGTGAGCTGAGCGCTCAGTCGCGGTACACGGCGACCTGAAGTTCGGTGACGCCCTTCTCCGGGGTGTCCGGGCAGTAGTCGAGGTAGACCTCCCGGGCGAAGCCGTCGGTGCGGTAGCCGTTCTCCTCGATCCACCGGGCGAGCGCCTGCATGCTCGGCTCGACGTCGTCCATCGCACCGTGATGGATGATCGTCGCGGCGTTGCGCAGCTCCGGCAGGTCGCGCACCGTGACGTCGGACGCCGCGGACGGCTCGGCGTCGACGAGCACACCGGCGTGTACGACGACAGCGTCGCCGCCCGAGTCGGCCGGCTCGTACCAGGCGATGCCCGGCCCCGTCGGCGTGATCCCGGCGGCGTCCAGCCGACGGAACAACTCCGGGTAGAGCGGCTGGATCACCGGGCCGATGTCCTCGCCCTGATAGCTGGGCGCGACGGCGGTCAGCTCCGCGACGCGGACGGGCGCGATCTCCTTGAGGACGACGTCCTGGGTGGTCATCCGACCCTCCGACTCGATCATTCGGAGCCTCGCCTCGACAGCCGTGAGCCGGGCCGTGTCAGCGGCCAACTGTTCCGCCAGTTGGCTCCGGCGCAGCCGCAGCATGCCGCGCAGCTCGGCCACGTCGACGGCGTCGTCGACGATCGCGCGCACCTGTTCGAGGGTGAGGCCCAACTCCTTGAGGGCGATCACCCGGTTGAGCCTGCGCAGCTGGTCGGCGCGGTAGAAGCGGTAGCCGGTGTGCGGGTCGACGCTGGCCGGGGGCAGCAGGCCGATGCTGTCGTAGTGGCGCAGCATCCGCACCGACACCCGGCCGAGTCTGGCGAAGTCTCCGATGGTGAACATGGTTCCTCCACACTCGTCCCTGACACCGTGTCAGAGTCAAGCGTGGGGTGCAGGGACGGCCGTCAGTGGCGGGCGGGGCGCGGGCCGACCAGCCGGCGGACCATCGGAGCGGCGTTCCACTTGGCCGCGCCGACCAGGTCGCGAGCGTGCTCCAGGACCGTGTAGTCGGGTCGGGTCAGCCCGTCGGCGATGGCCCGGTCCAGGTCGTTGCCGCAGCGACTCAGCACGGTGTCGAAGTCCCGACGGACCGGCTCCTGCAGGTCGTAGCCGAAGGAACGGTGCAGCCGAGCGAAGAGCGGCTTGTACAGCCGGACCCGCTCGTGCAACCCCGACGAGTACGACATCGGGTTCTTCGGACGGCGGAGGATGTAGTCGGGCAGCACGTCGGCGAACGCCCGCCGGACGATCCACTTTTCCTGCCCGTGGCGCAGCTTCAGATCCACCGGCAACCGCATCGCCAGCTCCACCACGCTGAGGTCGAGGAACGGCACCCGGGCCTCCACGCCGTATGCCATGGCCGCGCGGTCGACGCGCTGCAACTCGGTGCGGCACAGGTTGCGGATCCGGTGCAGGAACAGTCGGCGGGCCGCCGCCGGGGCGACCTGGTGGTACATCGGGTACCCGCCGAACAGCTCGTCGGAGCCGTCGCCGGTCAGCACCACCTTGATGCCCAGGTCGCGGAGCCGCCGGAAGATCGGCACCGAGACGACCGCGTTGATGATGTCGCCGTACTCGGTCAGCTCGGAGATCCGGATGGCCTCGCGGACGTCGGCGAGCCGGATGTCACGCGGTCGCAGCTCGACCACCACGTGCGGCACGTCGAGGTCGGCGGCGAGCCGCCGGGCGTACGCCACGTCGGGGCTGTCGGCCACGCCGACGGTCACCGCGACGCAGTCCGGGTGGATGTCGCGCACCTGCCGCAGGGTCAACGAGCTGTCCAGCCCACCGGAGAGCACCACCCCGACGGTCAGGTCGGTCTCCACGCGCATCCGGATCGCGTCGCTGAGCGCGGCCCGGACCAGCAGCGCGGCCTCGTCCGGGTCGTCGATGACCGGCAGGCCGTCGCCGATGGTGAGCAGGTCGACGTACGGGCTCAGTCGCACGTGCCCGTCCGTCTCCGCCCAGCCGTGGTGCCCCGGCGGCACCTCGTTGATCGGGGCGCCGTGCCCGACGAGCGCCTTGACCTCGGAGGCGAGGTGCAGGCAGCCGGGTCGACGGGACCAGTACAGCGGCTTGACCCCGAGCGGGTCGCGGGCCAGGTAGGCCCGGCCGGTGGCCCGTTCGACGACAGCGAAGGCGTACTCACCGCGGAGTCGGGTCACCGCCGCCTCGCCCCACTGCTGGAACGCGGCGAGCAGCACCTCGGTGTCGCTCTCGGTGCGGAAGGCCTGCCCCAGCCGCGTCAGCTGCGCCCGCAACTCCCGGTAGTTGAAGATCTCGCCGTTGAAGCAGAGCAGCCACCGCTCGTCGGTCGACGTCCACGGCTGCACCGCCCGGTCCCGGTCGACGACCCGCAGCCGCCGGGTGCCGGCGAGCAGCCCGCTCTCGGACCGGGTCTCGGTGACCTCACCGCGAGGGGCCAGGGCGGCGAGCATCCGCCGGAAGGTCGCCGGGTCGGCCTCGGGGCCGATGCTCAACGCGATGCCGCACACCGGCTCAGACCCCCATCTCGGCCTCGTACGCCCGGCGGAGGCGACGCCGGGCGGTGGGCGCGAGGCACAGGTGCCAGGCCTGCCCCTCGTCGATCACGTTCAGCTCACCGGCCTCCTGCCGGCTCAGCAGCAGCTCCGCCAGGGCCTCGCGCGCGCCGAAACGCTCGAACCAGGCCAGCTCGACGTCTGCCGAGTAGCCGAGGCAGTGCCCGCTGGGCAGCATCGCCGCGTAGCCCAGGCGGCGCAGCCGGTACTGGTGCTCGGCGCTGCGGACCAGGCTGGTCACCCAGAGCGGCGGGGTGGCCGGCGGCGCGACGGCGGTGAACTCCCGTCCGATGTCGTTGAGCAGCGCCACCACCTCGCGCCGGGCGCGCCGGAACAGCAGCCCCGCGGTGCGCGGGGTGGCGTCCGGTCGCAGCCGACGACGCAGCCCGCGGGCGGCCCGGCCCAGTATCGTGGCGGGCTGTTCCTGGTAGCGGAAGCGCAGCAGGTCACGGCGGCGCAGCCACTCCAGGTCGACCAGCTCGGGGCTGCCGTTGACCTGGTCGTCGGTGACGAAGCTCGGCGCGTCCTGCCACCACAGCACGTCGATGCGGGAGAGCAGGTAGATCCGGACCAGCGCGCCGAGGTCGGTCGCCGAGGTGCGGTCGTTCGGTTGGTAGCGGGCCATCTCCAGCAGCAGCGTCTCGCGCGCGCCGATCAACCCCTGCGGAGTGGCGTCGAGGACAGCGGCGAGTGCCGGCTCCCGCAGCCGCTCGTCGATGAGCACCTGCCGGGCCCGGGTGCTCGCCGCGTCGGCAAGGGCGCCGACCTCTACCAGCAGTTCGGTGACTGCGGCCCGGTAGGCGGGCAGGTCGGGGGCAGGAGCGGGAACGCGGCGGGCGGTCGCACCGGAGGGTCGACGGCGGGCCGGGGCGGTGGGCGACGGAGGCGAACCGGGCTGCTGTCCCGGGCTACGGCTGGGCACTCGCATGACGGGTCCCTCTCTCCGGTCACGGCACTGGGTGGTTCGCCCTGAAACACACCGTAATCATCGGGGCCGGAACGGACCGAACATTCCTCCTATCTCCCCCCTAACGGAGCGTGGACGACGTACCCCAGGCAGGTGATCCTTGGGTTTGGCGCTTTGGAGCTGATGTCGCAAACGAATCAACGCCGCCGGCTCTTCGCAAGCGGGCAGTGATGCCGCAGAGGCGGTACTCCAGGCGGTGCACTGGGCCCGGGTGGACGGCACCACCCAGTGATGTCACAAACGATTCAGCTCCAAAGGCACCAACCAACACACCACCCACCGCCGCCCGCACCCACCGCACGCCGCCCATCGCCGCCAGCCGGCATCGCCGCCAGCCGCCGCCCACCGCCGGCCGGGCCCACAGCGAGCGAGCCGAGCATGGCGCCCGCCGACGGGCCGTCTGGCGCGGGGCCGGAACCGGCCCGGCCACCACTGTCGGAGCGCCGGCAGCCACCGCCGGAGCGCCGGCAGTCACCGCCGGAGCGCCGGCAGTCACCGGCAGTCGCCGTCCGTCGGCACCAGGGCCTGCACCTCGGCGTACGACGGCAGTCCCACCGCAGTGGTGGACCCGCCGTCGCGGACGGCTTCGGCTGCGGTGAGCGCTGCGCCCAGCGCGGCCCTGAACAGCAGCGAGCCGGTGCTGACCCGGGCCACCCCGGCCGCGCCCAACTCGGCCAACCCTGGGCCGCCCGGCTGGTACAGCGCGTTCACCGGAGCGTCGATCCGCGCGGTGAGGACGCGCAGGGTTTCCAGGTCGACAGTCCCGGGCACGAAGATCCCGTCGGCACCGGCCGCCCGGTAGGCACGAGCACGGGCGAGGGTCTGCGGCAGCGGGTCGTCCACCCCGAGCCACCAGGTGTCGGTGCGGGCGTTGACGAACAGTTCCGGCACCGCCGCCTTCACTGCCACGATCTTGGCAGCGGCGACCTCGGTGTCGGCGAGGCTGCCATCGGCACGCCCGTCCTCCAGGTTGATCCCCACCACGCCGAGCCCGGCCAACTCCGCCACGTACTCGGCGACCTCGACCGGGTCGTCGCTGAACCCGGACTCCACGTCCACGCTGAGCAGCACCGGCAGCCGGGCCAGCCGGCGGGCCAGGGCGAGGGTCTCCCCCGCGGTGGCTGCGACGCCGTCGGGAAGGCCAGCGGTCGCGGCGACCCCGAGGCTGGTGGTGCCGATGGCCTGATGTCCACGCGCGGCGAGCGCCGCCGCCGAGGCGTGGTCCCACGCGTTGGGCAACAGCAGTGGGTGGCCGGCGCGGTGCAGGGCGTGGAACGCGGCACAACGTTCGATCATCGGACGCTCACCTCCAGACTTGTCGGCACCCGCAGGGTCGGGTGCGGTTCGTGGCGCACCGGGGTCGGGCTGCGCCGGCACCGTTCCCGCAGCACGTCGAGCACCCCGCTGGCCAGCGCCAGGGCGTGCCGGTCGCCGGGGCAACCCCGCTCCCCCGTCCCGAAGGTCAACAGCCCGGCACCGGGCCGACCGGGCTGGAACGTCGCGGGTTCGGTGAACGCCTGCGGGTCACGGTTGGCCGCGTCGAAGCGCAGCAGCACCGGACTGCCCGCCGGCAGATCCCGCCCGCCCACCCGTACCTCGTCGATGGTGACCCGTCGGGTGGCCCGGACCGGCGGGTCGAGGCGCAGCACCTCGGCCAGCAGGTCGGCGGTCGGCACCGTGGCCGCCGCTCGCGGGACCGCCGGGGGCAGAAGGTGATGGGCGGCGGCACCGATCAGGCCGGCTGTCGCGTCGCACGCCTGGACCAGCAGACCGACCAGGTTCGCCAGTACCTCCGGCGGACCCTGCGGCAAGAGCGCCAGCAGGGCCGTCACCGCCCGGTCGGCCCGCGCGGTCAACGCCGGGTCCACCCCCGGGTGGTACGCCGCCGCGACGACAGCGACCGCCGTCCCGGCGGCTGCCGGCGAGGCGAATCCGAGGCGGTCGGCCAACGCCTGCAGCGGCACCGACCGGGCCAGTTCCCCCATCACGTCGACGTGGTCGCCGGCGCGGTCGAGCACGGCCCGGGTCAGCCGCGCCGCGTCGTGTTGAAGGTCGTCCGGGTTCAGCGGGGCCAGGGCGCTCACCGCGACCGCCCGACGGTCGGCGTGCAGTCGTGGTGGGCTGAACCGGCTGACAGTGGCGCGCAGCCAGGCGAGGGTGCCCAGCGGACCGGGATCGACGGCCGGCACCTGGAACGCAATGTCGGTCAGCGCCGCCCGCACGTCGGCGTGCCGGGTCACCCACCAACCGCGTCCCGGTTCGAACGAGGGCGGCCCACACGCCGGTGTTCCCGGGGCGGGCGCAATGTGTGGCCAGTTGTCAGTCACCGCCCGACCCTAGGGCGCGAACCGTTCGCCCCACGCCGAACGATCCCGCCGCGGTCACCCGTCAGGCGCGGCCGCTCGTGGGCGGCGGGGCTGCCGGCGGGTCGAGGGTGTGTTCGGGGATGGACAGAGCCGCGGCCAGGGCGGGGCGGCCGGTGGGAGTGAGACGGACGGCGCGGCCGGCGCCCTGGCTGATCCAGCCAAGGTCGGTGAACCGGCGGCAGAGCGCCGCGCCGAGCGCGCCGGCCAGGTGCGGGCGGCGTTCGGTCCAGTCCAGGCAGTCGCGGACCACCGGGCGGCGGGCGGCGCGCAGCCCGTCCACCGGTACGCCCACCCCGGCCGCCCAGGCCCAGCCGTCGGGTGTGAGCGCCAAGCCGCTGGACCGGTCGAGTCGACGTTCGCTGAGCAGGGCGTCGTACATCAGCACACTCAGCCGCCCGGCGAGGTGGTCGTAGCAGGTCCGGGCGTACGCCAGGGAGGCGGTGGCGGTCGCCGCGCGCAGCGACCCGGTCGGTGTAGGCGTGGCCGGGGCGTGCCCGGCCAGGTCCTCGATCAGCTGGGCCACCGACGGCCCGGCCAGCCGCAGGTAGCGGTGGCGGCCCTGCCGTTCCTCGACGAGCAACCCACCGCGGACGAGTCGGGTGAGGTGGTCGCTGGCCGTCGACGGGGCGACCCCGGCAAGACGGGCCAGCTCACCGGCGGTCCACGCCCGCCCGTCGAGCAGCGCCAGACACATTCCGGCGCGGGTGCCGTCGGCCAGCAGGGCCGCCAGCTCGGCCATCCCCCGCCCCTCGGCACTTGCGGTCATCGCCTCATCATGCCCGGCGATAGCGACGCATCAGCGGTGCGGGTGCCTGGCTCGAGCCGACGGCCGCCACGATCAGGTGACCTCGTGCAACACCGGGACGATCCGGAAGTCGACGGTGGCGTGGTCGATGGTCGCGTGCACCGGCGAGTCGGCCATTTCGGTCATGATCCCTGACGCGCTTCGCCGGCCGTCCGCCACCGAGTCCCAGGCGACGATGTCGGTGATCGTGCCATCATCGGTCGCGGTAATGCGACGCCAGCGGAAGCCGGGCTGGCGTCGTAGGTAGTCGTCGATGTCTTTGTTGGACTTGACGAAATCGGCGCCGGTGAGGCCGGGGACGAGCCGGAATGTCGTCATCTCGAGCGCTTCACTCATGATCGTTCTCCTCCTCGTGCGTGTTCAGCCTTGCGCGGTGGACCGCACGATGATCTCGTTGACGTCGACGGTGTCGGGCTGCGCGATTGCGTGGGCGATGGCGTCGGCCACCGCCGAGGCTGGCATGCCGAGTTCCTCGGTCGCTGCCCGAGCGGCAGCCTGGATCTGCGGGTCACCGCCGCGCTGGGTGAGTTCGGAGTGGGTGTAACCCGGGCTGACCAGGGTTACCCGGACGTCCCGGCTCTCCTGACGCAGGCCTTCGGTGAGCGCCCGGATGGCGTACTTGGTGGCGCAGTACACCGATGCCGTCGGGTCGACACGGTAGGCGGCGGAGGAACCGATGTTGATGATGTGGCCCTTGCCGCGGGCCCGCATGAGCGGCAGGGCCGCCGCGACGCCGTGCAGCGTGCCGCGTAGGTTCACGTCAATCATCTGGTCCCACTCGTCAGTCCGCAGGGAGTCGAGCGTGGACAGGGCCATCACCCCGGCGTTGTTGATCAAAACGTCGATGCGCCCGTGCCGGTCATGCACCCCCTCGACGAAGCCGAGCACGCTGTTCCTGCTGGTCACGTCGAGTTCCTGGTAGTCGGCCATGCCGCCGTCACGGCGCAGTTCATCGACGAGCGCGGCGAGCCGATCGACCCGTCGGGCGCCAAGCACGACGTGGTGGCCGTCGGCGGCCAACCTGCGGGCGGTCGCCGCACCGATGCCGCTGCTCGCGCCGGTGATGAGAATGATCTTTGAGTACGGGCTGGTCACTGCTGCTCCTGGTCTCGGTTGGCGCCTGCGTCGAGGCAGTGCGTGTCCAACCATCCTGCGGCGGCCGGGAGCCGGGAAGGGCGGCCTTTCCTAGGTGCACCGCACCCAGGAACACCATGGACCTGCTCGGCCCCGTCCGCTCCGGCCATCACACCGACCCAGCGCGGTTCCGACGTCGCTGTCCGGTTCCGCTGGCGAACCGCCGCCGGCGATGCCCGCCGTCGCGGTAGCGGCCGTCGAGGGCGGGGACCGGAGCTTTAGGCTGGTGGACATGGTCGCCACCAGCAACGGGCTCGGCGACTACCTCCGAGCCCAGCGTGCCCGTGTCGATCCCAGGGACGTTGGACTGCGCGGGGGCGGCGACCGCCGGGTGTCCGGGTTGCGCCGTGAGGAGATCGCGGTGCTCGCCGGCGTGAGCGTCGACTACTACGCCCGCCTCGAACAGGGCCGGGAGCGCAACCCTTCGGCGCAGGTGCTCGACGCGATCGGACGGGCCCTGCGCCTCGACCTGGATGCGCGCGGCCACCTCTTCCGGCTCGCCGGGCTGAACCCCAGCCTGGGTCCGACGAGCTTTCGAGATTCGGTTCACCCCGAGTTGCTGCGGCTGTTGGACGCGTTCCCCACCTCCGCCGCCTACGTGCTCAACCCCGCGTTCGACGTGCTGGCTACGAACAATGTGGCGGCGGCGCTGCTGTCACCCTTCGTGGGCACGGTCAACATGGTCCGGGTGCTGTTCCAACATCCGCAGGCGCGCACCGTCTTTCCGGACTGGCCGACTCTTACCGAGAGCGTCGTACACGCTCTGCGGCTCAATGCCGGCCTCTTTCCGGACGACCCGGAGATCCAGTCGCTGGTGGCCGACATGGGGCGGGGCTCGCCAGAGTTCCGGACCCTCTGGGCGAACCAGAGCGCGCGCGGTCTGACGAGGATGTTCAAGGTGGTGCAACACCCGGCCGCCGGACGGATCGAGTTGACCTACCAGACGTTCGACGTCCGTGATGCGCCCGGACAGCAGCTCCTGGTCGGCATGCCGGAGCCGGGCAGCCGCAGCGCCGAGGCCCTCGCCGCACTGGCCACCACGTACGGCCCTGCCTGACAGGCGTCGGTGAGGTGCTTGCCTACTGTCCCTACTCTGAAGGGGCCGCGACGCCACTTCGGCAAGTCGGGGCCTTAGCGCCCGCACCGCCGGGCGGATAGAAGTAACCGGATGATCTGGACGAAGTTCAGAAGCGACAGCGCCCCTCGCCGACTCCGCGCCGTGTCCGACCTGCGGTTTCCTGCCAGCGGACGTCAACATCTACGAAATCGGTATCCCCACCTCAGCGACGAGGACATCTCACTCGTCGAGACCGCGACCCGGCAGTGGTTCCGGATCATCGCCCGCCAGCCCAACGCGAAACTGTCGATGCCGTCGGTGGTCGTCAACGATCTGTGGCAGCAGTTGACCCTGCATGCGCGGGACTACGCCACCTTCTGCGACGCCGCGTTCGGGCGCTCTCCGCACCACCGACCGACGGCTGCGACAAGCGGCGACACGACCACCGCCGATCGCGGGCCTCTTCTGCTCGCCACGCTGAGCTACGGCCGCCGGGACGAGGGATGCGGCCCGACCGGCCTTCCGCTGCTGTTCCGGGTGGACCAGGAGTTGGACATCCAGGATGGCAACCGCTACCTGGCCGACTGCGGAGGCCGTGGCGAATGCTTCCCGGTTAGCGGCCGGGTCTGCCTGCAACATCTCGCGGGGCCGGGCAAGCGGCCCAAGCCACCCGGAATACGCGGCGACCTGCCCTTCCTCGACGGACGTCACGGCTACGCCGGCGGTGCGGGTGGCGGCGGTGGTGGTGAGTTCAGCGGCGGGGGCGATGGCGGTGGCGGCGATGGCGGTGGCGGTGGCGGCAGCAACTGAGGCTCCGGACGGCGCGTGACGACGTCAGCCGCGACCGGTCAGCGGGGTCACCGAGCGGTCCGTGCCGTCGTAGCTGCGCGCGGCGTCGAAGTCGCCGGTCGGGCGCTGGCCACCGGCGACGGCACGAGCCAACCGCGGGTCCGCGTTGCGGAACCGCAGGGCCAGGCTCAGGTGCGGCACCCACGCGCCTGGCGCATGCCACGGGCGGTGTCCGTCGGCCTCGGCGAGAACGTCCCAGACGGCGGCGTGCAGCGCGGTCAACGCCGGAGTGGGTCGGACGAGCCAGACCAGTGGGGCGCTGCCGTCGAGGACGACGACCCGGTCGAGCGTCACCGGCACCGGCAGCGCGGCGTCGAACAGCTCGGCGAGGCGGTGCTCGACCCCCGGCGGGAACTCGTCGACGGCGGCGAGGGTGAGGTGCGGTCGGTTGGTCGGGTGGATGTTGCGGGCCAGGCTGGGCAACCCGGCGGCGGCCAGCCGGCCCCAGACCGCCCGGACCGCGACCTCCAGGCCGGGCGAGCAGACGAGTTCCACCGTACGCACGCGCCTACGCTAGCCGGCGACCCTCCTGCTCGGCGGTCGCCAACCGAAGTCAGAGCCAGCCGTTGTCCCGGGCGGTGCGGACGGCCTCGGCCCGGTCGGCGGCGCCGAGCTTCTGCACGGCGGCGGAGAGGTGGTTGCGCACGGTTCCGGTGGACAGGTGCACCCGACGGGCGATCACCGCGACCGGGGCACCGACCTCCACCAGCCGCAGCGTCTCCAGTTCCCGAGGGGTCAGCGGGCACGGGGGCAGAGTCAACGCGTCGGCGGCCAGCGACGGGTCGACGTAGCGCCCTCCGCCGTGCACCCGGCGGATCACGTCGGCGAGTGCCCCACCCGGCGAGCCCTTGGGCAGGAACCCTCGGACGCCGGCGGTCAGCGCCTGGCGCAGGTGCCCGGGGCGACCGTGCCCGGTCAGCACGACCACCGCGCAGTCGGGCCGGACCCGGGTCAGCTCGGCGGCTACCGCGATGCCGTCCAGGCCGGGCATCTCCAGGTCCACCACTGCCACGTCCGGGCGGTTCGCCAGCGCCGCGGTGACGGCCGTCTTCCCGTCGGCGGCGTGTGCCACCACCTCGATGTCCGGTTCCAGGGCGAGCAGCGCGGCGACGGCCACCCGGATCAGGTCCTCGTCGTCGGCGAGCAGGACGCGGATCACGACGGCGCCGGCACTGTGGCTTCGAGGGTGAAGATCGCGTCCTCCCGGCGTACCCGCAACTCGCCCCCGGCAGCGGCGAGCCGGTCGGCCAGCCCGCGCAGGCCGTGACTGTGCGCGTCCGGGCTGCGGTCGTCGGCGCCGTCGTTGGCCACCGTCATCCTGGCCACGTCGTCCTCCCTGTCGATGCGGATCCGGCACCAGTCGGCCCGGCTGTGCCGCAGCACGTTGGTGCTCGCCTCGCGCAGCACCGCCGCCAGCTCGATGGCGGCGGGCTGCGGCAGGTCCGCCGGCAGCGGCAGAACCGTGCACCGCACCCCACAGGAGCGCAGCACCCCCACCACCGCGGTGAGTTGTTCGTCGAGGTCGACGGCCCGATAACCGTGCACGGTCTCCCGTACCTCGCTCAGCGCGGAGGCGGCCAACCGTTGCACCTCGGCGGCTTCCCGCCCAGCCCGTTCCGGGTCGACCGGGGCGAGCCGGGCGGCGAGTTCGGCCTTCAACGCGATCACCGTGAGGCTGTGCCCCAGGACGTCGTGCACGTCGCGGGCGAAGCGCAGCCGCTCCTCGGCGGCGGCCAGCCGGGCCTGGGCGGCCTGGCCCTGCCGGGCCTCCACGAGCAGGTCCCAGAACCAGACCTGGAGCCCGTTGACGGCGGCCACCGCCGCGCCGATCCCACCGGTCACGGCGAGGTGGCGCGGAACGGAACCGCCGGTCCACCAGGCCACCGCGACCGCCACCGCCAGGACGCCGGCCGCGACCGTCAGCGCGGCCCGCCACCGCACCAGCAGCGGCGTCATGCCGATCAGCGCCGCACCGAGCCAGGCCCAGGTCGGCCAGCTGCCGGCCGCCACCGGACCCACCAGCGGGACGGTCAGCACCGCCACCCCGACCAGGCTCAGCTCGGCCCGACGCCGCCAGCGCGGGTCGAGCCACGGCGTCACGGCCGCGTACAGGACGACGGTCTGGGCGATCACGAAGGCGAGGATGCCGACCGCGCCGAGTGTCACCCGGCCCGGGTCGGGCTCGCGGGTCAGGCCGACCGCCGGTAGCAGGACGCTCGCCCAGACGCCGGTGGCCAGCGACGCCAGCGTCACCCACCGGACACGGCGCAGCCGGCGGTCCGCCCGGGGAGTCACCGCCTCGCTCGCCACGCACCGATCCTAGGACCGCCCGGCGCACCCTCCACCCGTGCGAACTGTCACGGTCGGGCCGTGCGGTCCGCACGGTTTTCCCGTGACGATCGGGTCTGCCGGCCACACCGGTGGCACCGGCAGGGTCGGGGCATGGAAAACACCCGGATGTACGCGGACAGCCTGACCGCCGTACCGTCGCCCGCGCCAGTGCCCACCGACGAGCCGACCCCCTCGGCCCCGATGCCGGCCACTGCGACACCGGCCAGCAGCAGGCGGCGGCTGCTGTGGCACCTGGGCGAGATGGCAGTGGCGATGATCGCCGGGATGCTGCTGCTCGGACCGTTGTGGGCGCTGGCCGGCGCCGCTCTGGGCGTCGGCGACGCGCTGGCCCGGCCGGAGATCGCCGCGCTGGTGATGGCCACGAACATGACCGTCGGGATGACTGTGGCGATGCGCTACCGGGCGCACCGCTGGCACGCGGTCGGCGAGATGGCCGCTGCGATGTACGTCCCGTTCCTGCTGCTGCTCGTGCCGTTTTGGGCCGGCCTGATCGGTGCCGACGCGCTGATGCTCGGCGGTCACCTACTGATGATCCCCGCGATGGTGCTGGTGGCTCTCCGGCACCGACACGAGGCGTCGGCGCCGGTACGCCGAAACCGGGTCGTGGTGGCGCTCGCCCACCGCTGGCCGGCCGGGTTGGCGCTGCTGCTGACCGTGGACATGTGGGTCGACCCGGGTGTGCTCAGCCCGTGGACGATGCTGGTGCTGCCCGGCGGCTACCTGGTGATCGGCATTGCCCGCCGCACGCTGGGCGGGCGGGGCGTGTTCGCCACCCAACTCGCCGGTCTGGCCGTCTGGGTCGCCCTGACGCTGGTCGCGGTGCTGGCCGGCGGACGGACCGCCGACTGGCTTGTGGCGTTCGGGTGGTTGGCGCACGCCGGCTGGGACGTGGTGCACCACCGCAACCGCCGGGTGGTGCCGCGCGGCTACGCCGAGTTCTGCGTGGTGCTCGACGTGGCCCTCGCCGCGGTGATGGTGCTGGCCATCCTGACCACCGACGCCTGACCGAGGCCGCCACCTGGATCTTGGAACGGCCGCAGCACGAGCCCGGAGACAGCTCTTGTGGCGGTCGCCGCAACGGCCCGGACGGCGTGATGAAAGGCTTGGCACATGAGTTCCGCACCTGCACAGCACGACGCACCGATCGACGCCACCCCCGACGGCACCGACGAGGTGAGCGCCTTCACCGAGCTCGGGCTCCGCGCCGAGCTGCTGGGCGCGCTCGCCGCCCTCGGGTACGAGGAGCCGACCCCCATCCAGCGGGAGGCTATCCCACCGCTGCTGGAGGGTCGGGACCTGCTGGGTCAGGCAGCCACCGGCACCGGCAAGACGGCCGCGTTCGCGCTGCCGCTGCTGAACCTCATGACGGCACACCGCCAGGGCGGCGACCCGGTGGCGCTGGTGCTGGTGCCGACCCGGGAGCTGGCGGTGCAGGTGTCGGAGGCGTTCCACCGCTACGGCAAGGACCTGGGCGCGCGGGTGCTGCCGATCTACGGTGGGCAGCCGATCGGGCGGCAGCTGCGGGCACTGGACAGCGGTGTCGACGTGGTGGTGGCCACACCGGGCCGGGCCCTCGACCACATCGCCCGGGGCACCCTGCGCCTGGGTGGGTTGGCCACGGTGGTGCTCGACGAGGCCGACGAGATGCTCGACATGGGCTTCGCCGAGGACATCGAGGCGATCCTGGAGCACGCTCCGGCGCAGCGTCAGACGGTGCTCTTCTCGGCCACCATGCCGTCGCGCATCGACGGGATGGCCCGCCAGCACCTGCGCGAACCGGTACGGATCGAGATCGGCCGGGAGCAGCAGGTAGCTGGTGAGGCGCCCCGGGTGCGGCAGAGCGCGTACATCGTGACCCGGGCGCACAAGCCGGCCGCGCTGGGTCGGGTGTTGGACGTGGAGTCCCCGACCGCGGCGATCGTGTTCTGCCGCAGCCGGGAAGAGGTCGACCGGTTGACCGAGACGATGAACGGTCGGGGCTACCGCTCCGAGGCGCTGCACGGTGGCATGAGCCAGGAGCAGCGCGACCGGGTCATGGGCCGGCTGCGGGCGGGCACCGCCGACCTGCTGGTGGCCACCGACGTGGCGGCCCGTGGGCTGGACGTCGAGCAGTTGACCCACGTCGTCAACTACGACGTGCCGTCCGCCCCGGAGTCGTACGTGCACCGGATCGGTCGGGTGGGTCGGGCTGGCCGCGAGGGCGTGGCGATCACTCTCGCCGAGCCGCGTGAGCACCGGATGCTCAAGACCATCGAGCGGGTGACCGGCCAGCGGATCACCATCGACAAGATCCCCACCGTCGCCGACATGCGTACCCGGCGGCTGGAGCTGACCCAGGCGGCCCTGCGGGAGAGCCTCCTCGAGGACGACCTCGACCCGTTCCGGGTGATCGTGGAGACGCTGACCGACGAGTTCGACCTGATGGAGGTCGCCCTCGCCGCCGTGAAGCTGGCCCACGAGGTGACGTCGCCGGGCTCCGACGACGAGGAGGAGATCCCGCAGGTTCCGGTCCGTGGGCCGCGCGAGGGTCGGCCGGAGGCCGGCGGCCGTGGCGGCGACCGGCGGGGTGGGGGCCGGCCACGCTCCGGCGGAGGCAACACCGTCCAGGTCTTCGTCGGCCTGGGTCGACGCGCCGGGGTGCGCCCGCAGGATCTGGTCGGCGCGATCACCGGGGAGACCGGCATCCGCGGCCGGGACATCGGCTCGATCGAGATCGCCGACCGGTTCTCACTGGTGGAGGTGCCGCAGGGGGTGGCCGACGAGGTGATCTCCGGGTTGCGCTCCAGCACGATCAAGGGCCGCAAGGCCACAGTGCGCCGCGACCGCGGCGGCGACGAACGCTGAGCACGCCGTCGGCGACCGCCGGAGCACGACGGTCGCCGACGACACGGGCCGGCGAGGCGGCGGGAGAAACGTGAGCACCCGCCGCCCCACCGGTGCTAGCCGATGTTTCCGTTGACCACGTTGTTGGCCCCGGCCAGCGACGCGCCACCGGACCGGTGGTCGAACGCCCGCATCACGTTGTTGGTGACGATCCAGTTGTTGCTGGTGCCGACAGTCACGATCGGTCGCTCCTGGCGGCGGGGCGTCGCGTCGTCGTAGAACTGGTTGCCGATCACCTGGCACATGTCGGCGTCACGGCCGAGGATCCCCTTCGCGCCGTTGTCGTGGATGTCGAGCCCCATGATCCGGGTACGTCCGGATGAGGAGACCTCGATGCCGTTGGTGGCGTTGCGCCACAGCCGGCCGCCGATGAACTGGGTCCCCCAGACCTGCCGCAGATCGGCGCCGCTGCCGGTGCCACTCGTGCCGTTCGACTCCAGGTAGACGTTCTGGAAGATGTTTCGATGGGCGGGTTCGCGCAGCTCCACGCCGTTGCCCCGGCAACCCCAGACATGCAGGTTGTCGAAGAAGCAGGCGCTGTCCAGCAGCCGTATCCCGGTCTGGCACTCACCGACCCAGACGTTGAGGAACTCGTTGTCGTACGCGACCTTGTTCACGAGGATGCCCACGCCGAGGCAGTCCTCGATGTTGATATCGGTGATCTTGTTGGCGTGGGCGCTGGTGTCCGCGTCCTTGCCGAGGAACTCGATGGCGTGGCTGCCCGAGTTGCCGAAGTGCAGGTGGTGGAAGGTCGATCGGGGGCCACGGACGGTCAACAGCACGTCGGAGGTCCGCATGCCGTAGAAGTGCACGTTGGAGATCTGGTTGTACTTGCCGCTCGAGACCAGACGACCGGTGTAGCCCGGGGCCGGCTGGATGATCGCCGCCCCGATGTTCTCGCCGGTCCAGGTCACGTTCGTCGGAAAGCGGACCTCCGATCCGAGACCGAGTGCGCCCACCGGTTGGAAGATCTCCCCGCCATCGGCCGGCAGCAGGTTCAGCGCGGTGGTGACCTTGTCCGACTCGTCACTGCCGTCGAGCCGGCAGCCGACCCGGGGGTCCCGAAGGCTGAGCGGGGCCTCCCGCACGGTCGTGACCGGCGGCGATCCCGCCTGTTCGGCACCGGCCAGGGTGGCCACCGTCGTCGCGACCGCGGCGCCCGCGCCGCCGGCGAAGAGCACTCGTCGTCCCAGCCGTCGGCCCGGTGGATCTGACCGTTGTGGCACTGCCGGCGGTACCGCACCAGGTGCGCTCACGATCGGTTCCATGCCTCTCCCCCGTTGAGTGCCACCTCGAGCGGCGGGCAGACTCTACTGTGCATTGTCGCGCGCAGGCCGACGCGGATCAGAGGGCGTACGGGCCGAAACGGCCCCAGGCCACCACGGCGGCGAGGACGAGCAGCGCAGCGCAGGCGACAGCGCCCTGGATCTCGGTGCGACGCCCCTCCTGGGTGGCCTGCTGCTCGCGGGCGCGCAGGTGCACCAGGATGCCGCCGATCATGACGATGACCAGCCCGACGGCGGCGAGCGGGGTGAGCACTGTGGCGATGCCGCTGGCGGCGGGCAGCACGAGCCCGGCGGCGGCCAGCAGCTCGACCGCGCCGAGCGACTTGACCTGCGACGGCGGGACCGGGTCCACCCACCGCATCACGTCGCGCAACTTCTCCTTGGGCTGGCTCAGCTTGGCCAGCCCGACGCCGGTGAAGACGGCGGCGAGCAGGATCTGAATGATCCAGAGCACCACGTTCACGGGGGTTCCTCCAGGGGGCCGCCTCGCGGCGGAGAGGTGGTTGACGGTGCAGACGAGACAGTAGACCTCCCCCGCGTACCGAAAGGGCCCCCGCCGTCGGAAGACGGCGGGGGCCCAATTGGTCGGAGCGTCAGACCGCGAAGAGCGCCGGACCATCCAGCGTCTTCACGTCGGCCGGGCGCAACGCCAGGGCGAGCACGTCGGCCACGTCGGCCAGGGTGTGCACTGTCAGCGCCTCGCGCACCTCGGTCGGCAGGTCGTCCAGGTCGGGCTCGTTGCGCGCCGGGATGATCACCTCGGTGAGGCCGGCCCGGTGCGCGGCGAGCAGCTTCTGCTTCACCCCACCGATCGGCAGCACCCGACCGGAGAGCGTCACCTCACCGGTCATCCCGAACTCGGGGCGGACCGGGCGACCGGTGACCAACGACGCCAGGGCCGTGACCATTGTGATGCCGGCGCTCGGACCGTCCTTGGGCACCGCGCCCGCCGGGAAGTGGACGTGGATCCGGCGTCCCGCGAGAGCGTTCGGGTCGATGCCGAACCGCCGCCCGTTGGAGCGCAGGTAGGAGAGCGCGATCTGCGCCGACTCCTTCATCACGTCGCCGAGCTGGCCGGTCAGGGTCAGCCCCGGCTCGCCCTCCATGCTTGTCGCCTCGATGAAGAGCACGTCCCCGCCGGCACCCGTGACGGCCAGACCGGTGGCCACGCCGGGCACGGCGGTGCGCTCGGCCGATTCCGGTGTGAACTTCGGCCGACCCAGGTATCCGGTGAGGTTGTCGGTGCCCACGCGTGCCGGCGTCGGGTCCGTCGCCAGCGTCACCGCCACCTTGCGCAGGATCTTGGCCAGGGCCCGCTCGAGCTGCCGGACGCCGGCCTCCCGGGTGTACTCCCCCGCGATCAGCGCGAGAGCCTCGTCGGCGACGCTGACCTCGTCAACGGTCAGCCCGGCCCGCTCCCGCTGCCGGGGCAGCAGGTGGTCGCGGGCGATGGCGACCTTCTCGTCCTCGGTGTACCCGTCAAGGGTGACCAGCTCCATCCGGTCCAGCAGGGGGCCGGGGATGGACTCCACCACGTTGGCGGTGGCCAGGAAGAGCACATCGGACAGGTCGAGGTCGACCTCCAGGTAGTGATCCCGGAAGGTGTGGTTCTGGGCCGGGTCGAGCACCTCCAGCAGGGCGGCGGCCGGGTCACCGGCGTAGCCGGCGGCCAACTTGTCCACCTCGTCGAGGAGCACGACCGGGTTCATCGAACCTGCCTCACGCAGCGCGCGGACGATCCGACCGGGCAGCGCCCCCACGTAGGTGCGCCGGTGCCCGCGGATCTCCGCCTCGTCGCGGACGCCGCCGAGCGAGACCCGGACGAAGTTGCGTCCGAGCGCCCGCGCCACGGACTCGCCGAGGCTGGTCTTACCCACTCCGGGAGGACCGGCGAGGGCGAGCACCGCGCCGGAGCCGCGACCGCCGACCACGCCGAGGTTGCGCTCGGCTCGCCGGTTGCGCACCGCCAGGTACTCCAGGATGCGGTCCTTGACGTCGGCCAGGCCGGCATGATCGGCGTCGAGCACCGCCCGGGCCGCGGCGAGGTCGGTGTTGTCCTCGGTACGCGTGCCCCACGGCATCTCGAGCACGGTGTCCAGCCAGGTACGGATCCAACCCGCCTCCGGGGAGGCGTCGCTGGCCCGCTCCAGCTTGCCGACCTCGCGCATGGCCGCCTCGCGTACCTTTTCCGGCAGTTCGGCGGACTCGACGCGGGACCGGTAGTCGGCAGAGCCGTCCGGCTCGTCCTCGCCCAGCTCCTTGCGGATCGCGGCGAGCTGCTGGCGCAGCAGGAACTCGCGCTGGGACTTCTCCAGCCCCTCGCGGACGTCACTGTTGATCTGCTCGGTGACCTCCTGCTCGGCCAGGTAGTCCTTCACCCAGCCGACCAACAGCTCCAGCCGGGCGGTGACGTCCGGCGCGGCGAGCAGCTCGGTCTTCTGCTCCAGCGTCAGCCAGGGCGCGTAACCGGCCGAGTCGGCCAGTTCGGAGAGGTCGGTCATCCGCTCCACCGCGTCGATGACCTGCCAGGCGCCCCGCTGCTGGAGCACTGAGGTCACCAGGGCGCGGTACTCGCGGGCGAGTTCCCGGGCCCGACCGGCGTAGGCGGGTTCGTCGAGTTCGGTCGCCTCGACCCAGAGGGCAGCGCCGGGGCCCGGCACGCCGGAGCCGATCCGGGCCCGGGACAGGCCACGGATGACGGCGGCGGGCTCGCCCTCGGGCAGCCGGCCGACCTTCTCGATGGTGGCGACCACGCCCACCGGGCCGTACTCGCCGTCGATGCGCGGAACGGCCAGCAGCTTGCGGTCGCCGGTCGCACGCGCCGCGTCGATCGCGGCCTGGGTGGTGGGGTCGAGGGTCACCGGGATGACCATCCCGGGCAGCAGCACGGCGTCGGTCAGGGGAAGTACCGGAAGAGTTGCCATCGAACACCTGCCATCGCGTTGAGTTGAGCGTGTCTCACTCAAGTAACAAAGCGTTCCCCTTGTTCCGGCCTGTGACCTAGACCACTGGGCTGGTGCCGTACAGGCGAGGGTCACCCGGGGGCAGCACCGGTTCCGGCGCGTTCGCCAGCGGGTTGTGGTCGTACCGGAACTCACCCTTGCCGTCCGGCGAGGGCCCGGACGCCCAGCGCCCCTGGGCGGCGTCGGTGCCCGAGGAGAAGCCCAGGTAGGTGTAGCCGTACTCCGCTGTGAACTCACCCGAGTCCGGGAACGCCTCCGGCACCGGCATCTCCTCCAGCCCGTCCTCCCTGAGCTGCTCGATCGCCGCCAGCCACATGTTCTGGTGCATGGTGTCGCGGGCCAGCAGGAAGCGCAGCATCTGCTTGACGCCCGGGTCGTCGGTCATGTGGAACAGCCGGGCGACCTGGAGCCGACCCTGCGCCTCGGCGGTGACGTTGAGCTGGAAATCGGCCAACAGGTTGCCGCTGGCGGTGATGAACGCGCCGCTCCACGGCACCCCGTTGGAGTCGGTGGGCAGGGCCCCACCCCCGGCGTGGATGAAGTGCGCCGGGTTCTCACCGGCGTAGGTCGCGGCACCTCCCGGATCCTCCGCGATCCCCTCGCCCAGCGACAGCGGCGCGCTGTCCAACAGCCGGGTGATCATCGTGACGATCATCTCGACGTGGCCCATCTCCTCCGTGCCGACGTCGAGCAGCAGGTCCTTGTACTTGCCGGGCAGTCGGCAGTTCCAACCCTGGAAGAGATACTGGTTGGCGACGGTCATCTCGCCCCACTTACCGCCCAGCACCTCCTGCAGGCGGCGGGCGAACGCCGCATCCGGGCCGTCCGGCCTGGCCTCGAACTGCAGATCCTTGACGTGGCTGAACATCCGACCTCCTCGGTACCGGAAACAGGTAGCGAGGCCGTTCCCGCCGCGATGACCCGAGCGGGCCAACCGGTGTCCCGCCCGGGTCAGCGCACCGGGCGAGCCATCGGCAGCAGCACCTCCAGCGCCACTCCACGGGGCCGTAGCCGGTACGCCCGCAACGCTCCCCCATCCGTCGCGACGAGCTGCCGCGCGATCCACAGGCCCAGACCGGACATCCCGACGGCCGGCGTCGGACGCCGCAGCGCGACCAGTAGCGCATCGTCGACCCGACCCTCGTCGGTGACCAGGATGCTCAGGCTGGGCCCGCGCACTGTCGCGTAGAGCCCGACCTGTCCGTCCGGCGGCCCGTGCCGCAACGCGTTCTGCACCAGGTTGACCAGCACCTGTCGGGTTCGTCCGGCCGGCACCGGGCAGGAGGCCGCCCGCCGGGTGGCCCGCGCCCGCCGGCGGCCGACCGGCACCAGCGCGGCGGCCTCCCGCAGGATGCCCGCCAGCGCGACGGCCGGCTCCGGCTGTGGGGTCGGCGTCAGCACGCCGGTGCCGGCGGCCGCGTCGAGCAGCAGGCTCTGCAGGTGGGCGGCCTGGTCGCGGGCCAGCTCACTGAGCGCCCGCCGGTCGTCCCCGGTCAGGTCCTGACGCTCGTCGGCCAACGCGCGGGTCAGCGAGGTCAGCGTGCTGATCGGCGTTCGGAACTCGTGGCACAGCACCCGCAGCAGCAACTCCGAATCGGCCGCCGTCGGTCGCTTTTCGCCCGGTGTCGGCTCAGCGGGGCGCAACCCTCGCAGCAGGTCCCGCAGACCGTGCCGTACGCGCATCCACCCGACTCCTCTCGTTCGGTGCGAACCCGCATGATCGGTACCCGCTGGGGAACGGCGCAGACATGCCGGGAGCCTCCACCTTGCGACTCGTCGTCGTGGACGATCACCCCCTTTTCGTCCGCGGGCTGGAGTTGCTGCTCCCGATCACCACCAACGGCCGGGCCGAGGTCATCGCCTCGACCGGCGACGCCGCCGCGGCGGCGGCCCTGGTCAGCAACTGCCGCCCCGACCTGGCCCTGGTCGACCTGCACATGCCGCCGCCCGGCGGCATCCGGGCGGTGGCCGCGATCCGGCGGACCACCCCACGGGTACGGGTGGTCGCGATGTCCGGTTCCACCGACCCAGGGCCAGCGGTGGAGGCGCTGCGGGCCGGCGCCGAGGGGTTCCTGCCCAAGACCAGCGAACCGGAGGAGTTGCTTCCCCCGCTGCTGGCGATCCTCGACGGCTGGGCGGTGCTGCCGGCCGACCTGCTGCGCGCCATGCTGCGGTCCACGCGCTCCGCGTCCGTCGACCTGGACGGCGAGGAACGGCGGCTGCTGCGGGCGATCGCCGCTGGCCGCAGCACCGTCGACATCGCCGAAGAACTGCACGTCTCCGAACGGACGGTGAAACGGATGACCGCCGCGTTGCTGCGCAAGTTGCGGGTCTCGAACCGGGCCGAGGCGGCCGCCATCGCCGGTCACAGCGGCATCCTCGGGGAATGAAGCCTCGCCACCGAACCGTTTCGCGGTTTTGCTCGGTAACGGAATCGCGACGCGCCGAATGAATGGAAGGCATATTGTTGCGGATTACCGGGGTGATAGGTCAGACTTTGGACACATCCCGCCGCACACAGGGAGTAATCGGCAATGGCGAGAAAAGTAATCACGGTCCTGACCGACGACCTCGACGGTGGGAAGGCCGACCGGACGGTTGAGTTCAGTCTCGACGGCGTGGCCTACACGATCGATGTCTCCGACGAGAATGCCGGCGTCCTGCGCAAGACGCTCGATCCGTACATCAATGCGGGTCGGCGGATCGGGCGCGGCCCGGTGGAGAGCGCCCGTTCGGTCCGGCGACCGGGGCGACCCGCCGGCGCGGGAATGGATCGGGAGCAGAACCGGGCCATCCGGGAATGGGCCGTCAAGAACGGCTACAAGATTTCCGAGCGCGGCCGGATCCCGGTTGAGGTCGTCGAGGCGTACAAGAGCCGCTGACGCGACTCGACGGGGCCCCGCCGGAAACGGCGGGGCCCCGTCGTTTGTCCGGGCACCCGAAACAAGGCGGCGGCCGGCCACCCCGGGTTGTCGCCCCGGGTGGCCGGCCGCCGTTGGTACGTCAGCTCAGTTGACGTCGATGCGCACCGAGTCGAAGGCGGGGGTCTGGTTGGCCCGCTCCATCATCGGCAGGCGGTGCGAGCCGTCACCGGCCCAGACGGAGCACTGGGCGGTACCGGACTCCGGCAGGCCCGGAATCTGGATCGTCACCTCGTCGGGCTGGGCGCCGCCGCGGCCGTCCTCGGTCGCGACGAAGAAGGCGGGCACCTCCTGCGGCTCCGGCGGAGCGGTCAGGCTGTCCAGCATCCGGCAGGCGGTGTGGAAGTGACCGCGGACCAGGCCCTGGTCGTTGAGGAGCGAGCTCTCCACGTAGTAGCCACCCTGACCGGCGGCCAGGAAGCGGTCCCGGACCAGGTTGCGGGTGCTGACCCTCAGGGTGAAGGGCTGGTTCTGGCCGACCTGCTCGGGGAACTGGGTGATCAGCAGCGACGGGTTGTTGGCCGCCGCGCCGACCTCACCGAACTCGGTGCTCACGCAGCGGTTGCCGTTCTGGAAACCGTCGTGCGGCTGGAGCCGGCTCTCGTCGCAGTCGTTGGCGAGTACGCCGAGCCCGGCACCGGGCGCGGTGCCGCCGCCGTTGTTCCCGCCGCCGTTGTTGCCACCGCCGTTGTTGCCACCGCCGTTGTTGCCACCGCCGGGGGTGGTGGTGGGCGTGGTGCCGCCGCCGTTGTTGCCGCCCGTGCCGCCGGTGGGCTGCACCTGGCACTCGGCGAGCTGCGCGAGGCCCTGCGGCCGGGGTCCGGCCCGGTCGATGGCGGTCGTGATCCGATCCAGCACGGCGCGGCGCTTGCCGGCCAACGGTTGGAGGATCGCGTTGCGGATGAATGCCTCACCCTTGTTGCCCTCGGCGGCGAGCCGGCGGTCCGCCTCGGCGATCTGGGTCTGCAACTGGGCGAGGTTGCGGTCCACCTCGGCCCGCGCCCGGTTCGGCACCTGCGGCAGTTTGGCCGCCACGTCCGGACAGGCGATGGCCGTGCCGGTGCCCACAGTGCCGTCCTTGCCGTCCTCGCACTCGGGGACCGACTGCTGTCCGTCACCCCAGTGATTACGCACCCACCGACCGTTCTGCCAGGTCCGGCTGGTCGAGCCGCCACCAGTCGGCGCGGTCGCGCCCGGGCTCGGCTCCACGCACTGCCCGGAAGCCGGACGTGGCTTATTTGTCCGCCGGTCCTGGGCCGACGAAATCTGAGTCACGGCGACAACTCCGCCGAAGACCGCGAGCGTGCCGACAACTGCCAGCAGACGCTTGCTCCGCGCGTTGCCGGAAGGCCGGCGCGCCCGAGTGGACCTGCGCATCGAATTGCTCTCCTTCTCGATCCGGTAGTGGATTTCTGCCCTCGGCGGACCGACGGATGTGAGGTGGCACGCCGCGGTGGCGACCCACCGTGACCTACCCGGTAATGCGTCGATGGCCGACGATGCCCTTTCCGCACCGTCTCCCGCGCCCGGTGGACGCGGATGGGGAGATCCTGTTCATTCGCGCAGGAGTACGGGGCGGCGGCCGGGAAGGTTCAACAGACGCACAGGAAATTGCCGGGGCCGGACACGGAGCCGGTGCCGAGCAGGGATCAGCAGGTGAAACGGGCGCTGGTCAGTCGGCGCAGAGGTGGTCGAAGGCGAACCCGCCGACCAGTTCGTGGCGGCGCTGGCTCAGCGCGGCGATCTGCGCGGTCCACTCGGCGCGCGACAGCAGGTCGGCGACGGCGTTCTCCCGCAGTCGCTCCCCCACGGCGACGGCGGCGAGATCCTCGGCCAGCCGGGCCGCGTCGATGCCGCAGGAGAAACGGTGCTCGGTCACCGAGACCTGCTCGATGAGGCACGCGTCGGGGCGTACGTGCACCCAGCTCCACCCCTGTGCCGGACCGTCCACCCAGCGGACGTGCAGTCCTCGCACGATCGGGTCGGCCACCTGCCCGGCCACGTACACCTCGACCGCCGCCGCGCGGGTCAGCGCGCCGAGGTCGTTGACCGGCCCGGTACGCCCGTCCGGCAGCCGGCCCAGGATGTCCCGGAAGCCCACCGGTGCCGGTTCGGTCCCGGCTGCGGTGGGCCCGCCCGCAGCGTAGGCCCGCGCGTCGATCACGTACTCGACCAGGCGGCGGCCATGATCGGCGGCGCTCAACGTGGGCGACCCGATCCGCAGAACGGGCAGGCCGGCGGCCGCGCCCACCGCGTCCGTGAGCCGCTCCACGCGCTGCTCGGCCGAGCCGGAAGACGGCACCGGGCCGATCTGCACGGCGACGACCGGACGGCCGGTGTCGGCGGCGTAGACCACGAAGTCGAAGCTGGCGCGGCTCGCCGAGGTCCACTGGCTGCCGGTGACGCCGGGCGGGCGACCCTGGAGCAGATCGGTGAGCCGGCGTGCCGCCAGGACCCGATGGCCAGCGCGGCTGAGCAGCGCGTCGCGCCCCGCCTCGGCGGGCATCGCCCGCAGCCAACCGCGGTCGTCGCTCCCGATGCTCGTCATCTGCCTGATCCATCCGCCGGTCGGTCGAGCCGGGCCGAGTCTAGGTGGTCGATCATGGGCCACCGACTTCTCCTGTGACGCGGATCACAGCTACGCCGACGTTCCAGGGATGGCCGCCGGGTGTATCCAGCTACCGCCGGTACCGGACCGGCCCGGAGGTGACCATGTCGCGACAGCAGTTCGGCTTCCTCGCCGGGTTCCTCGCCGTGGCGGTCTGGGCGCTGGCCGGCGTCGGCGTGGCCGCCCTCGCCGTACTCGCCGGCCTGCTCGGCTGGCTGGTCGTCCGGGTGCTCGACGGCGACCTCGCGGTGACCGGTCTTGGCGACCGCCGTGCCGACGTTCGGCGGCGCGGATGACCACCCGCCCGTCCGCGGGGACGAACCCCAGCACCGGACTGGTCGCCGGGACGACAGGTGCGGAACGCCGCCCGGGCGACACCGCGGACGTCGCGCGGATCGCTGTGCAGGCGGCCAGCCTCGTGCCGGGCGTTTCCGTCGTCCGCCCGGCGGCGGTGCGCCTGGATGACCGGTCCGTCGCACTCGATCTGCACCTGATCACCTGGTACGGGCACAGCGTGCCGACGATCGCCGAAACGGTCCGGGCGGTCGTCACCGAGCGGGTGGCCGCCCAGACCGGGCTCAGCGTGGCGGTGGTGACCGTCACCGTGGACGACCTGCTCGTCCCCGGCGTCGACTCCTCCGGCGTCGGTGCCGCCACACCGGAGGACGACTGAGATGCGCACCGCCAACCGGGTCGCCTCGTTGCTGCTGGCCACCGCTCTGCTTCTCGGTGGTGCGGCGGCGGCCGTCCAGGCGCTGCTGCTCACAGTGCACCGACCGACACCGATCGACACCAGCGGCTGGTTCGACGCGCTGAGCGGCACCCGGTGGCGCGACCCCACAGTCCGGGCCGTGGCCGGTGGGGCCCTCCTACTGGGCCTGGTCATCCTCGTCGCCCAGTTGCGCCGCTGGACGCCGGTCCGCCTGCGCGCCGACGAGCGCGACGGCTGGTACCTGCACCGGCGCTGTGTGGAACGGCGGCTCGCTGCCGTCGCCAGCGCGGTGCCGGGCGTCCGCCGCGCCCGGGTCCGGGTCCGACGGCGCGGCGGCCAGTGGCGCCCCCGGGTGCGCGCGACCGGCGACCCAGCAGCCGAGGCGGAGATCGAGTTCGCCGTGCGCCAGGAGTTGCGCCACCTCACCGCACCCCGCCCCGCCCGGATCGACGTCCGGCTGCTGCCTCGGCGACGGCCGGCGTGACCAACGCCGGGCACCGACTGTTGTGGACCATCATCGCGCTGCTGCTAATCGCGGGGGGCGCGGCGGCGCTGACGGCCAGCCTCGGCACGTTGCCCGGCGCCGACCCGGCGGCGATGCTGCTCAGCGCCGAGCTGGTCGATTGGTGGCGGATCGCCGCCCCGTGGAGCACCCTGGCCGCAGCCGTCGCCGGAGCGCTGTTCGCGCTGGCCGGGCAACGCCTGCTGACCCGGGAGCTGCGGGGCCCGGACGGTACGCTGCGCGGCACCCTGAGCCACCCCGGACGCCGGCCGGGCCGCACCCGGCTGGCCACCGACGTCCTCGCCGACGCGCTGGTACGCGACCTGACCGGCAACCCCGGGGTACGCCGGGCCCGGGTGGTGCTCACCGGCGCGCCACCGCACCCCGACGTGTGGATCCGGGTGGACCTCAACGCCGACGCTCCGACCGCCGGCGTACGCGAGCACGTCCGCGCCGCGGTCCGCCGATTCGCGGCGACGACCAACTGCCAGCCCGCGCACCTCGACGTGACCGCCCGCATCGAGCCCGGCCGCCAGTGACCCGACGCCGACCCGAGGGGCATGATCGGTGTCGGCGGCGAATGGAGGTACGCGGGTGCGAGTGGTGTCGCTGGTGCCGTCCCTGACCGAGGCGGTGGCGCTGACAGTGCCGGGAGCGTTGGTCGGGGCCACCGACTGGTGCAGCCACCCGGCCGGGCTCGACGTGGCCCGGGTCGGCGGCAGCAAGTACCCCGATCTGGACCGGGTGCGCGCGCTGCGGCCCGACCTGGTGCTGCTCAACGTTGAGGAGAACCGTCGGGCCGACGCGGAGGCGCTACGGACGGCCGGCGTACCGGTGCGGGTCACCTATCCGCGGACCGTTGCCGGCGCGTTGACCGAGCTGGGCGACCTGCTGACCGAACTGGGTGCACCGACGGAGCCGGACTGGCTGCGGGCCGCCCGGCGGGCGTGGGCCACACCACCCCGGCTGACGGCTACCCGACGCGCGGTGGTGCCGGTCTGGCGTCGGCCGTGGGTGGTGCTCGGCGGCGACACGTTCGCCGGCGACGTGCTGCGCCGCCTCGGCGTTCTCAACGCCTACGACGAGCACCCCGAACGCTATCCCCGCCCGAGCCTCACCGAACTACGCGAACGAGAGCCCGACCTGGTGGTCCTGCCCGATGAGCCGTACCGGTTCACCGCCGACGACGGCCCGGAGGCGTTCCCCGGCGTACCCTGCGCCCTGCTCTCCGGGCGGCACCTCACCTGGTACGGCCCGTCCCTGGCCGAGGCGCCGGCGCTGCTCGCCGACCAGTTGTCCCGGCCGGTGCTGGTCGGCTGACCCCGACCGCCGCCCGGCGGCTCAGCCAGCGGTTCGGCGGCGGGCGGCCACGGTGCTGGCGCCGATCGAGACCGCCAGGGTCAGCAGCACCACGGCCAGGGTCAACCAGACCGGCAGCTTGCCCACCGGCGTCTCGGCGAGAATCAGCTTCAGCCCGGCGAAGGCCAGTAGCAGCGCCAACCCGTACCGCAGGTAGCCGAAGTGGCGCAGCAGCCCGGCGAGGCAGAAATAGAGGCTGCGCAGCCCCAGGACGGCGAACGCGGTGGCCGTCCAGACCAGGAAGGTGTTCGTGGTGATGGCGAGGATCGCCGCCACCGAGTCGATGGCGAAGACCACGTCGGTGGCCTCGATGGCGACGAGCGCGACCAGCAGCAACGTCGCCACCCGTCGGCCGGCCACCCGGGCGGTGAACCGGTCGCCGTGGTAGCGGGCGTCGGTGGGCACCAGCCGCCGGAACAGCCGGACCACGACATTGCGTTCCGGGTCGACGTCCGGCTTCCCGCGTACGGCCAGCCGCCAGCCGGTCCAGATCAGGAACGCGCCCAGCACGTACCCGGCCCAGGCGAGCCGGTCCAGCAACTCGGCACCGGCGAAGATGAACAGCAGCCGGAAGACGAGCGCCCCCACGACACCCCAGAACAGCACCTTGTGCTGGTAGCCCGACGGCACCTGGAAGTAGCCGAAGAGCAGCGCGAAGACGAACACGTTGTCCACCGAGAGCGCCTTCTCCAGCAGGTAGCCGGAGAAGTACGCGATGGCCGGGTCACCGCCGAGGCCCCACCAGACGACCAACCCGAACAGCAGACCAGCGCCGATCCAGACGGCGCTCCACAGCAGCGCCTCGCGGAGCTCGATGACGTGGTTGTCCCGGTGCAGGAGCACATCCACGGCGAGCAGCACCGCGATCACCGCGCCGACCGCCGCCCAGGCCCACAGCGGGACCGCGACCGTCGCCTCAGCCACCGACGCCCTCCGCATCGACCACCGCGCACCGCCCGTCAACCAGGCCGGCCGGCCCTTTCCGAGCCTAGGTGAACGCCCGACCCGGCATCGGACGGTCGAACGAAGTCGGTGCAGTGCCGGAGGAGGGGGCCGCGGAGCAGGTTGCGGGTCCGCCGCACATCGGTGAGGGGTGATCCGGCAGGATCGACGGTGACCGGACACATCACCCAACACGGCAGGAGATCCCCGCATGACCCAGGCAGCAGGCGCCCAGTCGGGCAAGCCCGAGGTTGGTCCGATCGAGGGTGCACCGCCGGCCGACCTCGTGATCGAGGACATCACCGTGGGCGACGGCCCGCAGGCCGAGCCGGGCCAACTGGTCAGCGTGCACTACGTCGGCGTGTCGCACTCCACCGGCAACGAGTTCGACTCGTCGTGGAACCGGGGCGAGGCGTTCGACTTTCCGCTCGGCGGCGGTCAGGTCATCGCCGGCTGGGACCAGGGCGTCGCCGGCATGCGCGTCGGCGGTCGCCGCCGCCTGACCATTCCGCCGCACCTCGGGTACGGCGACCGGGGTGCTGGCGGCGTCATCAAGCCGGGCGAGACGCTGGTCTTCGTCGTCGACCTGCTCGGCGTGAGCTGACCGATTGTCGGGGTCGCCGGCCAGGCCGGCGGCCCCACGCCCGGGTGTGACGGTGGCGGCCCACCTCGTTGACCAGCGTCAGGCGGCCAGTTGCAGGTCCGTGGTCGCGACCACCGGGCGACGCGCGGCCTCGATCGGCGAGGTCAGCCCCAGAATCGGCATCACGCGATGCAGCCCGCTGACGCGCAGCACCCGCGCCACCACCGGGCTCGGGTCGACCAGGACCAGCTCGCCACCACAGGCCCGCACGCGTAGATGAGCCGCGAGCAGCGTGCGAACGCCGGCGGCGGAGAGCAGCCGCAGCCCGGACAACTCCAGTTGAAGCACCGGGCGGGCCGGCGCGGACCACAGCGCGGACCGGAACGCGGCCACCGTGGCGATGTCGATCTCGCCGGCCACCCGCACGAGGACCATCTGGTCACCCACGCTGACCTGCACGTCCAGCCGGTCGCTGTGCTCTTCCATGCCCAGAAATCTAGCCGGCACCACCGACACTTTCGCCCCTCCACGGAGTGATTCCGGGTACGCCCAGGGGCATACCCCGAGGTACCCCACCTCCCTCTCGGGGTGGGTGGAGTCAGGGGCCCGCGCGGCGCGCCGCCGCCTCGGGGGTGAGGTCAGGGCTTGCGCGGCGCGCCGCGCGGGCTCGGAACCCGAGGGTCGGCCGGCGTTCGGGTGGAGAATAGGTCGATGCTGATCCCCCGGCCCCGGCCGCCCCGGCTGATCCGTCCCGTCCGCGAGCCGGCGACCAGCCCCCCGGCGCTGGCCGGGCCATGGGCTCCCACCGACCGCCGGCTCGACGACGCCGAGTTGCTACCCCTCCCCACGGGCGCCGTCGGCCCCGAGGACGTGCTGGTCGACGGCGCCGGGCGGGTGATCAGTGGCGACGAGGACGGTCGGCTCTGGTGGTGGCCGGTCGACGCGCGGGCCGGCACCCCACCCCACCTGCTGGCCGAGACCGGGGGCCGTCCGCTCGGCATCGAGCTGGACCTGTCCGGCGAGGCCCTGGTGGTCTGCGACGCGTACCGCGGGTTGCTGCGGGTCACACCCGACGGCGTGGTCCGCGAACTGACCGGCACGGCACCCCCTGTGCACCTGGCCAACAACGCGACGGTGGGCCGGGACGGCACCATCTACTTCACCGACAGCTCCGACCGGTTTCCGGTCTCGCACTGGAAGCGGGACCTTCTGGAGCACCGTCCCAACGGTCGGGTGCTGGCCCACCATCCGGGTAGCGGCCGCACCGAGGTGGTGACCGACGGGCTGTACTTCCCCAACGGGATCGCGCTGACCCCGGACGAGTCGGCGCTGATGCTGGTGGAGACCAGCACCCACCGCCTGCTGCGGGTCGAACTCAGCGGCGGTGTGCGGGTCCTCGCCGACCTGCCCGCGTACCCGGACAATCTCGCCTCGGTGGGTGACGGGACGTACTGGATCGCGCTGCCCAGCCCCCGGGTGCCGATCGCCGAACGGCTGCTGCCCCATCCGCGGCTGCGCCAGATCGCCGCCCTGCTGCCCGACGCGATGCAGCCGCAGCCACGCCGCTACGGGCTGGTCGCGCTGGTGGACGACGCGGGAACGGTCCGCCGGACGCTGCACGGCCCGAACGGGCACTACTCGATGATCACTGGGGTACGCCAGCACGGCGACCACCTCTGGCTGGGCAGCCTGACCGGGTCCGGGGTGGCCCGCGTACCCCTGGGGTGATGGCCGCGGGCGGCGACAGGGCCGGCCGGCCCGCGTACCCCTGGTGTGGCGGGCGGGCGACAGGGCCGGTCCGCAGTGGTGGCGGGCCGGCCCTGTCCTGCCGTCAGTGGTGTCTCAGCGGCCGCTGACCGAGGGCGCCGGCGCGGGCGATCCGCCGGCCACCGCGCCCGGGTGCGCCGGGGCGACCGGAGCGGGCTTGAGCCCGGGCGGCACCGGCAGGGCGCTGCCCCGGGCGAACTCGTCCCAGCTCACGTTCCACGCGGTCCAGCCGTTGCCCGGCTGTAGCTCCACCTCGGTGCCCTTGACGGTGACCAGGTCACCAACCTGCGTCACCCCCATCAACCAGTCGGCGGCGGTGGCGGAGACGTTCGCGCAACCGTGCGAGACGTTGGTGTTTCCCTGGTCCCCCTCCGACCAGGGGGCGGAGTGGATGAACTCGCCACCCCAGGTGTAGCGCTGGGCGTCGTCGACGTCGACCACGTAGCCACCGTCCGGCTCACCCCGCGTGTCGAACGTGACCCGCTCGTGCTTTTCCATGATCACCATCTTGCCGCTGGAACTCGGCGTGCTCGGCTTACCCAGGCTCACCGGGATTCGGCGGACCTGCTTGCCGTCGCGCAGCACTGTCATCTGTTTGGTGGCGTTGTCGATCTCCAGCGAGACCTGTCGTCCGATCTTGGAGGTCGCGGTCCGCTCGGCGTCGCCAACCAGTTTCTTACCGATCGGCAGACCCTCGAGACCGGCCCGGACACTGATGGTGGTCCCCGGCTTCCAGAAATCGGGGGCCCGATAATAGACCTGGCTTCCATCCTCAAGCCACGACCAGGCGCCCGGTTGCGGTGGATTGGTCTTTACGAACAACCGCCGCTGGACATCCGCCCTGGCCTCTTTCGGAATTCCTGGGTCGAACGCCACCGTTACCGGCATCGCCGTGCCGTACGTCCGATTGCCGTTGAAATAAAGGGTGCTGGTGATCTGCGGTTTGGTGGATTTGGCCATCGTCGTGAACGTGGTGGTGCGCGTGGTGGTGGCACCGGAGTCACCGGTGGCTGTCACCTCGGCGGTGTAGGTCCGTCGTGGTTGCAGCGGGGCGCTCGGCACCCAGCCGGAGCCGTCCTCGCGCGGCTCGGCGTTGACCTGCTTGCCTTTGTCGTCGGTGAGGCGTACGCCGGTGACCCGCCCTCCCTTGACCACGGTGCCCACCTCGGCGCTGACCGGGACGTCCCGGGTCTTGTCCCCCGGCGTCACAGCGAGTTCCGGTGGGGCGGCGTGCTTCTTGGCCGAGCCGGTCGCGGAACCCCGGTCGGCGGTGCACGCACCCAGGACGAGTGGTGCCGCCGCGATGGTTACCGCCAACAGCGTCAATCGCCGCCTAGACGTCATGTTTCAGTCCCCCCGTTTTCGACTTCCCTCCGCCACATTCTTGCCCGCTTCGGGGGGCCATTAGCGGCATTCGGAAATAATCGGCAGCGCATTTATCGACGCATTTTCCGACAATGCTCCGCTTGGCCGGAACAGGGGTTCAACCGACCCGTGTCATGCGCTTTGCTCCGCTTGAGCGAGGCAACGTCGACTGTCCGAATGGCGGCCGTGGTGGCACTGTCGACCCGGCTTCATGATCGACTCGGTCTCACTGAAGTCGCGGCATCCCGACCGTCCCGACACCGCGACTGTCATGAACCCGAGTGGATCAAGAGCCGGCCGGGCCGGACGTGGGCCGGGCCGGACGTGGGCCGGGCCGGACGTGGGCCGGGCCGGACGTGGGCCGGGCCGGACGTGGGCCGGGCCGGACGTGGGCCGGGCCGGACGGAACGCGCGCGGCGCGGTGGGCACGGGAAGTAGAAGGTCAGGCCGGGTGGCGCACCTCGTGGGCGGACTTTTGTCAGTTGAAGCGAAACTTCCGGCGAACGCGACAAAGCTTTGCCTTCGTCCGGAGGCAAGGGTAAGGTTTCGATCTAGATAGAGGGTTGCCCATTCGTCGATCAACTTGCCGCCACCTCTGCCGGGTCGCCGCGTTCCGCTCCCGATGGGTCCGGGCCGCACCCGCGCCGTCCCTCACCGTCCAGCCGGAGCCCGCCTCCGGCCGGTTCGGCGCGCCCGGCGGACGGCAGTCAGGTCGACCGCCGCCGACGGCGTACCAGCCGTCAGGAAGGGACCACCACCATGGATCAACAACTCAACCGACCGGGGCCGACACCGGCGTCCGAGCCGGTCAGCCGGCGTGGAGTGCTGCGCGCCGCGACCGTCTCCGCGGCCGCTGTCGGCGCCGCCGGTCTAATCGGCGGCCCGGCCGTCGCCGCGCCCGCCGCATCCACCGGGCAGGCCCAGGGCCGCCGCCGGGTGCCGGTGGACCGGATCAGCATTCAGCTCTACACGCTGCGTGATCAGCTCGCCGCCGACCTGCCCGGCACCCTGGACGCGCTGCGTCGGATCGGCTACCGGCGAGTGGAGCACGCCGGTTTCGTCGGACGCACCGCCGCACAGTTCCGGGCCGCGCTCGACGAGGCCGGGCTGCGTTCCACCTCCGGTCACGTCGGCATCCCGCAGCCGTTCGACGCCGCCACCTGGGAGCAGGCTCTCGCCGACGCCAACGTGGTGGGCTGCAAGAAGATCGTCCACCCGTACTTCGGTAGGGACGCGAGCGGTCAGCCGATCCGGGACCCCGCCGTCTACCGGGCCCTGGCCCGGGACCTCAACCGCGCCGGTCGGCTCGCCGAACGCGCGGGGTTGGACTTCGGCTACCACAACCACCAGCTCGAGTTCGTGCCGCTGACCGGCGGCTCGACCGGGTTCGACATCCTCAGCTCGCAGACCGATTCCCGGCTGGTCCACTTCGAGCTCGACCTCTACTGGACCTGGCGGGGCGCCCACGACCCGATCGACGTGATCCGAGCCAACCGCGGTCGGATCCGCCAGGTGCACGTCAAGGACCTCGACGTCGAGGGTGGTTTCGCCGACCTCGGCGACGGCGTCATCGATTTCGGCCGCATCTTCGCCCACGAGCGGGAGGCCGGCATCGAGGAGTACATCGTGGAGCGTGACGACGCGGGCACCGCGCCGCGCTCCCCCGCCGACGCCCTGGACACCGCTCGCGTCGGCTTCGACTATCTCGCTTCACTTCGGTACTGAAACCACCCCGGGGGACTCACCTGATGAAAAGGACCGCATTCGCGTCCGCCCTGCTGTTGGTGACGGCCGGTCTGGCCATACCACAGTCGGCAGCGTCCGCAGCGCCGGCCGCGCCGCCGGACAGCAGCTTCCAGAAAGTGACACTGAACGACTTCCCGGGCGAGCCGATGAGCCTCGCCGTCCTGCCCGACCTGCGGGTGCTGCACACCTCCCGCACCGGTGAGGTCCGCATCCACGACCCGCGCACCGGGCTGAACACCCTCGCCGCCGACATCCCGGTGTACGAGCACGACGAGGAGGGGTTGCAGGGCGTCGCCATCGACCCGAACTTCGCCCAGAACAAGTGGGTGTACCTCTACTACTCGCCGCCGATGGACACTCCGGTGGACGACCCGGCGACCCCGGGTGTCAACGAGGGGGACGCGCCGGAGACCGGCACCGAGGCGGACTGGCAGCGGTTCAAGGGCGCGCTGCGGCTGTCCCGGTTCAAGCTGGACGGGATGAAGCTGAACCTCGCCAGCGAGCAGCAGATCATCGACGTGCCGACCGACCGGGGCATCTGCTGCCACGTCGGCGGCCAGATCGACTTCGACAGCAAGGGCAACCTGTACCTGTCGACAGGTGACGACACCAACCCGTTCGCCTCCGACGGCTACATCCCGATCGACGAGCGGGCCGACCGCCACCCGGCGTACGACGCCCAGCGCACCTCGGCCAACACCAACGACCTGCGCGGCAAGCTGCTGCGCATCAAGGTGAAGGCCGGTGGTGGTTACACGGTGCCGGCCGGCAACCTGTTCAAATCCGGCACGGCGCAGACCCGCCCGGAGATCTACGCGATGGGGCTGCGCAACGCGTTCCGGTTCGCCGTCGACAGGCGTACCGACAACGTGTACGTGGGCGACTACTCCCCGGACGCCTCCAACCCGAACCCGGAGCGCGGCCCTGCTGGGCACGGCCGGTGGATGCTCGTCGACAAGCCGGCCAACTACGGCTGGCCGTACTGCGTGACGCCGACGATCGCCTACCGCGACTACGACTTCGCGACCGGCGAGTCCGGCGCCAAGTTCAACTGCAAGCGCCCGGTCAACGACTCACCGCACAACACCGGCAAGCGCGTGCTGCCGCCGGTCGAGCAGCCCGAGGTCTGGTACGCGGCCGCCCCCTCGGCCGAGTTCCCGCAGTTGGGCACCGGCGGCATCTCTCCGATGGGTGGCCCGGCGTACGAGTACGACGGGACCAGCACGTCGCGTACCCGCTGGCCGGCCTACTACGACGGGGTGCCGCTGTTCTACGAGTGGTCCCGCGACTACATCAAGGAGTTCCGCCTCGACTCCGACGGCGACGTGACGGACATCCGTCCGGTGGCGCCGTCGCTGGTGGTGGACAACCCGATGGACATGGAGTTCGGCCCGGACGGCGCGCTCTACGTCCTGGAGTACGGCGACGGTTACTTCGCCGAGAACCCGGACGCGCAGCTGTCCCGGATCGATTTCGTCCGGGGCAACCGGACGCCGATCCCGAAGATCAGTGGCACCCCGACCGTTGGGCAGGCCCCGCTGACCGTCGCGTTCTCCAGCGCCGGCACGACCGACCCGGACGGTGACAAGCTCAGCTACGCGTGGGACTTCAACGCGGACGGCTCGGTGGACAGCACCGCTCCGAACGCGAGCTGGACGTTCCCGGAGAACGGCTCGTACACGCCGACGTTGAAGGTCACCGACCGCACCGGACGGTCCGCCTCGGCGTCCCTGCCGCTGGTGGTCGGGCCGACCGCGCCGATCGTCGAGTTCGTCGCCCCGGAGGCCGGGCAGCCGTTCCAGTTCGGGCAGACGGTCGCGTACGAGGTGAAGGTCACCGACGACCTGCCGGTGGACTGCTCCCGGGTGAAGGTCACCTACGTGCTCGGGCACGATGAGCACGGGCACCCGCTCTCCACCTCGACGGGTTGCTCCGGGACCATTCCCACCTTCCTGGACGGTGGGCACAGCGGCGCGGACAACCTGACCGCGGTGTTCGTCGCTGAGTACACCGACGCGCCGACCGACCCGGGCGTACCCGCACAGTCCGCTTCGGCGACCGTGGTGCTCGACCCGACCCCGGTGGCGGGTCTGGCCGGCTGATCGGTTCAACAATGACAGTGGCGGCGGCCGGATCCTTCCGGCCGCCGCCGCATGTCGTTCAGCTCCAGATCTCGCCGGCACCATCGCCGGGGCATCACAGACGGCGGCCGGTCAGCTCCAGTCACTGTCCACGTGGTTGTCCCGCCACCGTCCGCCCACCGGCGGGGTGTCCAGTCGCATCCCCTCGTCGGCGTTGCCGGCCAGGTCGTTGTCCTCGACCCGGCAGTCCACGCAACTGCCCCGCTCGGTGATCCACAGCCCGTGTGTCTGGGTCGGGTTGTCGTGGTTGTCCCAGACCCGGTTGCCCCGGATGGTGGCCGAGTCGAACGGCGCGTCGATGGTGATCCCGGCCCGCAGCTTCGGCGCGGCGGCCAGCTCGTATCCGCATCCCGGCGGTGGCACGTCCCCGCTCCACGCGCTGAACGCGTCCGGGCGGACCGGGGCGAGGGTGAGTTCGTCGCCGGTGTTGGAGGCCACCATGGCCACGGCCTTCCCGACCCGCAGGACCTTGCCCCGGTGCCCGTCGTGCGGCCAGTTGGCCGACCGGTCCACCAGGCACCGCTCGCTGTAACGGACGGCGTCGCCGGTACCGCCGGTGCCCTCGCCGTACTGCCGTCCGTTGTTGCGGATCCGGTTGTTCAGGACCACCGCGTCGGTCATCTGGTGGTCGATCCGGACCGCGTCGAGGCCGTTGCCCCAGAACTCGTTGCTCTCGATCACCACGTCCCGGATCGAGCCCCGGTAGCCGCGCCCGAGGTCGTGCGAGTGATAGCCGTGCCGGCCGTTGCCGCTGATCCGGTTGCCCCGGACGGTGTACGGGCCGGGGCTGTTGCCGATGCTGACCCCGTCGCACATGTTGCCGTCTATGACGCAGTCGGTGAGCAGGCCGCCCCGCCCGGCCACCGACGAGGTCCCCTGCGCGGACACGTCGAACCCGGTCTCCAGGTTCCCGGTCATGGTGCAGGCGGAGACGATCAGGCCGTCGGCGCCCCAGTCGGAAATGCCGAAGCGGTTGCCCTGGCTGTGGCAACCGATGATGCGGTAGCCGCGCGGCGGCGCCCAGTAGTCCTTCTGTAGCTCCAGGAAGATGCCGTTGGTGCCGTTGGCCAGGGCGGTGCAGTTGGCGATGGTCAGCCGCTCCACCGCTCCCCAGCCACCGATGCCGATCCCGATGCCGGCGCCGCCCATCTGCTCGCCGTTGTCCAGTCGGCCGCAGCCGACCACCACCACGCCGTCGATCAGGGAGTCCTGGAGGAAGTCGCAGCCCAGCCCGGTGGCGGCGGTGTGGTGGATGTAGAGGTTGCGGAAGACGCCCCGCACCACGTACTGGAGGCCGAGGCCCTTGGCCAGGTAGTTGTACTCGGCCATGGCGACACCGGAGCCGTCGATCTGGAAGTCGGAGAAGGTGCAGTCGGCGATGTGCCGGTACCGGTCGGCGCCGTGCTGCACAGTGGTCCAGAAGGCCAAGGGGGTGGGGTCGGCCCGGTTGCCCTCGTTGCTGAGCATGAAACGGGTCGCCGCCGGCCCGGCCCCGATCAGCGACACACCGCTGCGCCACACAGTGCCCGCGTCCCGGATCGAGTAGATGCCCGGCGGGCAGTAGATGACCCGGGCCCGTCCGTCCGAGGCGTACCCGGCGCCGAGGCGGTCCACCAGGGCCGCCAGCGCCGGCTGGTCGTTTGTCGCGCCGTCACCGGTGAGCCCGTACTCCAGCGCGTCGCAGTAGAGCGGCGCGCCGGCCGAGGCGGGTCGTCGTACCCGGACCGAGTTCAGTAGCAGCTCGTTCGCCACGGCCACGGTCGGGCTCCCTTCGACGTGTTCGGTGCGCTCCGGCGGGGCCGACTTCCCGGTGAGGCCGCCGGGAAACCCCGGCCCGATCACCGTGCCGGGCGACCCCGGCCCGATGACACCGCCGGGGAGGCCCGGACGTGCGCCGGCCCCGGCGCCGCACGGGCGGCGCCGGGGCCGAAGGGGTACGCGTCAGACGGCGGCGATCAGCAGCGCCGGACGCTCCACGCAGTCGGCGACGTGCCGCAGGAAGCCGCCGGCCACTCCGCCGTCGCAGACCCGGTGGTCGAAGGTGAGGCTGAGCTGGGTCACCTTGCGGACGGCGAGCTGCCCGTCGACCACCCACGGCTTGTCCACGATCCGCCCGACCCCGAGCAGAGCCGCCTCGGGGTGGTTGATGATCGGCGTGGAGCCGTCGACGCCGAACACCCCGTAGTTGTTCAGCGTGAAGGTGCCACCTGTCAGCCGGGCCGGGGGCAGGCTGCCGGCCCGCGCGGCGGCCGTGGTCGCCGCCAGTTCGGCGGCCAGCTCGGCGGTGGTGAGCAGCTGGGCGTCACGCAGCACCGGCACCAGGAGCCCACGGTCGGTCTGCGCGGCGATGCCAAGGTGCACCCCGGCGGACTGGACGATGCGCTGCGCCTCGGTGTCGACCCGGGCGTTGAGCTGCGGGAACCGGCGCAGTCCGCTGAGGCAGATCCGGGCCAGCAGGGCCAGGATGCTCACCGGCGCGTCGGGCGTCGCGGCGTTGATCGCGGCGCGGGTCTCCAACAGCCCGGTGGCGTCCACGTCGACCCAGATGGTCACCTCCGGGATCTCCCGCCGGCTGCGGGAGAGTTTGTCGGCGATCACCTTGCGGACGCCGGTCAGCGGGACGATGACGTCGCCGTCCCCGACCGGGGCCGACCCGACCTGCGGGTCCGGCACGGCGGCGAGCCGGGCGGCGGGCGCGGTCAGCGCGGCCTCCACGTCGGCGCGGCGGATCACGCCCCCGGGCCCGGTGCCCCGCACCGTGTCGAGGTCGACGCTGTTCTCACGGGCCAGCCGACGCACGATCGGCGAGATGACCAGAGCGGCGGTAGGCGGTGCCGGGTCGCCGGACGCGGCAGCCTTGGCGGACGTGGCGCCGGCAGCGGCGCCGGTGCCACCGGTCGGGCCGGCGACGGCCGGTTCGGGGGCCACCGCCAGGCGGGGCCGACGCCGACGGCGGGTGGCGTTGCCGTGGCCGGTGCCGTACCCGATCAGCACGTTGCCGGAGCCGGCGCGCTCCTCCTCGCGGTAGGTGGCGTGCCCGGCGGGCTCGTCGCCCCCGTCCAACGGCGCGATGGTGATCAACGGCTGGCCGACCGGGCGTACCTCACCGGCCGCGCCGTGCAGGGTGACCACCCGCCCGGCGTACGGGCAGGGCACGTCGACAACGGCCTTGGCGGTCTCCACCTCGACCACGCTCTGGTCGACGGTGACCACGTCACCCACGGCGACCCGCCACTCGACGATCTCGGCCTCGCTCAGCCCCTCGCCCAGGTCGGGCAGGAGGAAGACCTGCGTCCGTTCGACGATGGTCATGCCGCCGCCCAACGCGCGTCCGGCTGGTCGTCCCACTGGAGGCGGGCCACCGCGTCGAGCACCCGGTCCACGCCGGGCAGGTGGGTGTGCTCCAGCATCGGCGCCGGGTACGGGATGTCCAGGCCGGCGACCCGCAGCACCGGGGCGTGCAGCGCGTGGAAGCAGCGCTCCTGCACCCGGGCGGCGATCTCCGCGCCGACGCCCGCGAAGCCGGGCGCCTCCTGGATCACCACGCACCGGCCGGTACGCCGGACCGAGGCGGTGATGGTCTCGTCGTCGAACGGCACGATGGTGCGTACGTCGACGACCTCCAGGTCCCACCCCTCCTCGCGGGCGGCCTCGGCGGCCTCCAACGCGACCGGCACCGCCGGCCCGTACGCCACCAGCGTGGCGTCGCGTCCGGGCCGGCGCACGACGGCCCGGCCGAACGGCTCGTTGCGGATCGGCAGGGACGCCTCGGCGCTGGCGAAGTAGAGCTTCTTGGGCTCCATGAAGACCACCGGGTCGGGGTCCTCGATCGCCTCGCGCAGCAGCGAGTACGCGTCGTCGACGGTCGCCGGGGTGACCACCTTCAGCCCGGGGGTGTGCGCGTAGTACGCCTCGGACGAGTCGCAGTGGTGCTCGACTCCGCCGATCCCGCCCGCGTACGGCACGCGGATGACGATCGGCACGCTCAGCGCGCCCCGGGTGCGGTTGCGCAGCTTCGCGACGTGCGAGGCGATCTGCTCGAAGGCCGGGTACGCGAACGCGTCGAACTGCATCTCGACCACCGGGCGCAGGCCGGACATGGCCATGCCGACGGCGAAGCCGACGATGCCGGCCTCGGCGAGGGGGGTGTCGAAGCAGCGGTTCTCGCCGAAGCGGGCCTGGAGGCCGTCGGTGATCCGGAAGACGCCGCCGAGCGCGCCGACGTCCTCACCGAAGACGACGACCCGGTCGTCGGCGGCGAGCGCGTCGGCGAGCGCTGTGTTGAGCGCCTTCGCCATGGTGGTGGCCATCAGGCGTCACCCTCCTCGGCGTGGGCGGCGGCCAGTTCGGCGCGGACCTGCTCACGCTGTTCGATCAGCTGCGGGGTGGGCTCGGCGTAGACGTGGTCGAAGAGGCTCAGCGGGTCGACGGTGGGCTGCTCGTTCATCCGGGTCCGCAGGTCCGCCGCGTACGCCTCGGCCTGCTCGGCGATCTCGGCGACCGCCGCGTCGTCGAGCACGCCGCGGGCGCGCAGGTAGGTCTCCAGCCGGGCGACCGGGTCCCGGTCCCGCCAGGCGTCGACCTCGGCGCCGTCGCGGTAGCGAGTGGCGTCGTCGGCGTTGGTGTGCGGCTCCATCCGGTAGGTGTGCGCCTCGACCAGGAATGGTCCCTTGCCGGCGCGGGCGTGGGCGACCGCACGGGTGAGCACGGCGAGCACCGCGACCGGGTCGTTGCCGTCGACCTGCTCGCTGGGTACGCCGTAGCCGACGCCCTTGTAGGCCAGCGACGGTGCGGCGGTCTGCCGCGACAGCGGGACGCTGATGGCGTACTTGTTGTTCTGCACGAAGAAGACCACCGGCGCCTTGAACACGGCGGCGAAGTTGATCCCCTCGTGGAAGTCGCCCTCGCTGGTGGCGCCGTCACCGATGAAGGCCAGCGCCACGGTGTCGCGACCCTGGTACGCCTCACCGTGGGCCAGTCCGGCGGCGTGCACGCACTGGGTGGCGAGGGGGGTGCACTGGGGCGCTGTGTGCACCTCGGTCGGGTCGTAGCCGCAGTGCCAGTCGCCGCGCAGCAGGGTGAGCACCTCGACCGGGTCGATGCCTCGGGCAACCAGCGCCATCGACTCGCGGTACGTGGGGAAGACCCAGTCGGCGTCGCGGACCGCGAGGACCGCGCCGACCTGGCACGCCTCCTGGCCCCGCGAGGAGGGGTAGACGGCGAGCCGGCCCTGCTTGGTCAGTGCGGTCGCCTGGGTGTCGAAGCGGCGGCCGAGCACCATCCGGCGGTACAGCTCGCGCAGCACCTCGGCTGGTGGTTCGGGGTAGTCGGCGCGGGCGGGCAGCGGCGTGCCGTTCTCGGCGAGCAGGCGGACCGGCTCGGCGTCCGGTAGCAACGAGCGCGCCGGGTCGGGCGGGGTGACCGTTCGACGGGCGCGCGGGGATGCCCTGCGGACCGCCTGGGGAGTGGTCGTCACGGCGGAACCTCCTGGGACGTGTGGTGAGCCTATGCTTCCGCTTGTGGATGATTGACTCAAGATCGACACGGAAGGCGGGACGGTTGGCATGCGGAGGGCCCAGCAGTGAGCCAGGAGACCGCCGACGAAGCGAGCCGGGGCGCGGGATCGGGACGATCGGTCCGAGCCCTGGACGAGGTTGATCGGCGGATCCTCGACGAGCTGGTCCGCGACGGTCGGACGTCGGTGCGCACCCTCGCCGAACGGATCCACATCTCCCGCACCAACGCGTACGCGCGGGTGGAGCGCTTGCTCCGCGACGGGGTGATCACCGGGTTCCGGGCCCAGGTGGCGCCCGAGGCTGCCGGGCTGGGCACCTCGGCGTACATCGCCCTGACCATCGAGCAGAACACCTGGCGGGAGGTGTCGGCCGAGCTGGCCCGGGTGCGCTACATCGAGCACGCCGCGCTGCTCGGCGGTGACCACGACGTGCTCGCGCTGGCGCGCGCCCCGGACAACGCCGCGCTGCGCGACGTGGTGCTGGGCCGGGTGCAGGGCATTCCCGGGGTGCTGTCCACCCGTACCTGGCTGGTCTTCGAGGAGTTCGACGGGGCCGGCAGCCCCTGGGCGTGAGCGCCGGGCTCAGCGCTCCGGCGGGGCCTCCAGCCCGTCGCGGTCGGCCAGCTCCAGCAGCGGTTCCAGCGAGTGCCGGTCACCGTCCAGGCCGGCGTGCGGGTCGCCGCGCTCGGCGAACCGGGCCGGCATGCTGAGCACGTCGAAGTCCTCCGGACGGACCTGGTCCAGCTCCGACCAGTCCAGCGGCGCGGAGACCAGCGCGGCCGGTGTAGGCCGGATCGAGTACGCCGAGGTCACCGTGTGGTCCCGGGCCATCTGGTTGTAGTCGACGAAGACCGGACGGTCCCGTTGCTCGCGCCACCAGGTGGTGGTGACCAGGTCCGGCAGCCGGCGCTGCATCTCCCGGCCCAGCGCGAGCACCGCCCGACGGCAGTCACCGAAGCTCCACCGCGGCTCGATCGACAGGTAGACGTGCAGCCCTCGACCGCCGGTGGTCTTCGGGTAGCCGGTCATGCCCAGCTCGGCGAGGAACGCCCGCACCTCGTGCGCCACCGGCACCACCTGCTCGAAGCCGACGCCGGGCATCGGGTCCAGGTCGATGCGCAGCTGGTCGGGGCGCTCCACCTCGGCGGCGGTGACCGGCCACGGGTGGAACCGCAGGGTGCCCAGGTTGGCCGCCCAGATGACCACTGCCAACTCGCTCGGCGCGACCTCGTCGGCGGTACGGCCACTGGGGAAGGTGATGTGCGCCGTCCGCACCCACTCGGGCGCGCCGGCAGGCAGCCGCTTCTGGTAGAACGCGTCGCCCCGGTTGGTCTGCCGGGTGGCGATCGTGGCGCCTTCGAAGACACCGCGCGGCCAGCGTTCGAGCATGGTCGGCCGATCCCGCAGCGCCCGCAGGATGCCGTCACCCACCGCCAGGAAGTAGTGGACCACGTCCAGCTTGGTCAGCCCGCGCTCGGGAAAGTACGGCTTGTCGGGGCTGGAGACGCGAACCAGCCGCTCCCCCACCTGGATCTCCTCCGCCGCCGTGGCCACGCCCCGAGGGTACGACCTGCGCCCACGTCGGACGTCCACCGAGCGGACATCGGCATGGCGGATCACCGGACACGGTTACCGTCGGCGGCGCCCGGGTAGGGGGGCCGCATGGCGGAACTGGCAACCCTCTGGATCGTTCGGCACGGCGAGAGCACCGCGAACGTCGCGGCGACGCACGCCGAGGCGTCGGGCGCGGAACTGATCGACCTCACCCACCGCGACGCCGACGTGCCACTCTCCCCGACCGGCGAGGAGCAGGCTCGGGCGACCGGCCGCTGGCTGGCCGAGCTGCCGGACGCGAGGCGCCCGGATGTGGCGGTGGTGTCGCCGTACCTGCGCGCGGTGCAGACCTCGCGGCTGGCGCTGGCCGGGACCGACATCCCCGTGCACCGCGACGAGCGGCTGCGCGACCGGGAGCTGGGAATCCTCGACGGCCTGACCGGCCACGGGGTGCGGCGGCGATACCCGGACGAGGCCGAGCGCCGGGAGCGGTTGGGCAAGTTCTACTACCGGCCGCCGGGCGGGGAGTCCTGGACGGACGTGGCGTTGCGGCTGCGGACGCTGCTGGGCGACCTGCGCCGCGACCACGAGGGTTGCCGGGTGCTGCTCTTCGGCCACGACGCGCTGGTCTTCCTGCTTCGCTATCTGCTGGAGGGGTTGACCGAGGACGAGTTGATGGCGCTCACCCGGCAGGACGTGATCGCCAACTGTTCGATCACCGAGTGGTCCGCGGACGGCGACGACCGCCTGGCCCTCACCGCCTTCAACGATGTCGCGCACCTGCGTCAGCAGGGCGCCCAGCCGACCAGGGAGGACGAGATCCATGCCGAGCCGGTCTGAGGTGAAGGTGATCACCCCGGCGTTGTTGCGGGACTGGGCGCTGCCGGTGCCGGTCGGCGGAAAGGAGAGCCGGGGCACCGTGCTGGTGGTCGGCGGTTCCCGCTTCACGCCCGGCGCGGTGCTGCTCGCCGGGGTGGCCGCGTTGCGCGCCGGTGCCGGGGTGCTCCAGCTCGCCGCCGCCGAGTCCACTGCGGCCGCGCTGAGCATCCAGGTGCCCGAGGCGCTGGTGGTCGGTCTGCCGGAGACCGCCGACGGCGCGGTGGCCGCAGACCGGGACGGCCAGCTCGGCGACCTGGTCGCGCAGGCCGACGTGGTGGCGATCGGCCCCGGCCTGAAGGCGATCGACGAGACCAACCGCCTGCTGAGCCTGGTCCTGGAGGCGGCCCGTCCGGACACGTCGCTGGTGCTCGACGCGTACGCCCTCGGTGCGCTCAGCCACGCACCGGACCTGCTGGTCGGCTCGGGTCGACCCGTGGTGCTCACCCCCAACGTCACGGAGGCCGGGCACCTGCTCGGGCGGGAGCCGGGCGACGACCTGGACGCCGAGGCCGGCGAGTTGGCCGCGCGGTACGAGGCGGTCGTGTCGCTGTACGGGCACGTGGCCGCCCCGGACGGGCGGCGTTGGCGGGAGGAGAGCGGCGACGCCGGGCTGGGCACCTCCGGCAGCGGGGACGTGCTCGCCGGGTTGCTGGCGGGGCTGCTGTCCCGGGGTGCCGACCCGGCGCAGGCGGCCTGCTGGGGCTCGTTCGCGCACTCGGTGAGCGGCCAGCGGCTGATCCCCCGCTACGGCCGGATCGGCTTTCTGGCTCGGGAGTTGCTCGACGAGATCCCCCGCACCCTGGCGATGGTCTGAGGCGGTTTCACCTGTTTCCGCATTCGGCGTCGGGGTACCGGAACGCCACCAGCCGAGACTCTTACCGGGAGGTCATACCGGTGTCGACCGATGCCATCGTCCTGCTCAAAGAGGACCACAAGGAAATGCGCCGCCTGTTCAAGGCCTTCCAGGACGCCGAGGAGGGGCCGGCGAGCCAGCGGCAGAAGCTGGTGGACCAGATCCTCGAGGCACTGACAGTGCACACCTACCTGGAGAACGAGGTGATGTATCCGGAGGTCCGCCGGCTGCTGCCCGACCTGGAGGACGACATCCTGGAGTCGTACGAGGAACACCACGTCGCCGACGTGCTCTGCGCCGAGCTGGCCAGCATGGGCGCCGACGACGAGCGGTTCAACGCCAAGACGACGGTGCTGATCGAGAACGTCACCCACCACGTCGAGGAGGAAGAGCAGGAGTGGTTCCCCAAGGTCCGCGACGCGCTGGGCCGCAAGCAGCTTCAGGAGATCGGCGAGAAGATGATCGCGCTGCGCGCGGACGCGCCGCGTACCCCCACCGCGCCGAAGGCGATCAAGAAGGCGCTCGACGCGGTGACGGCCTGAGGCACCCGCTCACACCGAAGGGCCCGGCACGATGCCGGGCCCTTCGTCGTGCGCCACGGGTCAGCTGCCCGATCCCGGCTCGGCCATCCGGCGGTGCTGCTCCGACTTGAGCTTGTCCGGAATGATCTTGCCGGCGGCGGTCTGTACCTTGTTCATCAGCGAGCCCGCGGTGATCGTCTGATCACCCCTCATCATCGCCTCGAAGCCCTGCTCGGCGACCTTCGCCGGGTCGTCCTTCCTGCCCGCGCCCACCCGGGTGTCCTCCATGTCGGCCCGGTCGAAGAACTCCGTCTCGGTCGGCCCGGGCATCAGCGAGGTCACAGTGACACCGGTGTCCTTCAGCTCGTTGCGCACAGCTTCGGCGAAGGACTGCACGAACGACTTCGACGCGTTGTAGACCGCCTGGAACGGCCCCGGCATGGTGGAGGCGATCGACGAGGTGAAGAGGACCCGGCCCGCGCCCCGCTCGACCATCCCGGGCAGCAGCCGCTTCGCCAGGTGCACCGTCGAGCGCACGTTGAGGTCGACGATCTCCAACTCGTCAGCCAGGTCGGTGCCGCCGACGAAGGCGCCACCGGCGCCCCGACCGGCGTTGAGCGCCAGCGCGTCCAGCGGCCGTCCGGTCGCGGTGACCGCGGCCACCAACTCCGTCACGCCCTGCTCGCGGGCCAGGTCGACGCGGACCGACCAGATCTGCGGGCCACCGTCGCGGCGCAGCTTCTGCGCGGCCGCCTCGATGCCGTCGTCCTCGGCCGCGATCACCAGGTCGAAGCCGTGCTCGACGAACTGCGCCGCCAGCTCGTACCCGATCCCGCTGGAGGCGCCGGTCACCAGGGCGAGCGGCCGGTTGGAGGTGGGTGTGGTCATGTTCTCGACTCCTTCTGTGCGAACCCTGGCCGCACCCGCGACGGTGCGGTGGTCACCTACCGTGTGCCCCGCGACGCATCGCCCAATCACATCGGCGGGGCCGCCTCCCGGAGGGCGGCCCGAACGGCCGGTTCCGGCCCGGTAGGATCCTCCCGGGCCGTTACTGGCGCGTGGGGATGGAGAACCATCGGGGAGCGGCCTCGTCACGTGGACGTTTGCCGAGCGCCTGGGCCTTCCCGCACGTCTGTTGGAGGTCGCATGTCCCGCAACGCCGAATCCACCGCATTCCGGAGTGCCCTTGAGGTGATCCGGGCTGTCGAGCCGCGGGTCGCCGACGCCATCGGCGCCGAGCTGACCGACCAGCGGGAGTCGCTCAAGCTGATCGCCAGCGAGAATTACGCCTCCCCGGCGACGCTGCTGGCCATGGGCAACTGGTTCAGCGACAAGTACGCCGAGGGCACCGTCGGCCGCCGCTTCTACGCCGGCTGCCAGAACGTCGACACGGTCGAGGCGCTCGCCGCCGAGCACGCCCGGGAGTTGTTCGGCGCCGCGCACGCGTACGTGCAGCCGCACTCGGGCATCGACGCCAACCTGGTCGCCTTCTGGGCGGTGCTGGCCGACCGGGTGGAGTCCCCCGCCCTGAAGAAGGCCCAGGTCCGGCAGGTCAACGACCTCACCGAGGCCGACTGGTTCGCGCTGCGCCGCGAACTGGGCAACCAGCGGATGCTCGGCATGTCGCTGGACGCCGGCGGGCACCTCACCCACGGTTTCCGGCCGAACATCTCCGGCAAGATGTTCGACCAGCGCAGCTACGGCACCGACCCGACGACCGGCCTGATCGACTATGACCGGGTGGCCGAGGCCGCCCGCGAGTTCAAGCCGCTGATCCTGGTGGGTGGCTACTCGGCGTACCCCCGGAAGGTGAACTTCCGGATCCTGCGCGAGATCGCCGACTCGGTCGGCGCCACCTTCATGGTCGACATGGCGCACTTCGCCGGCCTGGTGGCCGGCAAGGTGTTCACCGGCGACTTCGACCCGGTGCCGCACGCGCACATCGTCACGACCACCACGCACAAGTCGTTGCGCGGCCCGCGCGGCGGCATGGTGCTCTGCCAGCCGGAGCTGGCCGATCAGGTCGACCGGGGCTGCCCGATGGTGCTCGGCGGTCCACTGCCGCACGTGATGGCCGCCAAGGCGGTCGCGCTCGCCGAGGCCCGCCGGCCCGACTTCGCCGACTACGCCCAGCGGATCGTCGACAACGCGCAGGCGCTCGCCGAGGGGCTGCTGCGTCGGGGCGCGACGCTGGTCACCGGCGGCACCGACAACCACCTGGTGCTGATCGACGTGTCCGGCTATGGGCTCACCGGCCGGCAGGCCGAGCAGGCCCTCCTCGACTCGGGCATCGTCACCAACCGCAACTCGGTCCCGCAGGACCCGAACGGCGCCTGGTACACGTCCGGCATCCGGATCGGCACCCCGGCGCTGACCACCCGGGGCCTGGGCACCGCCGAGATGGACCAGAACGCCGAGCTGATCCACACCGTGCTGACCCAGACCACCGCTGGCGCCAACGCCGACGGCACCCCGTCGAAGGCGAAGTACACGCTGGACGCCGGCCTGGCCGACAAGGTCGCCCGCCAGGCCACCGACCTGCTGGCCACGTACCCCCTCTACCCCGGCATCGACCTCAGCTAGCTAGCCCTCGACCGCGTCGATCATGGAGTTGTGGTGCCCGATACGGGCTGATGCACGACTTTCGTCCACCACCACAACTCCATGATCGACGAGAGCGGGCGGGTGCGGGCGGCGGGGCCGCCGCAGGCCGGCGGCCTTCAGGCCATCGGGCGCTTCAGGTGGTAGCGGTGGACCTCGGTGCTGCCCTGGACGTTGTTGACGTCCTCGGCGGCGGAGACCAACTCCCACCCCTCCCGGCCGGCGCGGTTGAGGTGCGCGATGGCGGTGTCGCCGTAGGCGGTGATGTCCTTACGTGACCCGTCCGGCGCGTACCAGACGAACGAGACGTGAAAATTGCGGCCCTGTCCCTGATAGCGACGGACGAGCAGGGCGTACTCCCAGGCAACCATGCGGCTTATTATGACCGTCCAACCAGGACGACGGCACGCGGGTCGTCGCGCATTGCCATCCGATGAACGCGGTGTGTCAACCCGCCCGGCGAGTCACCTCGTCGGTGATCAGCGCCGCGAGGCGATCCAGCCCGACGTCGATCTGCTCCGGTGTGACAGCGCTGACCGACAACCGCAACGCGTGGACCGGCGCGGTGTCGTCGTAGAAGTGCGCCATTGGCGTCCACAGCACCCCGTAGTCGCGCCCCGAGCGGTCCAGCAGCGCGTCGTCGACCGGGAACGGCACTGTCACCACCACGAAGAACCCGCCGGCCGGCACCGTCCACCGCACCGCGGGCCGGTCCGGCTGGTCCGGCTGATCGGGGAAGCGCCGGGTGAGGCCGGCCACCAGGTGACGCAGATTCCGGGTGTACGCGGATCGCTCCCGGGTGTTCGCTGCCACCAGGCTGCATCCGTGCTCCAGCAGCCGGCCGCCGATCACCGCCTGCGCGATCGGCGACGTGTTCACAGTGACCATGCTCTTGATCATGGCGAGTTGGTCGGCGAGCGGGCCGACCCGCCCGTCCGGGCCGGCAACCCGCTGGTCGGCGACGACATACCCCACCCGCGCGCCGGGGAGCACGGTCTTGGCGAACGAGCCGAGGTAGACGACCCGCCGGCCGGTGTCCAACGCCTTGAGGGTGGGCGGGCGCGGCCCGTCGTCGCTGTGGAACAGGCCGTACGGGTTGTCCTCCAGCAGCAGCAGGTCCTCCCGCGCGGCCAGGTCCAGCAACCGTTGCCGGTGGGCGGTGTCGATGCTGACCCCGGAGGGGTTGGCGAAGTCCGGCATCAGGTAGCAGGCGCGCGGCCGCAGCCCCGCCGCCCGGGCCCGGTGCACCTGGGCGGCCAGGTCGGCGAGGTCGACGCCGGCCGACCCACCGGCGACCGGCCACACCGGCAGGTCCACCAGTCGGGCCGCACCGGTCAGCCCGACGTAGGTCGGGGCTACCGCGAGCAGCACATCGGTCGGCCCGGCCCGCAACGCCCGCAGCACCAGGAACATGGCCTCCTGGCAGCCGACGGTCACCACCACGTCCTCCGGGTCGACGGTGATCCCCTCGTCGACCGCGAGGTTGCGGGCGATCAGGTGGTGCACGATGCCCTTGGTACGGCCGTACTGGAGCAGCAGCCGCCGGGCCTGCTCGGGTCGGTGCCCCAGGTCGTCGACGAGGTGCCTGTGGAAGGTGTCCAGGTGCCGGTGCACCGCCGCGAGGTCGAAGAACTCCTCGTACGGGCGGCCGGCCGCGAGGGACACCGCCGCCGGGTAGCGCTCGGACACCTCGTTGAGGAAGTTCATCGAGGTCAGCGCCGAATCACCCAGCGCGGGGTGCAGGTCGGCGACGGTAAGGTCGACCGGTTCGTCCGCGCTCATCCCTCAGCCCAGCCCGAGGGTGCGCAGCTCGCCGGCCGCCACCACGTCGGCGCAGCCGGCCAGGGTGAGCGCGTCGGTCAACTCGGCGACGAGCAGCGCCAACGCGTCCCGGGCGGCCGCTTCGCCGCCGGCTGCGAGGGCCCAGAGCAGCGGCCGGCCGACCAGCACCCCGGCCGCGCCCAACGCCAGCGCCCGCAGCACGTCGGTGCCGCACCGGATGCCGCTGTCCAGCAGCACCTGGCAGTCGTCCCCGACCGCGTCGACGACCTCCGGCAGCATGGTGACGCTCGCCGGTGAGCCGTCCAGTTGCCGCCCACCGTGGTTGGAGACGACCACCGCGTCCGCGCCGACCCGTACCGCCTCGGTCGCGTCGCGCGGGTCCAGCAGCCCTTTGACCACCAGCGGCAGGTCGACCTGCTCGCGCAGCCACGCCAGGTCCGCCCAGCGCAGCGCCGGCGCGAACGACGCGGCGGTGTGCGCGGCGATCGCGGACACCCCTGGGGCACCGGAGTGCGCCAACGCGTCGCGACCGTCGGGGAGGTTCGCGGCGACCACCTCGGCCGGCAGCCGGAACGCGTTGCGCAGGTCCCGGGGACGTCTGCCGAGCACCGGGACGTCCACTGTGACCACCAGCGCCCGGCACTTGGCCGCGACGACCCGGTCCAGCAGGTCGCGGACGAGCGCCCGGTCGCGCAACCAGTAGAGCTGGAACCAGACGTCCGCGCCCGTCCCGGTGATCTGTTCGATGGGGGTGCTGCCCAGCGTGCTGGCCAGGTACGGGATCCCGGCCGCACCGGCGGCCGCCGCCAGACCCAGCTCTCCGTCCGGGTGCACCAACCGCTGGTACGCCATCGGCGCCACACCGACCGGCATGGCGTACCGACGACCGAGCAGGTGGGTGCCGAGGTCGACGGTGTCCACCCCGCGCAGCACCCGGGGCAGCACCGCGACCCTGTCCAACGCGCGACGGTTCGCGGCGAGGGTCACCTCCGACGCGCTGCCGCCGGCCAGGTAGTCCCACACGTCCGGCGGCAGCACGGCCCGGGCACGCTCGGCGTAGTCGGCGAGCGCCACGGCCGGCAGGTCAGCCAACGCCCGCTCAGCCATCGCCCGACCCCGGGCCCGTCGCGGCATCCGGCTCGGCCGGACAATCCACCCCGCCCGGCCGGGCCGGCAGCCCGAAGCGCTCGCGGAGGAAGGCCGCAGCACTCTCCTGCGCGCGCCGCCCGTCCGTGAAGGTGCCCGGCATGGCGAAGAAGCCGTGGATCATGCCCGGGTAGTGCGCCAACCGGGTGGACACACCGGCGTCGCGCAGCCGCTCGGCGTACCGCTGTCCCTCGGCGCACAGGGGATCCAGTTCGGCGGTGATCACCAGCGCCGGCGGCAACCCGGACAGGTCGTCGGCGAGCAGCGGCGAGGCCAGCGGATCCTTGGCGTGCGCCGGGTCGGCCAGGTAGTGCGTCCGGTACCAGGCGACCGAACGGCGGTTGAACAACATCGGGTCGTCGTCCCCGGCCGGTTCGCCGCTCTGGTCGGTGTTGGGGTAGACCAGCAGCTGCGCGGCGAGCGGCGGCCCGTCGCCACGGCTGAGCACTGTGACCGCGGCGGCCAGGTTCCCGCCGGCGCTGTCCCCGCCCACCGCCAGCCGGGTCGGGTCCACTCCCCACTCGTCGGCGTGCCGGGCGATCCACGAAGTGGCGGCGTGGCAGTCGTGCACCGCCGCCGGGAAGGGGTGCTCCGGGGCGAGGCGGTAATTGACGGTGATCACCTGACAGGGCACGGCGTTGGCCAGTCGCCGGCAGATGCCGTCGGCGGTGTCGATGCTGCCGAGCGTCCAGCCGCCGCCGAAGAAGTACAGCACTGTGGGCAGCGGACCCGAACCGGTCGGCCGGTACACCCGCAGCCGCAGCTCACCGCCGGGCCCGGGGATCAGCTCGTCGCGTACCTCGGTCACCGGCTCGACCGCGCCGCTGCCGGCGCGGATCGCGGCCAGGTCCGCGGCGCGCGCCTCGGAGAGTGTCTGTGCGTACAGCGGCGGGGTGCCGGCCGCGGCACGGGCCGCCCGGTAGGCCGCCACCTCCGGGTGCACTGCCATGTCGCTCCTATCCACCGGTGCTGACCAGCAACGTGTCGATGCCGCGCAGAAACAGGCTGCCGCTGTACGTCGGCGTCTCGGTGACCGTCAGCGCGGGGAATCGGGCGAACAGCCGGGGCAGCGCGAGGCGGCCCTCCAACCGCGACACCGCAGCGCCGAGGCAGAAGTGCGGGCCCACGCCGAAGGCCAGCGACGGAGGGCCGGAACGGGTCGGGTCGAAGGTGTCCGGGGCCGGGAAGCGGGCCGGGTCCCGGTTGGCCGCCCCGATCATGATCAGCACGTTGTCGTCAGTGGCGACCGGCACGCCGTGCAGCACGGTGTCGGCCGGCGCGGCGCGGGCCAGGAAGTGCACGGGGCTCGCCATCCGCAGCACCTCGTCGACGCAGCCCTGCGCCAGCGTGGCGTCGGTGGGCAGCGCCGCGACGGTCTCCGGGTGGGCCAGCAGCAACGGCAGCCCATTGCTGAACATGTAGACAGTGGTGACGAAGCTGGCGTTGAACAGCACGATCAGGTTGCTGACCAGCTCCTCCTCGGTCAGCTCCACCTCCCCGGAGTCGAGCGCCTCGACCAACGCGCCGAGCAGGTCGTCCCCGGGCACCCGGCGGCGGTGCCCGAGCAGCTCCCGGTAGAAGGCCCGCAACTCCCGCGCGGCGGTATTGGCCGCGGCCAGCCGCTGCGGGGTCTTCCCCGCCACGTCCAGGAACTCGTCGATACACTCCACCCGCTCGCGGTACCACTGCAACTCGGCGGCCGGGATGCCGATGAACTCGGCCATCACCAGCGCCGGAAGCGGGTACGCGAAGTCGGCCACGAAGTCGACGGCGCCCTCCCCGGCGTCCGCAATCCGGTCCAGCAACTCGTCGACCACCCGCAGGATCACCGGTTCCAGCGCGCCGAGCCGCCGCGGCGTGAAGGTGCGGGAGAAGACGTGCCGCATCCGGGTGTGATCGGGTGGGTTGACGAACATCATCGAGGTCTGGAAGGTCCGCAGGATCTCCTGCTCCTCCCAGCCCGGCGGTGGCTGTTTCGTCCACTCCGGATCGCGCAGCAACCCGTCGACGAGGTCGTAGCCGACAGCGACGGCGGCGACCGTCCGATGCTCGGCGCGCGCCGGCACCGCGCTGATCGGGCCGAGCCGGTGCAGGTCCGCGTACCACGGGTACGGGTCCTGTCTGCCGTCCTCGCTGTACAGGCCGGTGAGTATCCCGTCCACGTCCACTGCCAACTCCTCCCCCGCCGATGTCGGTGACCGGGGGCGGCGGGGATCACCCGCCGCCCCCGGCCCAGGTCACAGGTCGAGCAGCCGCAGCGGCACGGCGTTTGCCAGTGCCTGGTTGCCGGCGTCGTTCGGGTGGATGTGGTCCCCCGAGTCGTACGCGGGCAGGAGCTGGCTGGGCCGTGCCGGGTCGCGCAGCACCCGGTCGAAGTCGAGCAGCCCGTCGAACTCCCGACTGCCGCGCAGGTACGCGTTCACCGCCTGGCGGGTGGCCTCCTTCTGCGGCGTCCACACGCCCGGCGCGCCGTGCCCCTCGTACGGCGTCAGCGTGGCCACCAGGCTGGTCAGCCCGCGCTGCTGGAGCTGCTGGTTGATCTGCCGCAGCGTGCCGATGATCGCCTCGGGTGAGTCGTTCGACATCCAGATGTCGTTGATGCCCAGGTGGGTGACGACGGTACGCACCCCGGTCTGGCCGAACACGTCCTCGTTGAGGCGGGCCGCCGCGTTCGGGCCGAGCTGGTAGTAGCCCGGGTAGTTGCCGTCGCCCGGCTCGGTGCCCTCGTGGTTGAGGCGGTTTCCGGCCAGGCTCAGGTTGAGCACACCCGGGGTGCGCTTGTCCGGCCGGTCGGCGAGCAGCCGGTCGGAGAGCAGGTCGGGCCAGCGCCGGTTGGCGTTGACGGTGCTGCCGTTGCCGTCGCCGATGGAGTCGCTGAGCACTACCAGCGCGCCGGGACTGCCCTTGCGCTGCACGTCGACGCCGGAGAGGAAGAACCAGCAGCAGGTGGGACGGGTGGTGAACCCGGTGCCCTCGGCCGCCCCGGTCAGATCCCCGGCGCCGATGAAGTTGGCCTGCTGGGACTGCCCGTGGAACGTGGTCGGGCCGGTCGGCGTCGGGAAGTGCACAGTGACCACCAGGTCGCTGTCGTCCGGGACCGGGAAGGCCAACGGGTCGCTGAGCAGTTCCGCGCCCCGGTTCATGGTCGCCGTGGCGGCACCGGTGAAGCTCAGCGGGCGTACCGACGCGGGTTCGATGTCGGAGAGGTCGTCGGGGGTCGCGGTGTTCGGCCGGGCCACTGTGGCGCGACCGACAGTGACGGCCTGCTCGCCGTAGAGGTTGCTCAGGCGGACCCGCAGCGCCGGGCCGCCCACGGAGACGTGCACGATCATCCGGACGCTCTGGTCGTTGAGGCCGGTGTTTGTCAACCCGACCGAGTTGCCCCGGGTGACAGCGGTGGCCCAGCTGCCCGCCCACTCGGCGCGCTCGGGTCGGCTGGCGGCGGTGCCGGACGGACCGGCGCTGGCGACGACGGCGGGTGCGCCGGCGACCAACAGCGCGGCCGCGGCGGCGATGACAGGCCATCTCTTCGGGGTTGCCGTTGCCATGGAACCTCCATCGTGTGGCAGCCCAGGGCCGTCCGCTGACGGCGCCCGCCTGGACGATGGTCCAGAAACCTAGCCGCCGCCGCTGACGGGCGTCAATCAACCTGATCGACGCGATCAAATGTCCGGCGGGCCGCTCGGACCGCCCGTCGGCACGGTTCCGACCAGCCGTTTCCCGCCTAGGCTTCCAGGCGGCGGCGGTGCGGTCGCCCATGCGCGCCACCGTCGCGTCGTCACCGGGAGCTGCCCGGGGACCGCCGCTTTCTCGGATGGGGGCTGCCGGATGACTGACGGACCCGGGCACACCACTACCTACGTGCACAGGGTGTTGGACCTCTTCGCCGAATTCGGCGACCGGGAGGCGGTGGTCGGCGCCGATCGGCGACTCACCTACACCGAGGCCGCCGCGCGGGTCCGGGCGATGGCAACGACGTTGACCCGGCACGGCGTACGTCCCGGGTCGGCGGTGCTGGTGACCGTCGCGAACGCGGTGGAGGGTCCCCTGCTGCAACTCGCCCTGCATCTGCTCGGCTGCCGGACGATGTGGGTCGCCCCGGTGACCGCGCGCCGGGAGGTCGACGAGTTCATCCGGTTGGCCCGCCCGGACGCCCTGGTCTACGACGCCCGGGACCGGGCCAGTCTGGGCCCGGAGCTGGCCGCCGCGCTGCCCGGCACACCGGTCTGCTGTCTGGGCGCGGGCGGCGCCGGCCCCGACCTCACCGCCGACACCGACGTGGCGGAGCTGCCGGCGTCAGTGCCGGCGCCCGAGTCGTTCCTGCAGACCAGCGGCACCACCGGCAGCCCGAAGCTGGTGCACCACCGGGAGAGCTTCTACGCCCAGATCCTCACCCTGGCCGCCGACTTCCGCGCCGCCGGTTTCCCGTTGCTGCGGCACCTGTCGCACTCGCCGATGTGGCTGGCCAGCGGGCAGATCACCTCACTTTTCAACCTGTTCACCGGCGGGGTGCTGTTCCTGCGCGACGACTGGGACCCGGTGGCCTTCGTGGACACCGTGCGACGGGAGCGGATCAACTCGACCTTCGTCACCCCGCCGATGCTCTACGAGGTGCTGGACCACCCGGCGCTGGTCGGCGCGGACTTCTCCGCCATGTTCATGTTCAACGTGGGCGCCGGGCCCGCCGCGCCCGCCCGGCTGCGCCAGGCCATCGCGCGGTTCGGCCCGGTGCTGCGCATCGTGTACGGCCTCAGCGAGGCCGTCGTGATCACCGCGCTACCCGGGTTGACCGACGATCCGGAGCACCCGGAGCGGTTGGGCTCCTGCGGGCGGCCCTACGGTGACGTGCGCATCGAGATCCGCGGCGACGACGGCACCGTGCTGCCGACCGGCCGCGACGGCGTGGTGTGGGTGCACACCCGGCTGAGCTTCGCCGGCTACCACGGCCAGCCGGAGCTGACAGCGCAGACGCTCGTGGACGGCTGGGTGCGGACCCGCGACATCGGTCACCTCGACGACGACGGCTACCTCTACCTGGTCGACCGGGCAGACGACGCGATCCTCACGCAACGACGGAGCTGGCCGATCTTCTGCCGCCCCATCGAGGACGTGCTGGCCGGGCACCCGCGGGTACGGGCCGCCGCCGTGATCGGCGTACCGGACGAGACGGCCGGCGAGGTGCCGTACGCGTACGTGGTGCTCGCCCCGGGCGCGACGGTCGCCGGGGCGGAGCTGATCGACCTGGTGACCGCCGAGCTGAACGAGATGTGGGCGCCGGCCGCTGTGGAGTTCGTCGACCGGTTGCCGGTGAACCGGTCCATGAAGGTGGACAAGCGGGCGCTGCGCGCACGGTACGCGGCCCGTCGGGCGGCGGCGGTCGGGGCGTGACCCCCCGCCGACAACTGGTCGTCCTGGTCAGCGCCGACCTGATCTCCAACCTGGGCACCCGCATCTCGGTGGTGACCATTCCGTGGCTGGTGCTGGTCACCACCGGCAGCCCCACCAAGATGGGCCTTGTGGCGTTCGCCGAGACCCTGCCATACCTGCTGTCCAGCGCGTTGGGCACGCCCTGGGCGGACCGGATCGGCCTGCGCCGTACCTCGATCCTCTGCGACGCGGGCAGCGCGGTGGTGATGGTCGTCGTGGCGCTGACCCCCTGGTTGGGGTTCGTCCCGCTGGTGGCGCTCGTCGCGGTGGCCGGCGCGCTGCGGGGCATCGGCGACCGGGTGAAGCACGTGATGTTCCGCCCGGTCGCGGAGGCCGCCGGAGTGCCGCTGATCCGGCTGACCTCCGCGTACGACGGGCTCAGCCGGGTGGTGACACTGTTCGGCGCCGCAGTGGGCGGCCTGCTGATCGCCGTCTTCGGAGTGACCGAGGCGATCCTCATCGACGCGGCCAGCTTCGGCGTCTGTGCGCTGCTCATCGGCGTCCTGGTCCGCCCGCCGGCCGTTCCGGCGCAACCCGCGCAGCCGGAAAGTTACCTGCGCGCCCTGCGGGGTGGCTTCAGCTACCTCGCCCGGGACCGGCCGCTGCTCGGCATGCTCGCCGTCATCTCGGCGCTGAACATGGTGGCCAACGCCAGCGTGGCCGTCTACATCCCGGTCTGGGTCGCCCGGGAGCTGCCCGGCCCGAGCGGTCTCGGCCTCGTGCTGGCCGCGTTCTCGGCGGGCGCGTTGCTGGGCAACCTGGTGTTCACAGCGCTCGGGCCTCGGCTGCCCCGGCGGCTGACGTTCCTGGTCGGCGCGCTGATCGCCGGCACACCCCGGCTGGTGGCACTGGCGATCAGCGACGAACTGCCTGTGGTGCTCGTGGTGACGTTCCTGTCCGGAATCGGCATCGCGGCGGTCAACCCGCTGCTCGGGGTGGCGCTCTACGAGCGGGTGCCGCCGGAGTTGCAGACCCGGGTGATCGGCATCGCCGGTTCGCTGGCGTTCGTCGGGTTGCCGGTCGGCGCGCTGCTCGGCGGCTGGTCGGTGGACGCCCTCGGTCTCACCCCGGCCCTGCTGACCATGGCGGCGGCGTGCCTGGTGGTCACCGCGTACCCGCTGCTGACCAGGACGTCCGGCCCGGAGGCACCGGCGCGGCCCAGCCCGCTCGCCACCCGGTAAACCCGTTGCGGGCCCGGCGCGGCTGCCGCAGGCTCGGACCGATGAACGCGCAGCCGCCGCCGGGCGACCCCGTGACCGACGATCCCGTGGCCGACCGGATCGACGTGGCAGTGGTCCGCCGGCTGGTGGCCGCGCAGTTTCCCCGGTGGGCGGATCTGCCGATCCGCCCCGTCGCTGTCGACGGTTGGGACAACCGCACGTTCCACCTGGGTGAGGAGATGAGCGTGCGGCTGCCCAGCGGCGCCGGGTACGCCCTCCAGGTCGCCAAGGAGCAGCGCTGGCTGCCGGTGCTCGGGCCGCAGCTGCCGGTCGAGGTGCCGACCCCACTCGGTCACGGACGGCCCGGGGCGGGATACCCGTACCCGTGGTCGGTCTACCGGTGGATCGACGGGCGGACCGCCCACGCTGAGCGGATCGACGACCTGTCCCGGTTCGCCACCGACCTCGCCGCCTTCCTGCGCGCCCTGCGCGGCGTGGACGCCACCGACGGCCCGGCGGCCGGCCCGCACAGCGCCTGGCGGGGCGGTCCGCTGTCCACCTACGACGCCGAGACCCGGGCGGCGATCGAGACGCATCGCGACCGGGTGCCCGTCGACGTCGTCACCGGCATCTGGCAGGCCGCCCTCGACGCCACCTGGACCGGGCCTGCGGTCTGGTTCCACGGCGACGTCGCGGACGGCAACCTGCTGGTGCGCGGCGGCCGGCTCGCCGCGGTCATCGACTTCGGCTGCTCCGGCGTGGGCGACCCCGCCTGCGACACCGTGATCGCCTGGACCCTGCTACACGGCCCCAGCCGGGCCGCCTTCCGCGCCGCGCTCGGTCTCGACGACGCCACCTGGGCCCGAGGACGAGGCTGGGCCCTGTGGAAGGCCCTGATCACAGTGGACAATGGGGACCCGGCCAAGGCCGAGTGGGCCGGGCGGGTGCTCGGCGAACTTCTCGCCGAGCACAGTGTGGCGCGCTGAACCTGTGGAGGCCCCGGCCCGTCAGCGCCCGGCGGCAGCCGGGGTGGCGTGTTCGGTACGGCAGCGCGGGCAGCGGAGTCGCGTCCCGGCTGCCGTTCGGGGCACTCGGAGCCGCTGACCGCAGCCGCAGGTCACCACCGGGGCCGATGCCCGGAGGTATTCGTCCCGGTCTCGGCGTGGCCACCGACCGTGGCAGCGGGCGCACCACTTCGGTGGGTAGCTGTGGTAGTACGCCAGGCCGAACGCGCCAGCGATCATCAGCGCGGCGGGGACGAGCAGGCCGAGCGGCGCGAGCAGCGCCGTCGGCACTCCACCGACGCCGTCGGACACCAGCACGGCGACCACAGTGAGCACGACCACCGGCACACCGAGCAGTGTGAAACCGAAGCCCCAGGCGAAGGCCAGCATCGACGGCAGGAACATCCACATGCCGCCGGGCGCCCAGCGGCGGACACCGTACCCGCCGCAGCGTGGGCAGTTCGGCGAGGCGCGGTGCGGCACCGACCGCAGTGCCTTCGGCGCCAGCCACTGAACGAGTAGCTTGAGGATCTCCTCGACCAGTTTCGTCGCGAGGGCCTGCAGGAACGAACCGAGCATCGTCACTCCCCTCGCCGATGGGTTCTGCCGTCGGCCCACCACCCATCGTGGGCGCTGGGTGCCAGCAGCCCACCCCAGCTCGCCGACGCCGCGTCGTCCACGACGCCAATCCGACAGTGCCCGTGCGTTGTTCGTCGGACGTTCGGTTGCTGGTCGCCCGGGCGTCGGCGGGGGCTGGCTAGCGTCGACCGTCGTCATCACACCTGGAGGCCGCCGCGTATGACGTCGTCACCCACCCGCCGCCGTTGGTCTGCGGTTCGATGGTGATCCGGAACGGGTTGCGCATGGCACCGGCGAAGTCACCGCCGTACGTCGGATCGGCGACAGCGCGCCGCACAGCGCGTTCACCGACCTCGTCCGGTACGCCGGAAGCTGGTTCTGCGCCTTCCGGGAGGCCCGCACCCACCTCAGTGACGACGGCGTGATCCGGGTACTGACGTCGACCGACGGCCGGTCCTGGACCTCCGCGACGGTCATCGCGCAGGCCGGCACCGACCTGCGTGATCCGCGCTTCGTGACGCGACCCGACGGGCGGCTGCAACTGCTCGCAGCGGCCGCCACCGGTGCCGCCATCAAGGCGTTCCAGACGGTGACCTGGCTCTCCACCGACGGGCACACCTGGGGCGATCCGACCCCGGTGGGTGAGCCGGGCGTCTGGGTGTGGCGGGCGGCCTGGCACGACGACGCGATGTACGGCGTCGGCTACGCCACCCGGGAGCCGAGGTTCGCCCGGCTCTACCGCAGCACCGACGGTGTGGACCTGCGGCAGTGGGTGCCGACGCTGTTCGAGGACGGGTACCCCAACGAGTCCGGTCTGGTCTTCACCCCGGACGGCACCGCCCTCTGCCTGCTACGGCGGGACGCGGGCACCGCGAGCGCGCAGCTCGGCAGGGCCATGCCGCCGTACCGGGACTGGGCCTGGACGGATCTGGGTGTCCAGGTGGGCGGGCCGACGCTGCTCCGACTGCCCGACGGGCTGCTGCTGGCCGGGGTGCGCCTGCACGACGGCGAGGTCCGCACCGCGATCTGCGTCGTCGACCCGGGCCGGGGGGAGCTGACCGAGCTGGTCGCGTTGCCGTCCGGTGGTGACACCAGCTACCCCGGCCTGGTCTGGCACGACGACCTGCTGTGGGTGAGCTACTACTCGTCGCACGAGGGGCAGACCTGTGTCTACCTGGCCGAGGTCAGCCTGACCGGCTGAGCCTGGCCCGGCAGCCCGGCGGTCGGCTAGCGTGCCGGAATGCCATCGACGCTCACCGAATCGACGGACCCCCACTGTCTGGGCCCCGGGGAGGCCACCGAACTGCTGCACGGGCACCAGTGGCGGCGATTCGTGGCGCTCGGCGACAGCGTCGTGGAGGGCATGTGTGAGCCGACACCGGGCTACCCGGACGTGCAGTGGGTCGACCGGGTCGCCGCCGAGCTGACGGCCGTGTGCCCCGAGCTGGCGTACCAGAATCTGGGTCGACGCGGGCTGCGCGCGCACCAGGTGCGGGCCACCCAGCTCGCCCCGGCGCTGGCCTTCGCACCGGACCTCGCGCTGGTCGTCTGCGGCGGCAACGACGCCTTTCACCCGGCGTACGACGCGGAGGCGGTGGACGTCGAGCTGACCGCGATGATCATCGCGCTGCGCGACGTGGGCGCCGACGTGATCACAGTGGGCATGTTCGACGTCTCGCACAGCCCAGCGGTGCCCGAGCACCTCCGGCCCGGTCTGGGCGAGCGCATGCGCCGCCTGTCCGCCCACACGGCCACCCTCGCCGAGCGCCTGAACACGATCCACGTGCACCTGACCGACCATCCCCTGACGGCCGACCCCACCCTCTACAGCACCGACGGCCGCCACGGCAGCGCCCGCAGCGACGCCATAGCGACAGCCCAAACCCTCCGCACCCTCTCCCCCCGGCTCCACCACCCGTCGCCTCACCACCCCTCGCCTCGGTGATCAAGAGGTTTGCGTCAGGAAGCTGGCCTCCGTTGACCGAAACCTCTTGATCACCGCGTGGGGCCGGGGTCTAGTCGGTCAGGAGGATTCCGGTGAGGAGGACGCCGTGGGCCAGGTTGAGGATGCCATCGCAGCCGGGGTAGCCGACCCTCGCCAGGCCGCCGGAGGCGTGCCGACCGAACAGGTACGGGGCCAGGGAGTACGGGACGTCGGCGGTGACCGTCTCACCGGTCTCGATCTGGACGAAGTCCATCGACACCCGGTCCGTCGGCAGGTACTCCTGGAGGATGGCGCCGCCCTGGTCGACGGCGGCGCGCACACCGTCGGCCCAGTCGGCCGCGCTCAGCTCCGGGCCGAGCAGGACACCGTGCCCGGCCGAACCGTCGGCCGGCTTCGCCACCAGCGTGGCCTGCTCGGCGATGGCCCGGTCGAGCACCGCCGCGGTCAACGGCACCGTGTACGGCACGTGCCGGCGGATCAGTGTCTGGTCGTCGGCGGGCAGCCCGTCCACGTCCTCCCACAGCCAGGCGAACGTGGTCTTGTTGCCCAGCAGCCAGGCCGCCGCCGACACGAACATCGGTAGGGTGCCGGCGGCGAGGGCCACGGTCACCGCGTCCAGGCCGGCGGTCGGGGTGACCCGGTTGGGCACGAACAACCGGAACAGCGCGTCGACCGGCGCGCCGTCGACGACCAGGCGGTTGTCGGCGTCCACTGCGGCGGTGGCGACCGGGGCGATGACCAGATCGATGCCGAAGTCGCGGGCCCGTACGGCGAGGGGGTCGAGGATCCGGATGAACGTCTGCGGGTCGTCGAGGCCCGGATAGTCGCCGTCGAAGTCCATCAGCAGCGCCACCCGGGCGCCGTCGGGCAGGCGCAGCTCCTCACGGATCGCCACGAACCGCTGGTCCAACAGCGACGGCGCGGCCCGCACCGGCAGGCCGTCGAGGATGCCGTGCTCCCGATAGAGGCCCTCGTACCGCTGGATGACGGTGTCGGCGTCGAACCCGCCGCCGAGGCTGCTGTCGATGTTGTACTCGACGAACTTCGGCACCCCGGCGGAGAAGATCACGTCCGGGCGGTACGCGGCCAGCAGCGCCTCGGTCAGCGGCTCGGCCTCGTCCAGCAGCCGGGTCTCCCCCGCCGGTACGCCGAGCAGCCGGCGCAGCTCACCGGCGGTGCCGGCGCGCCGCCGGCAGGCGTCGAGGATGAGCTGCGCGAGCCGGTCGCAGACCTCGTTGAGTTCCCGCCAGGCGTCGGCGGTGAGCACCGGGGGTCGGGCCAACCGCCACTGCTTGTTGTAGGTGGCCCGGCCGTGGAAGACCTGCTCCCAGGCCGCCGCCCCACTGGCCACCATGGCCCGACGTGCCGGCTCCGGAAGGTCGGTCCAGGCCCGGTCGGCCGCTGGCCACGGATAGTTCGGGTCGATCATGATCCGTCCTTCATTGTCAGGTGGATGGCGGTGGCGAGCTGGTCCCGGCCGGGCTGGACGGCCCGGTCCAGGGCCGGGGCGAACGGCAGCACCGCCCCGTCCGGGCGGGTGACCCGGCGCGGTGGGGCGAGCAGCCGGACCCGCTCCACCACGCTCGCGATGATCTCGGCGGCCATTCCGCAGGCACGGTTGCCGTCGTCGAGCACCACGAGGCGTCCGGTGCGGGCCACCGACTCGGTGAGACCGTCGATGTCCAGCGGGTACAGGGTGCGCGGGTCGAAGACCTCCACCGAGACCTGATCGGCCAGCTCCTCGGCGACGGCGAGCGCGTCGTGCACCAGGTGCCCGATCGCGACCACAGTCACGTCGTCGCCGAAGCGGTGGATCCGGCCCCGGCCCAGCGGCACCGGCGCCAGGTCGTCGACGTCGTCACGCACGTCCATCGCGCCGGCCGGCGCGAACACCACCACCGGGTCGTCGTGGCGGATCGCGGTGACCAGCAGCCCGTACGCGTCGGCCGGGGTGGCCGGCACGACTGTGACCACGCCGACGTGGGCGAAGAGGCTGTACGGGTGGTCGGAGTGCTGCCCGGCCCACCCGGTACGCGAGCCGGAGCCGGGCACCAGGTAGGTGACGGGGACACTGCACTGGCCGCCGGTCATCAGCGGGAACTTGTGCGCGTGGTTGACGATCTGCTCGAAGACCAGGAACAGCAGCGACGGGATCTGGAACTCGATCACCGGCCGCAGCCCGGCCAGCGCCGCCCCGGTGGCAAAGCTGGTGAACGCCTGCTCCGACAGGGGGGTGTCACGGACCCGTTCAGTGCCGAACCGCTTGGCCAGCCCGGTGGTCACCAGCGACGCCCCGACCTGGACGTCCTCGCCGAGCAGGAACACCGCCTCGTCGCGGGCCATCTCGTCGCCGAGCGCCCGGGTCAGCGCCCGGCGGTACGACAGTCGGGGCACCTCAACCACCTCCGGTGCGGGCGGTCAGGCCGCTGGCGTACAGGTAGGTCATCGCGTCGGCCGGGTCGGGTTCCGGGCTGCTCAGGGCGAACCGCACCGCCGCGTCAAGGGTCGCCTCGACATCGGCGTCCACTGCGGCGCGGTCGGTGTCGGTAAGGCGTTCCCCCTGGATGCGCACCGGGTCCCGGGCCCGACCACGGGTCACCTCGTCGGGTGGCCGGTAGTCGAGGCGTACCGCGTGTTCGAAGGTGTGGTGCACGTCGAAGCGGTAGGTCCGGGCCTCGATCAGCTCGGGGCCGCCGCCGGCCCGCATCCGGTCGACGGCGGCGCACGCGGCGACGCGTACCGTCTCGGGGTCCTGACCGTCGACCTGGACGGCCGGGATGTCGAACGCGGCGGCCCGGCCGGCGATGCTGCCGGCCACCGCGCCGGCGACCGGCATGGTGGTGGCGTAACCGTTGTTCTCGCAGACGAACAGCACCGGCACCCGCCAGAGCGCGGCCAGGTTGAACGCCTCCAGCAGCATCCCCTCGTTGACAGCGCCGTCGCCGAAGAAACTCACCCCTACGGTGTCGCGGCCCCGGCGACGGTGGGCCCAGACCGCACCCGTGATGATCGCCCCGGAGGCGCCGACTATCGCGTTGGCGCCGAGCACGCCGATGCTCAGGTCGGCGGCGTGCATCGAGCCGCCCCGGCCGGCGTTGAGGCCGGTGACCCGGCCGCACAACTCGGCGAGCATCCGGGCCGGGTCGGCCCCACGGGCCAGGACGTGCCCGTGCCCGCGGTGGGTGCCGGCGAGCACGTCGTCGGCGTCCAACGCGGCGCAGACGCCGGCGGCGATCCCCTCCTGGCCGAGGTACGGGTGGATGCCGCCGACGATCTGCCCGCCGTGGACCAGCTCCACCGCCCGTTCCTCGAACCGGCGGATCAGCCGGACCGTGCGGTAGAGCAGGACCGGGTCGGCGTCGGTCACGCGGGCCCCTTGATGGCGGCCAGGATGTCGTCCCAGAGCCGGGCCCGGGCGGCGAGGGCGGTGTTGACAGTGTCGGCGCACTCCTGCCACTTGCTGTCGTCGTCGCCGCACAGGTCTGCGAGCATCTGCATGGCCATCGGGGTGTGCTGTTCGCCGTCGACCTCGATGTGCCGGTGCAGGTAGTCGACGAAGGTGTGCAGCCGGTTGCTGTGCTCGTTGACCGACACGACCTGGGTGAACATGTCCGGGATCAGGTCCTCCCGGCCGAACGCGAAGGCCGCCGCCTGGCAGTGCACCGGGGTGGACTCGATGATCTGCCAGGTGGTCGCGGCGAACCGCGCCGACGCGGCCGGCACCCCGGCCTCGGCGAGCGCCTCGGTGACCGGTCGGCCAGCGCGCAGCAGGTCGACCAGCGCGTTCACCGCCGTGGTGTCCGCGCCGGCCTCGGCCATGCCCTGCACGTACAGCTCGAAGTGGCTGATGTAGCCGCCGCCCAGCTCGTCGCTCTCCTCGACCATGACGATGTCGTTGATGAGGCGGCGGCTGCCGGTCGGACCGGTCGGGATCCACGGCACTGTGACGCAGGTCAGTTGCCGTTGCAGCGACTTCAGCAGGGACATGAAGTCCCAGACCGCGAAGACGTGGTGCTGCATGAAGGTGACCAGCGCCTCGTGGGTGTCGAGGTTGGCGTAGAGCGGGTGCTTGACCACGGCGTCGCGCCGGTCGGTCACCGCCTGCTCCAACCGCTCGATGCCCGGGTGGGTCCTACCCCAGTCGTACCGTGACATGTCAGCCTCCCTGCTGGGCGCGGTGGCGCCAGATGACCGGGCAGTAGTCGGGGTCCGCGTAGTCCGGCCGCCCGTCGTGGGTGCGGCGGACCAGCACGTCGTGGTTGTACGCGGCGAGCGTGCCGTCGGAGAGCGGATACTCCCGCCAGGCGTTGTCGCCGTCCTGCAGGTGCAGCGAGATCGCCTGTCGGGGACGGCCGCTGACGTTGGGGCCGCTGCCGTGGTAGGTGCGGCAGTGGTGGAAGCTCACGTGTCCCTTGGGGATCACCATCGGGATCTTGCGGATCTCCGCGCCGTTGTACGCGGCGTTCTCGGCCAGCATCTCCTCCAGCTGGCTGCGGTCCCGGTCGGCGAAGTGCCGCACCACCGTGTCGTCGGCGCCGATCTCCTTCCACCGGTGCGAACCGTCGACCATCGTGATGGTGCCCATCTCCTCCCCGCAGTCGTGGAAGGGGACGAACGCGGTGAGCATCTTCTCCGACGACGAGGACGCCCAGTAGTGCTTGTCGAAGTGCCAGGGCACGATGTTGCTCGGCTCACCGGAGATCGGCGGCTTGTAGATCAGCGTGGACTGGAAGACCCGGATCTCGTCGGCCTGGGCGAGCCGGGCGGCGACAGCGCCGAGCAGCGGCTTGCGCAGGATCGCGCCGAGCCCGTCGTGCTCGTGGTGGACATAGTCGTTGTGCCGCTGCACCGGGCCCGAAGACTGCTCCCAGTAGGCCAGCTTCGGTGGGCGTACCGGCAGCCGCCGGTCCCGCTCCCCGTCGTAGTAGCGCTGCGTGGCGGCGGCGAGGGCGTCCACCTCCTCGTCGGTGAACACCTTTCCCGACAGGTACCAGCCGTGCTCGGCGTAGTGCCGCACGTCGTCGTCGGACGGCAGCAGCGCCCGCTCCTCGGCGGTCAACGTCGGCTCGTACTCCGTTGCGGTCACTGTGCCTCCTTGGTTCGCGACTGCGGGGCTCGCAAACCCGGCTCACTCCTCGCGCTCACGCCCCCACCCCCTGTGGCGTGGCCGCCACGGCGGCCAGTTCCCGCTCCTTGGCCTCGTAGAGCGCCTTGATGTTGCCGCTGCCGAAGCCCCGCGCGCCGCGCCGCTCGATCAGCTCCAGGAAGAGCGTGCGACGCACGTGCATCGACTCGGCGAAGATCTGCAACAGCTGGCCGTCGTGGTCGGAGTCGACGAGCACACCCAGCTCACGCAGCCGGTGCAGTGGGGCGTCGATCCGACCGACCCGCGCCTCCAGGGCGTCGTAGTAGCTGGCGGGGGTGCCCGCGAAGCGCACCCCACGCCGGCCCAGCGCCTCGACCGCGCCGACGATGTCGTCGGTGCGCAGCCCCAGGTGCTGCACTCCCCCACCGGCGTGCTGGTCGAGGAACGCGTCGATCTGCCCGGGCCGCCGGGTGCGGTCCGGTTCGAGCAGCACCACGGTGACCCGCCCGGACGGGCTCTGCACCACCTTGGAGTTCATCCCCTGCCCGTCGACCTCGATGTGCTCCTCGAAGATCTGCGCGAAGTCGAACAGCGCCTCGAAGTGCCGGACCGTCTCGTCGAGCTGGCCGGGCGGCACGCAGACCGCCAGGTGGTCGATCTCGGCGAGCACCGGCGGGTGGCCGTCCGTCGTGGACGCCGCCGCGGTGATGGCGCCGGGCAGGAACTCGCCTCCCTCGCCCCGGCGCTGCACCAGCCGGTGCCGCACGTCGGCGAAGCCGTCCACCTCGGCGATCACCACCTCGGCGTCCGCGCCGGTGCGGGTGGTCGGCGGCGTCACCCCGGTCGCGCCCCGACCCACCAGCTCGGCGTACGCGGCCGACACGTCGTCGACCTCGACGGCGACGACCCCGATGCCGTCACCGTGGCGTTGCACGTACCGCGACGCCGGATGCTCGGCGCTCAGCCCGGAGGTGAGCAGCAACCGGATGTCGCCGTGGCAGAGCAGCAGCGAGCGCTGCCCCGCCAGCCCGGTCTCCGGACCACCCTGGCCGCAGATCTCGAAGCCGACGGCGGTGCTGAAGTAGAAGGCCGCCTGTCGGGCGTCCCCCACGTAGAGTTCGATGTGGTCGATACCACGGATGTCCATGTCCCCTGAAACCCTTCCCACCCGATTCCCCCTGCGTTGCCGTCCGGGCACACCCCGCCCGGGATGCCGCCTCGATCACCCCCTCGGCTCGGCGACGCGCGCCAGCAGCAGGCTCACGTTCTGGCCGCCGAACCCGAACGAGTTGGTGACCGCGTACTCCAGGTCGGCCTTGCGGGGCGTGCCACGGATGTGGTCCGCCGGGCAGGCCGGATCCGGATCGTCGAGGTGGTACGTCGGCGGCAGCAGCCCCCGACCGAGCGCCAACGCGGTGGCCGCCGCCTCCAGCACCCCGGACGCGCCGAGCAGGTGACCGGTGAGGGCCTTGGTGGAGCTGACCGGCACACCGCCGACGCCGAAGACGTCGGCCAGGGCGGTGGTCTCCGCGACGTCACCGAGCTTCGTGCCGGTGCCGTGCGCGTTGACGTAGCCGACCGCCGCCGCCGGCACACCGGCGCTGCGCAGCGCCCGGCGGATGCACGCCGCCGCGCCGGCGCCGTCCGGGCGCGGGGCGGTCGGGTGGTACGCGTCAGTCGTCGCGCCGTGGCCGGCCACCTCGGCGTACCCGGCGACGCCGCGCGCCGCGGCGTGCTCGGCGCGTTCGAGCACCAGCAGCGCGGCACCCTCGGACAGCACGAACCCGCTGCGGGAGGTGTCGAACGGCCGACTCGCCCGGCCCGGGTCGGTGCCGGCGCGCGCCAACGCCCGCGCGTTGCCGAAGGTGTCGGCGAAGGTCGGGAAGAGCGGTGCCTCGCTGGCCCCGCAGAGCACCACGTCGGCCTCTCCGGTCGCGATGAGCCGCACCCCGTCGGCGACCGCCTGGGCGCCGGAGGCGCAGGCCGTGCCGACCGACGAGCTGTAGCCCCGGATGCCGTGCGCGATGGCGATCCGCGCCGCCGGCATGTTCGGCAGGATCCCGGTGAGCAGGTACGGGCTGACCGCAGCCCGACCCCGGGCCGCCCGCGCCAGCACCTGCGACTCAAGGGTGGCCATTCCGCCGACCCCACCGACGATCACACCGATCCGGTCGGGGTCGACGTCGCGGCCCACCTCGATGCCGGCGTCGGTCAGAGCGTCGGCGGCGGCGAGCAGGGCGAGGACGACGATCCGGTCCAGCACCCGGGTTTCCGGCCCGGACGCGACTGTGCGTGGGTCGATGTCGGGCAGCAGGCCGGCCACGTCCAGCGACGTGCTCGCCGGGTGCCCCTCGGGCGGGCGGGTCAGCCCGGACCGGCCCGTGGTCAGCGCGTCGAAGGTTTCCTCGACGCCCCGCCCGACCGGTGTGAACAGACCCATCCCCGTGATCAACGCGGTCACGCCGCCGCTCCGCTTCGCTCGCTCATGACGTGGCCTCGGTGAGGTAGCGCTCGCGCAGGACCACCTTGCGGACCTTGCCGGTCACGGTGACCGGGATGTCGGCGGAGCGCACCGGCACGACCCTGCGCAGTGTGGCGCCGACGTCCGGTCCGAGGGCGGCGCGGACCCGCTCGGTGCGGTCCTCGGCCTCGTCGGCGCCGGCGGCCAACTCGAGCAGCACGTCGGTGACGACCGCGCCGGCCTCGGCGACGATCACCACTGTGCAGTCGGTGACGTCCGGGCAGGCGGCGAGAATGCGCTCCTCGGACAGCGCTGTGTAGAAGCGCCGCCCGTCACCGGCGTCGACCGAGTCCACCGCCCGGTCCAGGTGGTAGTAGCGGCCGTCGGCGTCGGCGCGGACCAGGTCACCGGTGAGGTACCAGCCGCGCTGGCGGAAGCGGTAGGTGGTGACCGAGTCGTTCCAGTAACCCCGGAACAGCGACGGTGAGTCGATGCCCAGGAAACCCACCTCGCCGACCGGCACCGGCTCGCCGTCGGCGTCGAGCACCGCGACTGTGGCGAACCGGTACGGGCGGCCGATGCAGCGGCCGTACCGGTCGGTGTCGGCGCGGTGGGTGATGTGGAACATCGAGTGCCCCATCTCGCTGGAACCCAGCCCGTCGATGAAGACCGAGCCGGGCACCTTCGCCACCCCGTCGCGGGTGATGGTGTCGCGCCAACCGACAGCGACCAGGCGGCGGATGTGCGGCTCGTGCGAGGCGTCGCCGGTGTTGAACCACAGCCGCACCGAGTCCAGGTCGTACCCGGACAGGTCGAAGCGGGCCAGCTCCGCCCAGGTGACCGAGAAACCGAACACCCCGTCGGGGCGCCAGCGTTGGATGGCGTCCAGCACCCGCTCGCCGCCCTGCTCGGAGAGCAGGAACATCTGCGCGCGGTTGCCCAGCGCCTGGTTGACCATCAGCACAGTGGCGGTGTGCGGTGCGGGCAGCGCGTTGAGGATCCGGGTGGTGCCCTGCGCCTGCGGCATGGTGAGCAGGTGCCGGGTGGCCGCGAAGAGGCTGGCGTGCGAGTGCAGCACCGCCTTCGGCACCCCGGTCGTCCCGGAGGTGTGGGTGATCACGATCGGGTCGTCCGGGTGGTGCCGGTAGTGCGCAGGGGCCGTGGCCGGGTCGCCCGTGCCTGCCTGCGCGGGGGTGCCGAGCACTGGTACGCCCAGGTCGTGCCCGGCCAGCAGCGCGGTGTGCTCGTCGTCGGCCAGCACACCGACGCCCCGCAGCCGACGGATGTACTCGGCGGCGATCTCCGGGCGGAGTTTGCCGTTCATCAGCGCCGGGATCGCCCCGAGCCGGGCCAGCGCCAGGTAACTGAGCACCATGTCGGCGGCGGCGGTGGCCCAGACGGCGACCGGGTCGCGGGGGCGTACCCCCTGTTCGTGCAGCCAGGCGGCGCGGGCGGCGACCCGCTCGTCGAGCCGCCCCAGCGTCAGCGGCGTCTCGGCGGGGTGCCCGTCGACGGCGGTGTCGAAGGTCAGGCCGAGCCCGTCCGGGTCGGCGCCGTGCGCCAGCACCCGGGCCAGGACGTTGCCCGCACCCAGCTCGGTGTCGGCGGCCAGTGCGCCGCGCAGTCCCCGTGTCCTCATGGTCGTGCTCCTCCCCCCAGCAGCACCGCGACCGCCTCGGTGGGCCCGTCGGGTGCCTGTTCGATCAGGATCAGCAACACCTCGTCGGCGTCGCCGTCGTCGCGCAGCAGGTCGGCCTCGGCGACACCGTCGGTGTACGGGTCGCCGGTCGGGCTGAGGCAGACCACCGGGCCACGCAGGTCCCAGCGGGCCGCGAGGTGCCCGGCGACGCTGTTGGGCACGGACTGGAAGAAGAACAGCGGGCCGATCCGTCCGCCGGCCTCGACGGTGGCCCGTACGTGCTGGGCGCTGGCGAGATCACCGCTGGCGGTGACCAGCACGATTCCCGTCCGCACCCCGGCGGGCATTCCCGCCGACCCGTACCCCCGCCGCAGACACCGCTCGGCGACGGCCACCACCACCGGCGCGAAGTCCGAGTGCACGAACCCCGGCACCCCCGCCGCGCTGCCCCCGATATCCCCACCTTCGGGCCAGAAGGCCCGAGCCCTCTCCCCCGCCGATCTTGCGGTTTCGGTCGTCGGAATGGGTGCTTGGTCAGATTCGTCGGGGCAGAAAGTGCACGATCGCGGGGAGTGGGGGGCGGTCATCCGACGCCGACCAGGAGAGCGGTGTTGGCGCCGCCGAAGGCGGCGTTGAGGGTCAGGGCGTGGGTGGCTTCCGTCCTGTGGGGACGGTCCTTGACCACGTTCAGGGGGCAGGAGTCGTCGGGTCCCAGCCAGCCGGCGTTGACCGGCAGTTCGCCGTGACGCAGCGCCAGTGCGGTGACCACCAGTTCGAGCAGCCCGGACGCCTCCAGCGCGTGCCCGTGAACCGACTTCGTCGAGCTCACCGGGACCCGGGGGGCATGCCCGCCGAGGGCCCGGCGCAGGGCGGCCGCCTCGGCGGCGTCGCTCTGCGCGGTGCCGGTGGCGTTGGCGTTGACGTAGCCGACGGACTGCGGTGGCAGCCCGGCCCGGCGCAGCGCGCCGCCGATCGCGCGGGCCAGCCCGGTGCCACCGGGTTCCGGCTGGCAGGGATGGAACGCGTCGCCGGCCCGCCCCCAGCCGACCACCGAGGCCACCGGATCGACACCGCGTCGTCGGACGGTGCTCGACTCCAGCACCACAGCGGCCACACCGTCACCCAGCAGCAACCCCCGGCGGCCGGCGCTGAACGGGCGGACCGCCCCGTCGACAGCGAGGGCGCGGCCGGCGTCGAAGAGCGCGAACTGGTCCGGTTCCACCAGGTAGCCGGCCGCGACCACCACCCGCTCGACATCACCGCGGCCGATCCGGGCTGCGGCGTCGGCCACCGCCGTACTGGCCGACACACAGGCGCTGGTATAGACCCGGGTGTGACCCGAGAGTCCACATCGGGCGGCAAGCTGACCGGCGAGCACGGCCGGCGTCGTACCGAGGGTCGGGCCTGCACCGGCGGCCGGGCCCGTACCGAGGGCCGGGCCGCCGTGCACGGCGAGCAGCAGGGCGCATCCGGCGCGCTGCGCGCGGTCCAGGCCGGCCGCCCGACAGGCCGCGTCGATCCCGGCGGCCAGCTCGTCGGTGAGGGTAGCGATCTCGGGCAGTGTGGCCGCCACTGTGACCCGGCGGGCGGCGGTGTCGAATCGGCTCACCGGTCCGAACGCCGGTACCCCGGCCAGCACACCGGCGAGCTGCGCGTCGGCGCCCCGCCCAAGGGCGCTGACCGCGTGCACACCGGTGAGCTGGGCGACGCGCGGCTCAACCATCTGCGGAGGCGGTCAGCGACGCCCGGAACACCGCCAGGGCGTCGTCGACGGTGCGGATGCCGGCCAGTTCGTCGTCGGTGAGGTCGAGCCGGCGTTCGTAGCGCTGCTCGACGAGGTGCACCAGCCAGGCGAGCTCCATCGAGCCGATCCGGTCGGACACCTCGGCAGCCGGTTTCGCGGTGAGTTCGGCGAGCATGGTCATCAGGTCAGCTCGCCCCAGATCGGGCTGACCGCTCATCAGCCTTTGTCGCTCGTCGCCTCGGTGACGCGGTTGGCGACCATCGTGGTGAACTCGCCGACCGTCATGAGGGCGAGCTGCTCCGACTCGTCGTCGGCGAACGTCAGGCCGTACCGGTCCTCGACCCGGACGGACAGATCGGCCAGGGCGAGAGACTCCAGGTCGACGCCGGACGGGCCGAGCGTGGTGTCGTCGTCGAGCCCCTCGACGTCGTAGTTCATGTCGGCGAGCTGCTCGACGACGAAGGCGCGGACCTCGGCTCTCATGGATACCCTCTCTGCGTGGCTCAGCTGACGGTGTCCGGTCGGGACACCGTCTACGTGTGGGTCGACCGGGACGCCGGCGGTCAGCCGGATCCGGCCGCTGTGCTGGTGCGGCGGGCTGGTGCCCTGCTGCTCGGTCGCCCGGAGACCGAGCTGGTGCTGACGCACGACCGCGAGGGACGGCCGGTCGTCCGGGTCGACGAGGTGACCGGGTCGGTCGAGCTGGCGGTCAGCGTCAGCCGCACCGCCGGGCTGGTGGTGGTCGCCGCCCGTCGGGCCGACGCGGTCGGGGTGGACGTGGAGCGGATCCGCCCGCTGCCGGCGCTCGCGCTGGCCCGCCGCTGGTTCCCGCCCGCCGAGCTGGCCTGGTTGGGCGATCGGCCAGAGGCCGACCGGACGGTGGATTTCCTGCGGCTGTGGACCGCCAAGGAGGCGGTCGGCAAGGCGCTCGGGCGGGGGTTGCGCGGCGGCGGGCTGCGCCGGTTGATGCCACCGCCGGGGCTGCCGTTGCGGCCGGTGCCCGGCGCCGAGCCCCTGCGGGTCGGTCACCCGCGGCTCGGCGGGGGCGTCGTCCTGGCGGTCGCCGCGCGGGCGAGCGCGCAGGTCGACGTCGAGGTGGTGCAGCGGCCCGGTCACGGGGCGACCGCCGAACGCAGCACCTCGGTCGAGCGGACCAGCTTGCCGGTGGTGGTACGAGGCAACTGATCGAGCAGGCGCAACGCCCGGGGCCGTTTGTAGCCGGCCAACCGTTCGGCGAGGAGCTCGTCCAGCGTCTCCTCGGACAGCGGTCCGTCGGGTTGGACGTACGCGGTGATGCCGTCGTCCCAGACCACCACGGCGGCGGCAACCCCGGTCAGCTCGGCGACGGTGGCCTCCACCTCGGTCAGGTCGACCTTCATCCCGCCGACGGAGACCTGCGAGTCGAGCCGACCGCGCACAGTGACCAGGCCGGAGTCCTCATCGACGGTGCCGGCGTCGCGGGTGTGCAGCCAGCCGTCGGACCAGCGGGTCGGGTCGCTCAGGCCGACGTACGGCGACGCCGGGCAGGACACCCACAGCTCACCGCCGGACTCGCGGACCTCGATCCCGGGTACGGGGGCGATCGACGGTCGGTGTGACCCGTACAGGTCGGTGCCGATCACCCCGACCTCGGTCATCCCGTACATGTTGCCCAGCGGCACCCCGTACCGGTCGGTGAACGCCCGGGCGACGGCGGCCGGCACCAGCTCGCCCCCGGTGGTCATCCGCCGCAGCTGTGGCAGTGGCCCGGTCGGTCGGGTGGAGGCGAGCAGTCCGATGTGGAATGGCACACCGAGCACCGTGGCCGGTGTGGTGCCGGCGCTGATCGCGGCCAGCACGGCATCGCCGCTGAGCCGCTCCGGCGGCACCAGCTCGACCCCTGCGTGCAGCCCGTAGAGCAGGCCACCGACCAGGCCGAGCACGTGCACCATCGAGGGCAGCAGGATGATCCGCTCGCCGGGCAGCGCCACCCCGTCGATCAGGGTGTAGCGGTGCACCTCGGCGACCAGGTCGGCGGCGGTGCGGCCGATCACCTTGGACGGGCCGGTGGAGCCGGAGCTGAGCTGGATCACGGCGTGGCCGCTGACCGCCGGGCGGTCGGCGTACCGGGTGACGCCCTCGGTGACGTCGACGAAGATCTTCAGCGCGCCGCCACCGGTTCGTACCGGAGCGACCACGACCTGCGGGCTCAACCGGGCCAGCGCCCGGTCCACCTCGTGGTCGGTGAGCCGGTGGTCGAGCAGGATCGCCTGCCCCCCGGCGCGCCAGGTGGCGAGCAGGTTCACCACGTACGCCAGCGACGGTGGCAGCCGCAGCGCCGCAGCGCCACCGGGGCGCAGTCCGGCGGTGGTCAACCGGTCCTGCGCGGCGGTGACCAGCCGGTGCAGGGTGGCCCTGTCGACGGGATCGGGCAGACGGAGACAAACGTCGGTCGGGTGGCCGGCGAAGAGGACTTCGTCCACCCAGCCGGGGTCGGTCGCCGTAGGATCTTCTGCCGTCACTGCCGTTCACCGCCCAGCATGAAAGAGGGCGAATCCGCCCATCACGTACGCTTGTCGGGGTGCTGCGGGGAACCATACGACCACCGACGGCGGCATTGCTAGATGCGAATGGATGGATCAAAAGCAGCGGCCAGCCGGATTGCCGACAGCCCGTTCGGCGGGCAGGATCGGGCGGGCGACTTGGCAGAGCGTCACCGAGGCATGACCCCTAGTACAACCGTCGCGCGCTGCCAGCCGGACGGCCGATGGCGTCGCGGTCGCCGGTCGAGCCGGACGACGCTCGGGCGCTAGCCGGGTTTGATGCTGGCGAGCTGGACCAGCAGCTGGACCAGCCGGTACGCCTCGGCGACGTCGACGGCGTGGAAGGCGACCGTCCGACCGCCGCCGACGCGGGTCACGCCCGGCACCAGAGTGGCGAGGTCGACCATGTACGGGCCGTACAGGTCAACCTCGACGTCCAACGGCCCGGCCATCTTCGCCGGGGGAATCGAGGCGCGCCGGGCGATCGCGTCGGCGGCAGCATGGCGCAGCCGCTCCCGGGCCTCCTGAGGATGCAGGGCCACCGCGGCGGCCTGCCCCAGGGTCTGCTTGACGGCGACGGTGACAGCCGAGGGCACCAGCTCACTGAATTCCGTGCAGGCGGTGTCGTCTCCGCTGAGCAGGACGACTGGCGCGTCCAGGTGCCCCGCCATGGCGACGTTGAGGCCGATCTCACCCAACGATCGGCCGGCCACCCGTACGTCGAGAACGGCGTCACTTATCGTGTGGGCCAGCACGGCGGGCCCGGCACCGGCCCGAGCGTGATAGCCGATGAGCAGAACGGCATCCGTCTGCTCGTCCAGCCCCGCGAGCATGCCCAGCGGGCGGGGTTTGCCTCGCACGAGGTGAGCACGCCGGTCGAGGTCCTCCGGCAGGATGTTCCGAAACGTTCCGTGTGCGTCGGCGACCCACACCACCGCGTCGGGTTCGGCATCGAGGACCCCGGCGATCACCGCGTTCGCCTCGGCCGTCATCAACGCCCGGCCCCGCTCGTAGTCGTACCGATCCGGGTTCGTCTCGGTGGAGTGCACGATCCCCGAGATGCCTTCCAGGTCCACCGAGATCAGCACCTTCATGACTCCAGGACCCTACGCGCTCCGGAGACGATGTCGACCCCGCGCGGCGCAGCCCCGTCCCACCGCGCCGATCTCGTAGTTGCGGTCGTCGGAAAGAGAGCCGCCGATCTTGGACTTGTGGCGCCTGGATGGTCACGGCAAGGGGCAATTGTCCCCCACCACAACTCCATGATCGACGGGCGCGGGCGCGGGCGCGGGGGCGGGGGGCGGGGGCAGGGCGGCGCGGGGCGGGGGGCGGGGGCGTCAGGCTGGGGCTGAGGCTGGGGTTTGGGCGTGGATGTGGAAGCGCAGCGAACGGGCGTCGGTGAAGCACTCCCGCATCGGGCGCACCAACTCCCGGTGCTCCGGGCTGCGTTCCCAGTCTTCGAAGTCGGCCAGGCTCGCCCACTCACTGGTGATCAACCACTGCTCCGGGTCGGTCGACGACCGGCACACCTGGTCGACCAGGTGCCCCGGGACACCGCCGGCGACCAGGTGCCGCACCTGTTCGTACGCGGCGAGGAACTGCTCGGTGCGTGGCAGCGGCACCCGTACCAGAAAGACCACCCGGGCCCGTTCGTCGCTCATGACGCCTCTCCCCTCATCGGCGCGGCCCCACGCAGGACCAGCGCGCTGTTGAACCCGTCGAAACCCCGCGCGCAGATCAGGGCGAGTCGGCTGCGCGGTCGGCGGTGCTCCCGCAGGAAGTCCAACTCGCAGCCCTCAGCCACCTCGTCCGGTCCCGCCGACGCGGGCAACGTGTCGTGAGCGAAGGCGAGCAGCGCGGTGGCCACGTCCAACGCCGAGCCGCCCTGGTACGCCCGACCGGTCAGCGGTTTCTGCGTGGTCACCGGGGGCTGCCGGTCGGCGAACACGGCCCGCAGCGCCTCGGCCTCGCTGCGGTCGTAGCGGGGCACGCCGAGAGCGTCGGGCAGCACCACGTCGATGCCGGCGGCGGCGACGCCCGCGCGGTCCAGGGCCAGCCGCATCGCCCTCGCGTACTGGGCTGGGTCGCCGCTGCTCTCCGCCGTGGTGTGCGCGGCGTCGTGGGTGGAGCCCCAGCCGCTCACCTCGCCGTAGACCCGGGCGCCCCGGGCCAGGGCGTGCCCCAGCTCCTCCACCACGAACACCGCGCCGCCCTCGGCCGGCAGGTAGCCGCTGGCCGCGGCGTCGAACGGCCGGTACGCCCGCTCCGGGTCGGCGACGTCACTGAGCAGCCCCGAGCGGAGCTGGCAGGCGAGCGCGTACGGGCTCAACGGGCATTCGGTCGCCCCGGCGATCACGACCGGGGTGCCCCGGCGTACGGCGCGGGCGGCGTGCGCCAGGCTGTCCAGCCCACCGGCCGACTCCGCGACCAGCACCCCGCTCGGGCCCTTGAACTGGTGGTGGATGGAGAGCTGCCCGACGCTGGCCGCGTAGAACCAGGCGATCGACTGGTACGCCCCGACCGTCCGCGACGTGCCGCCCCACAGCCGTTGCAGTTCCCGCTGACCGAACAGGTTGCCCCCGGACGAGCTGGCCAGGGTCACCGCGTAGCCGTACGGGTCGGGGGCCCGGTCGGGCAGGCCGGCGTCGGCCAGCGCCAGCCGGGTGGCGGCGAAGCCGAGGTGTGTCCACCTGTCGGTCTGCACCAACTGCCGACTGTCGGCGTAGGAGTCGGCGGTGAAGCCGGGCACCTCCCCACCGAAGCGGGTCGGATAGCCGGCCGGGTCGAACAATGTGATCGGCCCGGTCCGGCGGGTGCCGGCGAGGACCGTGCGCCAGTGCGCGTCCGCGCCGATGCCGCTGGGTGCGACCACCCCGATGCCGGTCACCACCGCCCGGGCCGTCGTGCCGCCACCGTGCGAGGCGGCGCTCACGCCGCCACCGCGCCGAGCATCCGACGGAAGACCATCGCCGACTGGAAACCGCCGAACCCGCTGCCCACCGACAGGGCCACGTCCACCGGGACCTCCCGTGCCTCATTGGGTACGTAGTCCAGGTCGCACTCCGGGTCCCGGGTGCTCCAGTTCGCCGTGGGCGGCACCACACCGAACTCGATGGCGAGGGCACACGCGGCCATCTCGATCGACCCGATCGCGCCGAGCGAGTGCCCGACCATCGACTTGATCGAGCTGATCGGTATCCGGTACGCGGCCTGACCCAGCGCCCGCTTGAACGCGGCAGTCTCGTGCCGGTCGTTCTGCCGGGTGCCCGAGCCGTGCGCGCTGATGTAGGAGACCTGCTCGGGCAGGATCCTGCCCTGCCGTAGCGCGTCGGTGACGGCGAGGCCCATCTCCAGTCCGTCCGGCCGCAACCCGGTCATGTGGAAGCCGTTGCTGCGGCTGGCGTACCCGGCCACCTCGCAGTAGATGTGCGCTCCCCGTCGCCGGGCGTGTCCGGCCTCCTCCAGCACCAGCACCGCCCCGCCCTCGGCCAGCACGAACCCGTGCCGGTCGGCGTCGAACGGGCGGGAGGCGTGGGCCGGGTCGTCGTTGTCCGGGCTGGTCGCCTTGATCGCGTCGAACGAGGCGACAGTGACCGGCGAGATCGGCGAGTCGGACGCACCGGCCAGCATCACGTCCGCCTCACCGTCCACGATCATCTGATGGGCGTACCCGATCGCGTCGATGCCGGAGGTGCAGCCGGTGGAGACCACCTGCGCCGGGCCGTGCAGCCCGTGCCGGCAGGCCACGTCCGCCGCGAGGCTGCTGGGCACCAGCGCCTGATAGAGGTACGGGCCACCGCGCGTCCCGTCCACCAGCCACCGTCGACCGTGCTCGCTCACCGTGACGTACTCCTGCTCCAACGCCATCGTGCCGCCCACCGCCGTGCCCAGCACCACCCCGGCCCGGTCCCGTTCCGCGTCCGTGAGCACCAACTGGGCGTCGGCCACCGCCTCGGCGGAACAGGCCAGCGCGAACTGCACGTACCGGTCGGCCCGGCGTCGCTCGGCCTCGCTCAGCCCCGCCGCGACCGGATCGAAGTCGCACTCCGCAGCGATCTGCGACCGGAACGCCGACGGGTCGAAGAAACTGATCCGGCGGGTGGCGGTCCGCCCCTCGGTGATGGTCTTCCAGAAGCGGTCCCGGCTGGCGCCGCCCGGGGCGACCACCCCGATCCCGGTCACCACCGTGCGGCGCCCGGTCATCGCGTCACCTCTGTTCGCGACTGCGGGGCTCGCAAACCCGGCTCACTCCTCGCGCTCACGCTGCCACCGACGGTTCGCGACTGCGGGGCTCGCAAACCCGGCTCACTCCTCGCGCTCACGACGTGCCCCGCTGTTCGACAAGCTCGGTGTCGACGTGGCCCAGTTCGGGCCGGGGGGCGAGCGGGCCCAGGTGGAAGACCACCTCGGCCGGCTCGACGCCGGTGTTGCGCAGCCGGTGCCGCACGTTCACCGGTACGAACAGCCCCTCACCGGCGGCCAGCAGCGTCGGCTGGTCGTCCAGGTCGACGGTGATCGCGCCCCGGACCAGGTACAGGAACTCCTCGCTGTACGGGTGGTAGTGCTCGGCGATCCGCTCCCCCGGTTCGAGCGTGGCCACCCCGAGAAAACCTGAGGTGCTGCCGACGGTGCGGGGGCCGAGCAGCACCCGCAGCTCACCGCCGCGCCGACGGTCGGCGGGTACGTCCCGGGCGGCGATCGGGCGGGTGCTCAGGTCACTCATCGTCGGCTCCCGTCGGTGCGTCGCTGGCGGTCGGGCTGCCCTGGTCGGCGCGCTGCCAGGCGATCCGCTCCACCCGGTCCTTGATCACCGCGAGTTGGATCACGCTGTTGGTGTTGATCCGCTCGGTCATCGCGGCGTTGTCGACCGGCGCGGTCGGCTTCATGGCGAAGTCCTGCGTCCAGGTCATCCGGGTCCCACCGGCCTCCTCGGTGTAGCGCCAGTGGATGCGCATGTACTCGAACGGCCCGGTCTCCACCCGGTGCGCCCGGACCTGCCTGCTCACCGGGTCGGCGGTGCGCTCGCTGACCCAGCTCCAGGACACCCCGTTCTCGTCGGGGTACATGGTGAGGCGGAACCGCACCGTGTGCCCCTCGCGGTGCAGGATCTCCACCACCGCGTACTCGGTGAACAGCTCGGTCCAGTTCGCCACGTCGTTGGTGACCTCCCAGACAAGTCCCAGCGGCGCGTCGATGACCACGCCGTTCTCGGTGTGCCCGGGCGGGTCGGCGCGGCGGGCGACAAGGTCGGCCACCGCCGGGATGCTCAACTGTCCGGCCTGCTCGGGGATGGCCACCTGCCAGCGGTCGGCGACGACCGCCGAGAGTTCCAGCAGGGCGAGCGAGTCCATGCCCAGCTCCTCGAGCGACGCGGCGGGCGCCCGGGCCGCGGCGTCGGCGTCCAGCCCGCAGTGCGCCACCAGGATGTCGGTGATCTCGGCGGTCATCGGGCGACCATGGGTGACGGTCATCGGGTCCTCCTGTGGGTTGCGTCGGGATCTGCGGCGGGCGCGGTGCGAGGTGCGGGAGTGACCGTCGGCCCCGGCGCGGGCGCGGCGAGCAGGCGGTCGACCAGGCCGGTGGTGTAGCGGCCCTTGCGGAATGCGGCGTCGTCGAGGACCCGCCGGACGAACGGGATGGTGGTGTGCACGCCAGGACCGGCGACGTCGAACTCGTCCAGGGCACGTTCCAGCCGGTTGAGGGCCAACTCCCGGTCGGGCGCCCACACGATCACCTTGGCGAGCAGCGAGTCGTACCAGGGGCCGACCAGGTAACCGGCGCTGGCGTGGGTGTCCACCCTGGTGAACGGGCCGCCGGGTGGGGTGAATCGCACCAACCGGCCGGGGGTGGGGGCGAAGTCGCGCTCGGGGTCCTCGGTGTTGACCCGACACTCCACAGCGACGCCGTGCAGGCGGATCTCCTCCTGCCGCCACCGCAGCGGTACCCCGGCGGCGATGTGGAGTTGCTCGTGCACCAGGTCGATGCCGGTGACCATCTCGGTGACCGGATGCTCGACCTGGATCCGGCAGTTGATCTCCAGGAAGTGGAACTTCTCCTCGGCGTCGACCAGGAACTCCAGCGTGCCGGCACCGACGAAGCCGACCTGGAGCGCACCCCGCAGGGCGGTCTCGGCGATGGTGTCGAGAACGGCGGCGGCCAGCGCCGGGGCGGGCGCTTCCTCGACGAGTTTCTGGTGCCGGCGCTGCACCGAGCAGTCCCGGGTGCCCAGGTGCACCCCGTTGCCGTGGGCGTCGCAGAGCACCTGCACCTCGACGTGCCGCGCCTCGGTGAGGTAGCGCTCGACGTACACCCGGTCGTCGCCGAAGGCGGCCTGCGCGGCGGCCCGGGTCCGGGTGTACGCACGGCGCAGCTCGCCCGGTGTGTGCACCACTGTCATCCCCCGGCCCCCGCCCCCGGCGGCGGCCTTCACGATCACCGGGTAGCCGACGGTGTCGGCCACCTCGGCCGCCGCTGCGGCGGTCGGCACCGGCGCGACACTGCCCGGCGACAGCGGCAGGCCGGCGCGGCTCATCAGTGCCCGGGCCGAGGACTTGTCGGCCAGTGCGGCCATCACCGCCGGTGGCGGGCCGATGAACGTCAGCCCGTTGTCGGCGCAGATCTCGGCGAAGTCGGCGTCCTCGGAGAGGAAGCCGTAGCCGGGGTGCACGGCCTGCGCCCCCACCTGCCGGGCCGCCTCCACGATGGCGGCGGCGTTGAGGTAGCTGCGCCGACTCGACGCCGGTCCGATCCGGACGGCCTGGTCGGCGAGGCGGACCGCCGCCGAGTCGGCGTCGGCGGCGGAGTAGACCACCGCCGTTCGCACGCCGAGCTCCTTGCAGGCACGCAGCACCCGCAGCGCGATCTCGCCCCGGTTGGCGATCAGCACGGTCTCGAACATGGTCAACCACCCCGCGCCGTCATGCCGGGTCCAGTTCGACGAGCGGCTGGTCGTATTCGACTGGCTGGCCGTCCTCGACGAGGATCGCGGCCACCCGGCCGGCCCGGTCGGCGGTCACCTCGTTCATCAGCTTCATCGCCTCGACGATGGCCACCGGCTGGCCGGGGCGGACCAGGTCGCCCACCGCGACGAACGGCCGCGCGCCGGGCTCCGGCGCCCGGTAGAAGGTGCCGACGATCGGTGCCCGCACCGCGGCCCGCCCGGGCACCGGCGGCCGGACCGCAGGTGGTGTGCCGGACGCCGGCTCGGCCGCCGGTGCCGCCTCGGCCCGGGGCTTTGGTACGTCCGGTCGGGTCGCGTCCTCGGGGTGCCACTCGACCTCCAGCACCGCCGCCCCGCTGCGCAGCCGGATCCGGCGCACCGGCCCGGCCAGCTCGGCGATCAGGTGTTGCGCCTGGCGGCGCAGTCCGGCCAGCGCCGCCTCGCCGTCCACCCCCACGTCGTCGGACGCGTCGACTGTCGACAGCGCCCGGTCGCCGGCGGTCATCGCAGGCCCGCCCGGGCGCCGACGCGGTTCGCGCCGAACCGTCGGAAGCGTTGCCGGCGCAGGCGGACCAGCATGGCCGGTGGCACGTCCAGCAGCGGCAGGAGGTTGGCCAGCAGGGCCGCACGTAGGCGGTGGGCGGTGTCCGCCGGGTCGTCGTGCGCGGCACTCGACGGCTCCGACACGACCTCGTCGACCACCCCGAGCCGGCGCAGGTCGGGCGCTGTCAGTCGCAACGCGCGAGCCGCCTGCGGGGCCGCGGACCGGTCTGGCCAGAGGATCGCCGCACACCCCTCGGGGCTGATCACCGAGTAGACGGCGTTCTCCAGCATCAGCACCCGGTCGGCCACCGCCAGCGCCAACGCGCCGCCGCTGCCGCCCTCGCCGGTGATCACCGCGAGCACTGGGGTGGGCAGCACGGTGAGGGTGAGGATGTTCTCGGCGATGGCCGCCGCCTGGCCCTGCTCCTCGGCGCTCACCCCCGGGTCGGCGCCGGGGGTGTCCACCAGGGTGACCACTGGCAGGCCGAGGCGGGCCGCGAGGCGCATGAGCCGCAGCGCCTTACGGTGCCCGGCCGGGCTGGCCATGCCGAAGTTGCGGGCGACCAACTCGGCGGTGGTGTGGCCCTTCTGGTGACCGATGACCATGACGTACCGGCCGGCCAACCGGGCCACCCCACCCACGATGGCCGGGCAGTCCGCGCCGAGCCGATCGCCGTGCAGCTCCACGAACCCGTCGAAGACCGAGTCCAGGTAGTCCAGTGTGGTGGGTCGCCCCGGATGCCGCGCCATCCGGACGGTGTCCCACGCGTCGCGTATCGCCGGGGTACCGGCGTCTCCCTCGGCCGCCGCGTCCGTCGGCCGCGCCAGGACCGCGCCGTCGTCGGCGAGGCGCTCGCGGTGCGAGGCCGGCTCCTGCCGGGGTACGGGCGGACGCGCCGGACGGCCGGCGCGGGTCGCGGCGAGCAGCGCCGTCAGCCGTCCGCGCAGCGACCGCCGTTGCACCACCATGTCGACCTGCCCGTGTCGGAGCAGGAAGTCGGCGGTCTGGAAGCCCTCCGGCAGGGCCCGCCCGGTGATCTGGCGGATCACCCGGGGGCCGGCGAAGCCCATCCGCGCGCCACTCTCGGCGAGCACCAGATCGGTGTTGGTGGCGAACGAGGCGGCCACCCCGCCGTAGGTCGGGTCGGTGAGGACGCTCACGGTGAGCAACCCCGCCTCGCGCAACGCGGCGATGGCCTGACTGACGGTCGCCATCTGCATCAACGACAGCGCGCCCTCCTGCATCCGCGCCCCGCCGGAGGCGGTGATCAGGACGAGCGGCGTGCGGTCGTCCAGCGCCCGTTCGGCCGCCCGGGTGATCAGCTCGCCCACCGCGCAGCCCAGGCTGCCACCGAGGAAACGGAAGTCCATCACCGCCAGGGCCACCGGGTGCCCACCGATGGTGGCCGTGGCGCAGACGACCCCCTCGGCAAGACCGGTGCTGGCCCGTGCGCCGGTGAGCCGGTGTGGGTACGGCAGCACGTCGACGAAGTCGAGCGGGTCCGCCTCCGGCAGCCGGTCGGGCAGCAGGCGCAGGGAACCCGGGTCGACCAGTTGGCGCAGGCGTTCCGGCGCGCCGAGTCGGGCATGTTCGCCGCACTCCGGGCAGACGTCGAGGTTGCGGCGCAGCCGTTTGCGGTACAGCAGGCTGGCGCAGCCGGCGCAGCGGGACCAGAGCTGCTCTTCGCGCGGCGCGGTGGCCGTCACGACCGCCGCCCGGCGTCCGGGGCGTCGAATCGGTAGAAGCACCGCGCCATGGCGTCGCGCGGCGAGCGCCAGGTCGACAGGTACGGCGACACGTACGGGCGTAGGCGGTCGCTGACCCGGATGAACTCGGGGTGGTCACGAGCGGCCTCCACAGCGCCCTCCGCCGGCTGCGCGGTCTCGAGAAGGTGCACGTAGAGGTCGTGCAGTCGGTACAGCGAGCGGTGTCGGACACCGACCAGGCGCGGCAGCTCCGTAGCGTCCGACTCGGCGAAGATCTCGGCGACCCGCTCCTCGGCGGTCGGATCGACCTTCGCGACGATCAGCGATCGGTCCATACTGGGCCTCCCCCCACAGCGTCCGGCCGGCGACGGGTGGCCCCCGGACGCGCTGGACGACTGCCGACACGATGCGCCGATCCTCGTCACGGCGGCGTCACCGTGCCGGGTCGGCCAGCGACGGGCGGTGGTGACGCTGCGTTGACGCAACCTGTGCATCAGCTATGTGCCCGGCGCGTTCCACGCACTAATGTTTATGCAGTTCAGAACCGATCTCGGGTTGACTGTCGCTAATAGAAGGTCCACGCTGGCGTTGACGCAACGTGACCATTATTGATAATCTTCAGCGTGGTCAGCCCGGCGGCCTCGGCGGGCGGGGCCGCGCCCGGCCACGCCGCGATCGGCGGGGTCGACAGTGGCGTCGAGGGCAACCGATCCGGGACACAGCAGACAGTCGGGACGAGCGTTCCGCAGGGGGTGCCGCCGTGGCCGCTGATCCGTCCGTGCCGACCGCCGGAGACCCGCCCGAGGAGGGCGTCTCACTGCACCTGCTCGGAGGTTTTCGACTCCTCCGCGAGGCGGTGCCGGTGGTGGTGCCACGCGGCCTGCAACGGGTGATCGCGCTGATCGGGCTCCGCCCCGGCGCCACCCGCAGCCAGCTCGCCGGGCTGCTATGGCCCGACGCGTCAGAGGAACGGGCGCTGTCCTCCCTGCGTACCGCCCTGTGGCGGCTGCGACAGGACCCTTGCTGCCCGATGACAGTGGCCAGCGACACCGTACGCCTCGGCCCGGCGGTTCGGCTCGACGTGGACGACCTGGTCGGCACCGCGGCCCGGGTCCGGGACGGCGACGACCCACGCACCGCCGCCGGGGCGCTCGCCGCCGGGCGGCACGACCTCCTGCCCGGCTGGTACGACGACTGGGTGCTGCTGGACCGGGAACGCCTGCGCCAACTCCGCCTGCACATGCTGGAACAGGTGGCGGGGCACCACCTGGCCGCGGGACGGCACGGCGAGGCCCTCGAAGCCGCGTTGGAGGCGATGGCCGCCGAGCCGTTACGCGAGACACCACACCGGCTGGTCGTCCGCATACACCTGGCCGAGGGCAACGCCTTCGAAGCCGTGCACGCCTTCTACGTCTACCGCGACCTGTTGCGCCGGGAACTGCGGTTGGAGCCGAGCCCCGCCATGAGCGCCCTGCTCGACGACACCCTCGCCCCGATCCGCCAGGCCAGCCGCGAGGCCCTCACCGACCGCCCGTCGCCCGCCGTTCGGCGTACGTGACGGCGACGCCCGTCACCGCCCGGTCGGCGTACGTGACGGTGATGTGACAGGCCCTGCGGCACGGTGGGCGCACAGAGCACGTGGCACCGGCCCCCGCGGGGTCGGACAGGCCACCGGCGGAAGGGGTCCCATGAGTCGTCTACTGATCGTCAGCCGGATCATCCCGGGAGCGGAGGGGCGGGTCGCGCAGATCTTCGCCGAGTCCGACGCCACCGACCTGCCCGGCCTGACCGGCGTCATGCACCGATCCCTGTACTGCCTGCACGACCTGTGCGTACACCTGCTGGAGACCTCGGACGACGTCGACCCGGACGCGCTCGCGGCGGCCCGCAACCACCCGCTCTTCCGACAGGTCAACGAGCGGCTCTCCGCGCACACGTCGCCGTACCTGCCGACCTGGCGTTCCCCCCGGGACGCGATCGCCGGCTGCTTCTACCGGTGGGACGCCGTCGAGGCGCCCACGGCCCGCCCGGCCGGCACCGACGCACCCGCGCCACGCCCGGCCGTCACCGAGGCGCCCGCCGCGCACCCGGCCGGCTGACATGTCCGCCGCGCCGCCGCACGTCCTGATCATCGGCGCGGGCACGGGCGGGCTGTGCCTGGCGCACGGCCTGCGCCGGGCCGGGATCAGCGTCGCCGTCTACGAGCGGCACCGCGACCGCACCGAGGGGCTGCTCGGCTACCGGGTCGGCATCGGCCCCACCGGTAGCAGGGCGCTGCGGGAGTGTCTGCCTCCGGAGCTGTTCGCCACCTTCCTGGCCACCTGCGCCCGGCCGCCGCACTACTTCAACGTCGTCACCCAGGGGCTCCGTCAGACCGCGTCGTTCGCGCTGCGGCCGAGCGCCGACCCGGTACGCACCGAACACTCGGTGGCCCGGATGGTGCTGCGCCAGGTGCTGCTGACCGGCCTGGAGGACGTGGTGCACTTCGACAAGACCTTCACCCGGTACGAGCAGCGCGACGACGGCACTGTCACCGCCCACTTCGCCGACGGCACCAGCGCCACCGGCGACCTGCTGGTGGCGGCCGACGGCACCCATTCCGCCGTACGCCGCCAGTACCTGCCGCACGCCGTCACCCGCGACGCCGGGACGATCAACATCGCCACCCGGATCCCGCTGACCCCGCACACCAGCGGTCTCATTCCGGAGCGGGTCCAGCAGGGCATCTCGCTGATCTTCGGCGTCGGCGGCATGATGGGCGTGCTGCACGTCATGGAGTTCAAGTGGGACGCCGAACGCGCGATCAAGCCGGGCGTCAGCGAGCCCGACGCCGCAGTGCTCCGGGACTGGCCCGGCCTGGCCCACGACACCACCACCGACAACATCAACCTGATCATCTGGAGTGCGGCCGACCGGTTCCCGACCGACATCATGGAACGCCGCGGTGAGGACCTGGTGCAGGTCGCCCTCGACCTCACCGCGAACTGGCACCCGCACCTACGGGAACTGCTCGCCCACGCGGACCCGGCCAGCGCCCTACCGATCAAAGTGTCCACGTCCGAGCCGGTGCCGCCCTGGAAGAGCAGCACCGTCACCATGCTCGGCGACGCCATCCACACCATGACCCCGGGTCGGGGCGTGGGCGCGAACACCGCGCTGCGCGACGCCCGCCTGCTCTGCGCGCAGCTCAGCCGCGCCACCGCCGGCGAAAAGACGCTGCTCCAGGCGGTCGCCGACTACGAGGCCGTGATGGCGCCGTACGGCTTCGCCCGGGTCGCCGAATCGCTGAACCGCAGCGGCACCAGCGGCGACGACCGGATGTACCGGCCGGTGGTGGGTCGGCTCGCGCTGCTCGGCGCGCGCGGCTACTTCGGAGTGACCAGCCGGGTGCCACGGCTCCGTCGCCGATTCGTCGACGACTTCCACACCTACGAGGGCGACCGGGACTGAACCCCGCATCGCCCGACCCGGGCTCGGCGTCCAGCGCCGGGCCCGGGTCTCATCGTTCCGGAGAGCTCTGCCCGACCAATCCATGCCTTGCCCGCTCCATGCCCGACCCGGTCTCGTCGGGTCGGGTTTTTCGGGTGATCGGGCGACGCTGTGTCACCCGGCAGGCACCGGCTGAGGTGGCTGTCCCACCCGCAACGCTGACGGCCGATCCTGCCTGTCGTCGGCAATACGCGTGTGCGAAGCTGCGGCGAGTTTTTCTCGTGACTTTTCCAACGACCTGAGAGGGAGGTTCGCCGTGGCGTGGTCTTTCGGACACTCGCTGATAGTGGTACTGGCACTGTTGCTGGGCTTGGCCGCCGGGTGGCTGCTGCGCGGCCGACGGGGCGTACAGGGCAATTCGATTGTGGATGGTGACCCCGTCGCCGGCCTGGCCGTGATCACCACGCCCACGCCGGCTGCCACCACCGACGAGGCCCGGCCCGCGGCCGCCGTCGACCCGGCACCCACCGCGGTCGCCGACGAGCCGGTGCCGGTCGACACGGTCAGCGCGCCCGCCGCGCTGACCGAACCGGACGGTCCCACCCCGGTGCCCGTGCCGGCGGACGCCCCGAGCGCCGTCGACCCGGCGGACATGGCGCTGACCGAGAACCCGCCGCCGGTGCCGGCCACCGAGCAGTCCGACGCCGCTGAGCTGCGGCAGGAGCCGGGCGTGGACTCGACCCCCGAGCCGGTCACTGTCGACGACCAGCCCGCCCCGGCGGCCGTGGTCGCCCCCCGCCAGCCCGCGGATGATCTCCCGCCGGCCGACGCGGCACCGCTGGACACGACGCCGGCCGACGATGCGGCGATCGACGCTGCGCCGGTAGCGGCCACCCCGGCCGACACCACCCCCGCCGACGACGCGCCGGTCGAGACCGCGCCCGTCGACACCACGCCGATCGACTCGACGCCGGCCGACGATGTGCCGGCCTCCGTCGGCTCGGCCGACGACGTGGAGACAAAGGCCACGGCGGTCGACGCCACGCCGGCAGAGGCGTTGGCGACCGCAGGACCGTCCGATGCCGCGCCGGTGCAGGCCGATTCCGTGAACGTCGAGCCGGTGCAGGCCGACTCGGTGAACTCCGAGCCTGCGGTGGCCGCTGCGGTCGACGAGCGGTCGGCGGTGGCCGGGCCTCCGGTCCGCCCGACCGCCGCCGCGACCCCTCCGGTTCGTTCGGCCGCCGACACGACGATCAACGGCGTCGACGCCGACCCGACGGGCCCGGCCGACGACTTCCGCCGGATCCAGGGGATCGGGCCGAAGATGGCGGCCGCGTTGCAGGACGCGGGCGTGCGCACGTACGGCCAGCTCGGCGAGTTGGACGAGCCGGCGCTGCGCGACCTGATCCGGGCCGCCGGCCTGCGCGCCGCACCTGGGCTGGCCAGTTGGCCGCAGCAGGCACGCGTGCTCGCCGGCGCCGGCGACGAGATGGCCGCGGTGCTGCCGAGCGGCAACCAGGTCTGACCGCCTGCATTCGAGCCCCCGGCAGCCGTCCATCGCGACGGTTCGCCGGGGGCTCGGCCGTAGCTGCCGAAATTTCCGACGCCCACCGCCCGGGTGGTCGACTCGAGTCCGCGCTGCATGGTGACGATCAGCCCGCCGAACACCTCGGTCACCACGGCGCGTAACCCCTCCGACGAGACGCCGAAGGCCGCCACCTTCATTCGGGGCGACATCGGCACGCTCGCAGGTGTGCAGGCATTCGCCGCGGCAGCGCTCGACGAACTCGGCGGCGTCGACATCGTGGTCAACAACGCGGCGGCGGCACGCGCTCACCTCGGGGGTGTGGCGTCCATCCCCGATGAGGAATGGATCGACGCCCTCGACCTCAACTATCTGTCCGCCGTGCGGGTCAACAACGCGCTGCTGCCGGCGCTGCGCGAGGCCGGAGCGGGCGGCGCGATCGTCAACATCTCATCGGGAGCGGCCCTCACGCCGGCGCCGCCACTGGCTCATTACAGGGCCGCCAAGGCCGCCCTCAACACCTACGGCAAAGCGCTCGCTTCCGAGCTCGCGCCCGCCGGAATCCGGGTCGCCACGATCATTCCCGGCAACGTCCTCACCCCGGGTGCCGACGCGATCCGCAGAACTTCGCCGACGCGATGAACGTCGCGCTCGCCGCCACCACAGCGGGCATCCCTCTGGGTCGTCCCGGGGACCCGCGCGACATCGCCGAAGCCGTCGCCTACCTCGTGTCGGACCGGGCTCAGTGGGTCACCGGAGTAAGCCTGACGGTCGACGGCGGCGAACTTCCCGTCGTCTAGCGCCACGTTCGGTCAGCCACAGAGCGACCACGTCCGCCACGAAGATCCACTCGGCTTTCAGGAAACCGCGCCAACCGCCCGACTGGAACACCCCGACTTTCAGGAAGCCGGGTCGATCACCGGTGATCGGCCCCGCCCTCAGGCGCGCAGCTCGGCCGCCAGGTCGCCGATCGACGCCATCGCGTACCGCTGCATTCCTGGACCGAAGGTGATGCGTGTGGCACCCTGCCGGCCCAGCTCGGCCACTGACTCCCGGTCCGGTCCGGCGGCCATGTTGATCGGTCCGGAGATGCCCGCCCGCAGCTGCGGGAGCACCTGCGGCGGCGCCAGGATCGGGTAGACGCAGTCGGCGCCGGCGGCCACGTAGAGGCGGGCGCGTTCCACCGCGTCGGCCGGGTCACCCGTTCCGACAAGGAAGGTGTCGACGCGCGCGTTGATGACGAGCGCGTCGCCCGCCTCCGCGCGCACCTCGGCCAGCCAGTCGGCGTGCCGCCGGGGGTCCTTGAGGGTGGCGTTCCGCTCCGAGTCCTCCAGGTTGCAGCCGACGGCACCGGCCTCCAACAGCCGTCCGACCAGCTCGCGGGGGGCGAGGCCGTAACCGCCCTCGACGTCGGCCGACACCGGAACGGACACGGCGCGGACGATACGCGCGATCGCCGCGAACATCTCGTCCGGCGGGGTCGCGCCGTCCTCGTAGCCGAGCGAGGCGGCGACACCCGCGCTCGGGGTCGCGAGCGCCGGGTAACCGGCGTCGGCCAGCACCCGGGCGCTGGCCGCGTCCCAGGGGCCGGGCAGGACGAGCGGGTCGCCGGCGGCGCGGTCGTGGTGCAGAGCACGGAAGGTGGAGGCTGTCATCGTTGTGGTCTCCCGACAGGGCTGCGGAGGGCGGGGCTCGGGCGGTGTGTCCGCCGTTGGAGTCAAGCACGGCGCCGGTGATGCACGCGGATCGGTCCACCGCCCGCATGGTGGACCACATGGTCAATAATTGCTACGCTGGTCGGATGGCCAGGCCACGGCAGTTCGACGAGGAGCAGGTGATCCGCGCCGTCCGAGACCAGTTCTGGGACGCCGGCTACGCGGCCACCTCACTGGAGGACCTGGTGCGCGTCAGCGGGCTGGGCAAGGGCAGCCTCTACGGCGCCTTCGGCGACAAACACCGACTGTTCCTGCGGGCGCTGCGGGAATACACCGACACCAGCGGCGGCTACCTGCGCGAGATGCTCAGCGCCGCTCCCCGCGCCCTGGACGCGCTGCGCGCGTTCGTCATGGCGCCGGTGAACGACCCGGGCGGTGCTGCCGCCCGGCGCGGCTGCCTGATGGCCAACAGCACGTACGAACTCGCCACCAGCGACCCCGACGTCCTCGCCGAGGCGCGGCGCACCTACGAGGCGACGACCGCCCTGGTCACCGAGAGCGTCGGGCGGGCCCAGGACGAGGGCGACCTGCCGCGCGACGTCGACCCGGTCGAGACGGCGCGCGCGCTGCTCGCCGCACAGCAGGGCCTGGTGTTCATGGGGCGGACGGGGCTGGACATCGACACCCTGACCGCCACGGCCCGCACCCTCGCCGCCAAGCTCCTACCGGACGCCTGACACCAGCCGGCCGGGAGCGCGGCTATTTGATCTTGCGGGTGGACCGGACCACGATGCTCTCGTACTCCGGGTGCTTGACCAGCCAGTCGGCGATGAACGGGCAGATCGGCACGACGGTCCGGCCCTTGCCCCGGGCGTCGTCCAGCACGGCCCGCGCCAGCGTCGACCCGACGCCCTTGCCCTCGTACGCCGGATCGACCTCGGTGTGGGTGTAGGCGATGATCGAGCCGGTGAGCTGATAGGTGACGAACCCGACGACCGCGCCCGCCTCGTCGCGCGCCTCGAAACGCTCCCGCGCCGGCGCGTCTGTCACTGTGAACTGCACCCGACCATCCAACCACCCGACCCGGCGGCGCTCGCTGCGGACCGGCAGGGCTCGCGACCCCACGCGCATTGTCTCGGCCGAAACGGGAAACGCAACGCGGCCGGGCACCGGGAACGCGACACCGCCGGGCAGACCGTGGGAGGAGACACGCCACCATGACGAATCCATCGACGGACGGCGGCTTCGCCGTCGTCGAGATGTTCACGTCCCAGGGCTGCAACAGTTGCCCTCCCGCTGAGGAGTTGCTGAGCGAGATCGAGCGCGACGCCCGGGACCGGGGCCAGAACGTCTTCGCCCTCGGGTTCCACGTCGACTACTGGGACGACCTGGGCTGGCCCGACCAGTTCGCGGACGCGGCGTACACCGCGCGGCAGGAGGCCTACGCCCGCGCGCTCGGCACCCGTGGTCTGTACACGCCGCAGATGGTCGTCAACGGCACCGTCGAGTTCGTCGGTTCCGATCGCCGCCGCGCGGCCGCCGCGATCATGTCCGCCGTGGCCTCGACCGCCGCCACACCACTGGCGCTCTCCATCGCCAACCTGGGCAATGACCGGGTGATGGTGGACTACCGGACCGAACAGCCGCCGGAGCGCGCGGTGTTGCACGTGGCGGTCGTGGAACGGGAGCTGACCAGCGACATCGCCCGGGGGGAGAACGCCGGGCGGACGCTGCGGCAGGACAACGTCGTACGCGCCTTCAGGTCGGTGAGCCTGGACGCCGAGCGCGGGCAGGTGGAGCTGGCGACACCGCCTGGTCTCGATCCGCGGAGCGCCAGCGTGGTCGGCTATGTCCAGGAGAACGGCGAACGGGCGATCGTCGGCGCCACGGCCATCGAGCTGTCCACCGCGTAATCTCAGCCCATGCGGATGGTGCGGGGTGCGAGGCGGTTCGGTGGCTGACGCGGACGACGTACGCCGAGTGGCGCTGGCCCTGCCGCACACTGTGGAGATCGCCAGTGACGGCTTCGACTTCCGGGTGGCCGACAAGGGCTTCGTCTGGTCCTATCCCGAGCGGACACCGGGCAAGCCTCGGGTGATCCGGCTCGACATCGCGGTGCTGTTCGTCGGCGACGAGGCCGAGAAGCAGGCTCTCCTGCTCGGGGAACCCGAGGTCTTCTTCACCGCGCCCGGTTACGACGGCCTGCCTCTGGTGTTGCTGCGTCTGGCGGCGGTCGACCTGGACCGGTTGACCGAGCTGGTGACCGACGCGTGGCGGATGCGCGTGCCGGACGCGCTGTCGAACGACAGTGAAGGCGAACCGCTGGGCGACCGTGCGGGTGCCGGCAAATAGCGACATCAGCACGCAACGGGTTGGACACATTGACGGGGATCTCGGTACTCCACTACCGTGGCCGAGAGAGCGCTCTCTCACCTGACCTTCCCCCCAATTCAGACGCAAAGCGCTGGACCCGGCAAGGGCCGCACCCGGCGCGCGATGGAGGCACGATGAAACCTCCCGTCCCCCACCGCCGATGGGCCCTGGCCGCCGCCACAGCGCTGGCCCTGGTCGTCGGCGGCCTCGCCATCCCCGTCACCCGCGCGGCCGAAGCCGCACCCGTCGGCGCCGGCAGCTACACCACCACCCCGGTCGGCCCGCTCCCCAGTGGCTGCGGCGCGATGTCCAGCAACCCCCGGCAGTTCGCCACCGCCAACGCGCCCGCCGGGCCGATCCCCACCAACGACTGGTGGTCCTCGCTGCTGTGGAAGCGCACCGACTGCTCGTTCAGTGAGCCACTGCACGCCCACCCGATCTCGTACGACACCTTCGGCGACGGGCTCGGCTTCTCCGCCAACTCCACGCCCGCCATCAGCGGCACCGCCACCGGTGTCGGTGAGTTCCACTACCCGTACGTGCAGGACATCCGGGTCGGTGTGGCCGGGCTCGCCGCACCCCTGGTGAAGGTCGACGGCTGGACGGACTGGACGGTCAGCCCGCACTGGAGCGACGGCACGCGCACCATGCGCGCGACCATCGGCCACGGTCTGCCCTTCGCGTACTTCCAGACCACCGGCGGGAACGCGCAGATCAGCACCGCCGGCACCCCCGACGTCTGGTCCAACAGCGGCGCCACCATCGGCTTCCGGGTGAACGGCCACGACTACGTCGGGTTCGCGCCCAGCGGCGCCAGCTGGACCGTCGCGTCCGGCCGGATCTCGTCCACCCTGGCCGGCCGCGGCTACTTCTCGGTCGCCCTGCTGCCGCCCACCTCCAGCGCGACGGAGCGCGCCGCGCTGGCCGCGACCTACGGTCAGTACGCGCACGCCCACGTGACCGGCACCCAGGTCTCGTACGCCTACAACCCCGCGACCAGCGGCCTGACCACCACGTACGCGTTCACCACCACCGCCCGGGAGGGCACCGCCACGCAGACAGTGGTCAGCCTCTACCCGCACCAGTGGAAGTCGCTGAGCGGGTCCACGGCGATCACGCCGACCTACCCGTCGGCGCGCGGCCGGATGAAGGTGCTCACGGGAGTCAACCAGTTCCGCACCGCGATGAAGTTCCAGGGCATCCTGCCGGAGCTGCCTGCGGTCGGCGACGGCAGCGGTGGTGACCTGTCGACGCTCACCGGGCACCTGGCCGCCACCCGCGCCAACCCGATGGACCAACGCGGCAACGACACCTACTGGACCGGCAAGGGGCTCGGCCGGGCCGCGCGGATCGCCGAGATCGCCGACCAGGTCAACGACACCACGACCCGCGACAGCGCGCTGAACGCCATCCGCAGCACGCTCACCGACTGGTTCACCGCGTCCAGCGGCAAGACCAGCCGGGTCTTCTACTACGACAACAACTGGGGCACGCTCATCGGCTACCCGGCGTCGTACGGGTCGGACCAGGAGCTCAACGACCACCACTTCCACTACGGCTACTACATCGCCGCCGCGGCGACGCTGGCGAAGTTCGACCCGGCCTGGGCGGCCACCAGCCGCTACGGCGGCATGGTCGACCTGCTGATCCGCGACGCCAACAACTACCGCCGCGGCGACAGCCAGTTCCCGTACCTGCGGGACTTCGACATCTACGCCGGGCACGACTGGGCGTCCGGGCACGGCTCCTTCGGCTCCGGCAACAACCAGGAGTCCTCGTCGGAGGGGATGAACTTCGCGAGCGCCCTCATCCAGTGGGGGCAGACGACCGGTAACACCGCCATCCGTGACGCCGGTGTCTTCCTTTACACCACCCAGGCCGCCGCCATCCAGGAGTACTGGTTCGACGTCAGCGACCAGAACTTCCCCGCCGCCTTCGGGCACTCGACGGTCGGCATGGTCTGGGGTGACGGCGGCGCGTACGCCACCTGGTTCAGCGGCGAGCCGGAGATGATCCAGGGCATCAACCTGCTGCCGGTCACCGGCGGTCACCTCTACCTGGGCAACAACCCGGCGTACGTGCGGACGAACTACGCCGAACTCGTCCGCAACAACGGCGGACAACCGACGGTGTGGCAGGACATCCTCTGGCAGTTCCAGGCCCTCGGCGACCCCGACGCGGCGCTGGCGAACCTCCGCGCCAACCCGGGCTACACCCCGGAGGAGGGCGAGAGCCGGGCGCACACGTTCCACTGGATCCGCAACCTCGCCGCCCTCGGTAACGTCGACACGACGGTGACCGGCAACCATCCACTGTCGGCGGTCTTCTCGCGCAACGGGGCCCGCACCTACGTGGCGTCGAACCCGACGGCGACGCCGATCACCGTGACGTTCTCCAACGGCACCACGCTCACCGTGGGAGCCGGCAAGACGGCCACCACCGGGGCGTACACCTGGAGTGGTGGCAACGCGGCCGGCGGAGTCCCCCCGACCACGCCGACGGACCCCCCGCCGACGACCGACCCGCCGACGACCCCGAGCACCCCGACGCGGTACCTGCTGCCCGGGGGCGGGTTGGGCGCCGCCGGTAGCGCGGCCACGACGACTGTCACGGCGGCGAACGGCAACCACGACGGTACGCCCACCAACGCCCAGGTCTTCACGGCGACCGGCCTCAATCTCGCCTACGCCGGCGGGCAGACGGCGTTCGACCTGTTCGTGGACGCCGGGACGGCGGTCGGCAACGGCGTGCAGGTGCGGATCTCCTACGACCTCACCGGCAACGGCAGTTGGGACCGGGTGGAGACGCTGCGCTACTTCGCCACCGACCCGGTCACCGGCTACGAGCACTACACCCAGAGCGCCGGCCTGTCCTCGGCCACCGGCACGCTGGGAGCGCTGAGCAACGGCACGGTCCGGGTGGAGGTCTGGTCGGCGATCGGCAACAACCCGACAACGGTGGGCATCGGCAACCAGTCGGTGCTGCGGCTCCCGTACTCCTGATCGACAGGCACGGCGCGACATGACGTCGGCCGGTGCGGAGGACCACGACGGGTCCTCCGCACCGGCCGACGTTCGTCGTTCAGTCGGTCATCGGGTGATCAGGAGGCGGTGCAGGTGGGCGTCACGCCGGAGGCGCTGCCGGTGCCCTGGAAGCCGAACTCGGTGACCTGCCCCGCGCCGAGCCGACCGTTGTAGTTCACGTTGGCGAACCGCACAGTGCCGGTGGAGCCACTGGCCGTCGCGCTCCAGGTGTTTGTGACGCTGGCACCACTCGGGAGCGTGAAGCCGACGTTCCACCCGCTCGTGCCGGCGGAGCCGGCGGTCACCTTCACGGAGGCCACGAATCCACCGGTCCACGAGTTCAGTGACACCGATGCCGAACAACCAACCGTCGGCGGGTCCGTCGGGGGATCCGTCGGCGGGTCGGTCGGGGGATCCGTCGGCGGGTCGGTCGGCGGGTCCGTCGGGATGGCGGGGCCGGCGTTGAGGGCGTTCAGGACGTTCGTGTACGCGGCCTTCTTGTTGCCGTTGCAGTCGAACAACAGAGCGTTGTCGGAGCCACGCCACGAGTCGCAGTCCCGTACGCCCCACACGGTGATGCCGGTGCAGCGCGAGACGTTCATGCAGGCGCGGGTGACCGCGCCGTAGATGTTGGCCTGGTTGCCACCGGTCATCACGTCCAGCTCGGTGATCTGCACATCAACACCGAGATCGGCGAACCGCTGCAGGTTGGCCTGGTAG
>NZ_JBEZGK010000017.1:0-139679 GCF_040649935.1 Micromonospora sp. NPDC048842 | reverse complement strand
CAAACCTCTTGATCACCGGCGGGGTGGGGGTGGGAGGGAGGTGGGAGGGGGGTGGGAGGGGGTGGGGGTGGGGGTGGGGGTGGGGGTGGGTTAGGGCAGGCGGGTGGCGCCGGGGGAGGGGAGGACCGTCACGGTGCCGGGGGCGGTGAAACCTCGCTGCGCGTACGCGTCGGTCACGGCGGCGGCTACCGCGTCGGCACTGTCGGCCTCGATCAGCGCGAGCACGCAGCCGCCGAAGCCGCCGCCGGTCATCCGGGCACCCAGCGCGCCGGCCGCCAACGCTGCCTCGACCGCGGTGTCGATCTCCGGCACGGTGATCTCGAAGTCGTCGCGCATCGAGACGTGGGAGGCGGTCAGCAGCGGGCCGATGTCGCGGACCCGGGCGGCGCGGAGCAGCGCCACTGTGTCCAGTACGCGCTGGTCCTCGGTCACCACGTGCCGGACCCGCCGCCGGGTCTCCTCGTCGTCGAGCCGAGCCAACGCGGCGTCGAGCTGGTCGACGCCCACGTCGCGCAGCGCGGCAACGCCGAGCGCGCTGGCCCCGGCCTCGCAGGAGCGACGGCGGGCCGCGTACTCCCCGTCGGCGTGGCGGTGCGGTGCCCGGCTGTCGATGACCAGCACAGCCAGCCCGTCGGCGTCCAGGTCGAAGGGGATGTGCTCGACCGACTCGTCGCGACAGTCCAGGAAGAGGGCGTGCCCGGCGCGGCAACGGATCGCCGCGGACTGGTCCATGATGCCGGTCGGCGCGCCCACGTAGACGTTCTCCGCCCGTTGCGCCAGCCGGGGTTGCAGTTCCGGGGCGAGCTCCAGCTCGCCGAGGTCGAGCAGGGCAGCCAGCACTGCCGACTCCAGTGCGGCCGAGGAGGAGAGCCCGGCACCCAGCGGCACGTCGGAGGCGATCGCCAGCCGGGCGCCCGGCACCGGGTGACCGGCCTCGCGCAGCGCCCAGACCACACCCGCGACGTACGCGCCCCAGCCGGTGACTCGACCCGGCTCGGCGACGTCGTCCGCGCCAAAGGTGATCGCCTCGCCGGAGAGCTCGGACCAGGCCGTCCAGTGCTCCCCGTCCTGTCGGGCGGCCGCGACGACGGTGCGCATCGGCAGGGCGAACGGCAGCACGAAGCCTTCGTTGTAGTCGGTGTGCTCACCGATCAGGTTGACCCGGCCCGGGGCTGCCCAGCGGCCGGCGGCCTCGGCACCGAACTGCGCGGAGAAGCCGGCCGCGGCCCGCTCGGCGACATCACTGCTCGGGTGACTCATGACTGGCCCAGGATGTGCGTGCGGTAGAACGCCCAGGCATCCCCGACCATGTCGTGCAGTGTCGGCTTCTGTGGCACCCAGCCCAGCTCCTCGCGGGCCAGCGCGGAGGATGCGACCAACTCGGCCGGGTCGCCCTCGCGGCGCGGCGCGACCTCGACGGGCATTTGGTGCCCGGTGACCTCGCGGACCACGTCGACGACCTGCCGGTTGGTGAAGCCGTTGCCGTTGCCCAGGTTGTAGATCCGGTGCTGGCCGCCGGTGGCCGCGTCCAGCGCCAGCAGATGCGCGCGGGCCAGGTCGGCGACGTGGATGTAGTCGCGGACGCAGGTGCCGTCGACTGTTGGGTAGTCGTCCCCGAAGAGCTGGAGCTTCTCCCGCCGGCCGGCGGCGACGTCCAGCGCGATCGGGATCAGGTGCGTCTCCGGGTCGTGCCGCTCGCCGAGCGTGATGTCGCCGTCGAGGTGCGCGCCGGCCACGTTGAAGTAGCGCAGCGACACAGCGGCCAGCCCGTGCGCGATCGCCTCGGAGGTGAGTGCCATGTCGACGGCGAGTTTGGTGGCGCCGTACGTGTTGGTGGGGGCCTTTACCGCGTTTTCGGTGATGGGCAGCTCGGTGGGGTTGCCGTAGACGGCGGCGGTGGAGGAGAAGACCATCCGGGGCACCCCGGCGGCCCGGACGGCGTCGATCAGGGCGAGCGTGCCGATGGTGTTGTTCTGCCAGTACAGCTCCGGCTTGACCATCGACTCGCCGGCGGCGATCAGGGCGGCGAAGTGCAGCACCCCGTCGAACCCGGCGTCCGCGGTGATGACCTGGGCGGCGTCGTGGATGGACGCCTCCACGTGGGTGGCGTCCGGGGCGAGGGCCTCGCGGTGGCCGGTGCGCAGGTCGTCCAGGATGACCACCTGGTGACCCGCGTCGAGCAGCATCCGGGTCACCACGCTCCCGATGAAGCCGGCGCCCCCGGTGACGAGCAGTTTCACGTCGTTGCCTCCTGCCTGGCCCGCCCGGGACGTGGCCCTTCGGTGATCACACTAGGGCGGTGGCCGGCGCTCTCGCCGTCGCCACCGTCAACCCCATTCCATCATAATCTCTCATGATTAAACAGAGCCGAACATCTCTCCGCCGCTCCGCGTGATCCCCGGCGTGGTGGGCCCACGGTGTCTACCATCTCTGTCATGCGGGAAGCGGCCCGTACCGGGCTCCGGCGACAGGCGCGGGCACACCCCCGCCGCGACCCTGGCCCGCTCGCGCGGGCCGTCGCCCGGGTGCTGGTCCGCGCCGCGGATGGTGCCACCCGACTCGTCACCGACCTGCTCGGGACCGGTCCGACGGCTGGCCGGGAGCACATCTCCGAGGCCGACCTGCGGGACCTGGTCGCGGCGAACACGGTGCTCGACCCGGACGAGCGGCGGATCATTGACGAGGTCCTGGTGGCCGGCGCCAGTCTGATCCGCGAGGTGATGATGCCGCGCACCGAGGTCGTCTTCCTCCCGGCGCGGCTGACCATCGTCGAAGCCGCCCGACTGGTCCGCGCCGAAACGCACACCCGTTACCCCGTCACCGACGGCACGCACGACGACGTGGTCGGCTTCGTGCATCTCCGTGACGTACTGCTGCGCCCGGACGCCGACCCGTGCGTCACCGTCGGCGAGTTGGCCCGCGAGGTGAAGCGGCTCCCGGGCAGCAAGCGGGTGCTCGCCGCGCTCACCGAGATGCGTCGGGAGGGCCAGCACCTCGCGGTGGTGGTCGACGAGTACGGCGGCACGGCCGGAATCGTCACCCTGGAGGACCTCATCGAGGAGTTGATCGGCGAGATCCACGACGAGTACGACGCCGCCCCGGACCCGGTGCATGCCGGCCTGCCCGCCGTGGTGGACGGCCGCCTCAACCTCGCTGACTTCGCCGAGCGGACCGGGGTGGCACTACCCGCCGGACCGTACGAGACGGTGGGCGGGTTCGTCATGGCCGCGCTGGGCCGGCTCCCGGTGACCGGCGACGAGGTGCCGGTGCCGGGTGAGCCCGCCGCCGACGTCGGCGCGCCCGATCCGGCCGAGCTGCTGGCTGGCTGGCTGCTGCGGGTGCTCACGTTGGACGGCCGCCGGGTGGCCCAACTCGCCGTCTCCGCCGCCCGCACCGAGCAGCGCCGCGAGCAGGGCACCGAGCAGCGCCGCGAGCAGGGCACCGAGCCGGGCCGTGAGCCGAGCACCGGGCGGCGCCGCGAGTCCGCGTCGGCCTCGGCAGGTGGCCCCGAGCCGGCCCGGGAGGCGGTGGCGGAGCAGCACCGCCGGGTCGCGGTCGGGCCGACGCGCCGGGTCGGCGCGGGCGAACCACGCGAGGTCAGCACCCCGGCACCGGCGGGCCGGAGCCGACCCGCCGGCCCGTCATGACGGACCGGGTTGCTTGCTGACAGAATTATCGCCATGTCCGACGTTCCCGCCCGGCCCCGCGTCTTCTCCGGCATCCAGCCGACAGCCGACTCGTTCCACCTCGGCAACTATCTCGGCGCGGTGCGGCACTGGGTGGCGCTACAGGACACCCACGACGCGTTCTACTGCGTGGTGGACCTGCACGCCATCACCGCGGGGCATGATCCGGCGCTGCTGCGCCAGCGGACCCGGGTGGCAGCGGCCCAGCTCTTCGCAGTCGGGCTCGACCCGGAACGCAGCACCCTGTTCGTCCAGTCGCAGGTGCCCGAGCACCCGCAGCTGGCCTGGGTGCTCGGCTGCATCACCGGCTTCGGCGAGGCCAGCCGGATGACCCAGTTCAAGGACAAGTCGCAGAAGCAGGGCAACGAGCGGGCCAGCGTCGGGCTGTTCACCTATCCGGTCCTCCAGGCCGCCGACATCCTGCTCTACCAGGCCAACGCGGTCCCGGTCGGCGAGGATCAGCGCCAGCACCTGGAGCTCTCCCGGGATCTGGCCCAGCGCTTCAACTCGCTGTTCGGCGCGACTTTCACTGTGCCCGCGCCGCACATCGTCAAGGACACTGCCAAGATCACCGACCTGCAGGACCCGACCGCGAAGATGTCGAAGTCGTCGTCCTCGCCGGCCGGCATCATCGACCTGCTCGACGATCCGGCCCGGTCCGCGAAGAAGATCCGTTCGGCGGTGACCGACACCGGCCGGGAGATCGTCTTCGACGCCGAGACCAAGCCGGGTGTGTCCAACCTGTTGACCATCTACTCGGCGCTCAGCGGCCGCGGCATCGACGAGCTGGTGGCCGCGTACGCGGGCCGTGGCTACGGCGATCTGAAGAAGGAGCTGGCCGAGGTGGTGACGGACTTCGTCCGGCCGATCCAGGAGCGCACCCGCGCCTATCTCGACGATCCGGCGCAGTTGGACAAGCTGCTCGCGGCCGGCGCGGAGAAGGCCCGTGCGGTGGCCTCGACGACCCTGCGGTCCGCGTACGAGCGGGTTGGGTTCTTCCCGCCCGTGCGCGGCGAGTAGCTCCGCGGTACAGGTGGACGGCTCGGTGGCCGGAGGGGCGGCGCGAAGCGTGGATCGCAGTGGCGGGATGCCGCCGACCGGCGACACCATCCAGATCGGCATCGCGGTGGACATCCCCGAACCGTGGGGTGCCCTGCTCACCCGGCGGCGGGTCGAGGCCGGTGATCCGCTGGCGGTGCCCGCGCACGTGACGTTGCTCGGACCCACCGAGATCCGGACGGCAAACCTGCCGGCGGTCGAGCGGCACCTGGCTGCCGTCGCCGCCGCGCACCTGCCGTTCACGCTGCACCTGCGGGGCACCGGCACGTTCCGCCCGGTCACCCAGGTGGTGTTCGTCGCGGTGGCCGCCGGGATCAGCGAGTGCGAACTGCTGGCCGCGGCGATCGCCGCGGCACCGGGCCTGCACCGCGAACTCCGGTTCCCGTACCATCCGCACGTCACAGTGGCTCAGGACGTGGCACCGGAGGCCCTGGACAAGGTGTACGAGGATCTGGCCGACTTCTCCGCGATGTTCGAGGTCGACGGGTTCACCCTCTTCTCGCACAGCGGGCAGGCCAGGTGGCAGCCCCGTCGGGACTTCTGCCTCGGCACCTGAAACGCCGGCAACCGAACCGCCAGCAACCGAACCGTCAGCACCTGAAGCACCGGCGACGCGCCGGCCGGCGAGCATCGGGAGCCGGTTGCCACTACAGCGGTGGGAGATCGGCGAGGATGATCGCGTGAACGTGATCGGCCAGATCGAGGCGGGCATCGACCGCTGGGTGAGCGCCGCGCGCCACCGGTCGGGGCTCTTCGATCATGTGTGGCGGGCCGGGGTGCTGTACGGCGAGGTGCTGGCCGGCCGGTTGGCCGCCGCGATCGCCTACTACGGCTTCTTCGCCGTGTTCGCCCTCGCCCTGGTCGCGTTCTCCATCTTCGGCGCGATTCTGGAGGACAACGACGAGGTCAGCGCGGCGGCGGCCGACTTCCTCAAGGAGAATCTGCCGTTCCTGGACGCCGAGCAGATCGCCAACTCCAGCGGCACTGTCGGTGTGGTCGGCCTGGTCATCCTGGTCTTCACCGGGATCGGTTGGGTCGAGGCCATCAGGTCCTCGCAGCGGCTGATGTACCAGCTCAACCAGCAGCCGGGCAATCTCGTGGTGCGGCGGCTCGTCGACCTGGGCGTGATGATCGGCGTCTTCGTGCTACTCGGCCTCTCGGTCGCGGCGGTGGACGCGCTGGAGTCGCTGCTGCGTTTCCTGCTGCGCAGCACCGGGTCGGTGGGTCTGACCACCATCAGCGCGGTGCTCAGCGTGCTGGTCAACACGGTGCTCGCCACCGCGTTGCTGCTGGCCGTGCCCCGGCTGCGGATGAGCCGGTCCCGGCTGCGCCCGGTGGTGGTGCTGGTGGCTGTCGGCATCACGCTGCTGAACACCGTCGGGCGGTACTACGTGGTGCGGACCGAGCGGAACCCGGCGTACACCGTGGTGGCCGGCGCCGTCGGTCTGCTGCTCTACCTCTATCTGCTCAACCAGTTGGTGCTGTTCGGCGCGGCGCTCCTGGCGACCAGCACCAACGGCCGAGTGGTGGACCTGGCGGAAACCCCCGCCCCACCGAAGGATGTCGACGAGGGCATCGACCCCGGAACGCCGGGCGGTGCGGGCTGATGACGGAAGGCGCGCAGGTGCTGATCTCGGTCGACCCGGACTCGTCGGTCCCCCCGTACGAGCAGGTGCGCGTGCAGCTCGCCGAGCTGATCGGCGACGGCCGGTTGCCGGTGGGCAGCCGACTGCCAACAGTGCGGCAGCTCGCCGCCGACCTGCGGTTGGCAGCGAACACTGTGGCCCGCGCCTACCGTGAGTTGGAGACGGCCGGGCTGCTGGAGACCCGGGGGCGCAACGGCACCTTCGTCGCCCCCGGGCGGGACGACGCCGTCGACAGGTTGCAGCGGGCGGCGGCCGGCTACGCGGCGGAGGCGGCCAGGCTCGGTGTGCCACCGGCCACCGCGCTCGCCCTGGTCCGCGCCGCCCTGGACGCGGTCCGCCCCGGCTGACCGGCCGCCGATCGACAGTCGGACGGGCGATAACTGAGCAGAACGGCGTCGTCGCTCGCGTTCGCGGACCATGATGAGCCGGTGGGCGCACTCATGACACTGGACCTGCCGGCGGACTCACCTCTTCTCGGCCTGCCATGGATCATCACTTTCGGTCCGCTCGGTGACCTCGACGAGTGGGAGCCGGTGGTCTGCGGGCCGTACGAGCGACCGCACGCGTTGGCCCTGGCCGAGGCGGTGGTGGCCGAGGAGCAGTTGATGGCAGTGGTGGAGCCGTTGCTGCCGGCGCTGTCCGCCGACGAGATCCGCAGCGAGATCGCCGCCGCCCAGGTCGCCGCCGAGGACGAGGCCCGCCAGGTGGAGGGTGCCGACCTGTACGGGGACTTCGAGGACGTGATCGACGAGGAGTTGGACGCGGCAGCCGACGAGGCCGGGCACGGTGAGCCCGCCGAACCGCCGGACGAGGCCGAGGTACGCGCCGGCTTCACCCGGATCGCGGCGTTGCTCACCGCGAAGTGAGGCGTCAGCGGGTCGGTGCGCGGTCCAGCACGCAGAACTCGTTGCCCTCGGGATCGGCGAGCACAGTGAACTGTTCGGCCCCGGTCTGCCCGACGTCGACCTGCCGCGCGCCGAGGCTCAGCAGCCGCCGTACCTCGGAGCGGGGGTCCGTGTCCGCGACCAGGTCGAGGTGCAGCCGGTTCTTGCCTCGCTTGGCGGTGCCCGAGCCCTGCAACCAGACGGTGGGCGCGGCTGCTGACGGCCTGCCCGGCGGCCAGAGCTTGGCGCTGCCGTCGTCGCCCTTCTCTACCTCGTAGCCGAGCGCCGCGGACCAGAAGGCGACCATCAGGTCCAGGTCCTCGACGTCGAGCGTGCATTGGGCGATCCGTACCACAATGGGTCACCTCCGTAGTGATGGTTCCCGATGCGGTACCCGTGCCATCTGCGGGTCTAACCACCGGCGGCACACGGACACCGGCGCCACGCGGAGCGGACTCCGCGCGGCGCCGGTGGCACCTCACCCCCCACCACAAGGGGCCGGTAGCCCAGTCGCCCGTCGGCGCGGGGCACGACGAACGACCAGGTCGAGAACGAGTTACCCGTTCAGCGCCGTTCCAACCAGACTGCCGCGTCAATTGGCAGCAGTTGGCCGGAGCCCTGTTCGGTGAGCTCGGCGCTGGCGACGAGCGGCTGACCGTACCCGTCGATCACGACCGGCGCGCCGCTGAAGTTGACCACGCAGGTCAGCACTGACGCGCCGGCGGAGCGGGAGAAGGCCAGCACGCCCGGCTCGCTCTCCCGCCAGGTGACCCCGTCGGCGTCGAGGGCGAGCGCGGGATGAACGCGGCGGATCCGCAGCGCGGTCCGGTACAGCTCCAGGGTCGAGCCGGGCACGCCGGTCTGCGCCGTGACGGACAGCGCCTGCCAGAGCGCCGGGGCGGGGAGCCAGCTCAGCTCACTGCCGGCCGGCCCGAAGCCGTACGGGGCCAGCTCGCCGCTCCACGGGATGGGCACCCGGCAGCCGTCGCGGCTCTCGCCGGTGCGCAGGAACGCCGGATCCTGGCGCAGCTCGTCGGGGAGGTCGAGGACCTCCGGCAGGCCCAGTTCCTCGCCCTGGTAGAGGTAGGCGCAGCCGGGCAGGGCGAGCATCAGCAGGCTGGCGGCCCGGGCTCGGCGCAGCCCTTCGACGCCGTCGCCGTACCGGGTGACGTGCCGCTGCTTGTCGTGGTTGGACAGCACCCAGGTGGTCGGCGCCCCGACCACTGTCGCCTCGGCCAACGCGGTGTCGATCACCTTGCGGAACGAGTCGGCCGACCAGGTGGCGTCGAGGAAGTCGAAGCTGAACGCCTGGTGCAACTCGTCCGGACCGATGTAGCGGGCCAGGCGCTGTGGCGTCTCGGCCCACGCCTCGGCGACCGCCATCCGGCCGCCCGGGTAGCTGTCCAGGATGGGCCGCCAGGCTCGGTAGATCTCGTGGACCTCGTCCTGGTCGAAGTACGGCAGCCGGCCCTTGCCGAGCAGTTCGACCTGGCGCTGGCCGGTGGTCGCCGTGCTGAAGCCGACGTCCGGCAGCCCTTCCGCCTTGATCATGCCGTGCGCCACGTCGACGCGGAATCCGTCGACGCCCCGGTCCAGCCAGAACCGCAGCACGTCCTCGAACTCGGCGCGGACCTCCGGGTGACGCCAGTTCAGGTCCGGCTGCGACGTGTCGAACAGGTGCAGGTACCACTGACCGTCAGCGATCCGGGTCCAGGCGGGGCCGCCGAAGATGCTCTCCCAGTCGTTCGGGGGCAACTCGCCGTGCGCGCCCTGACCGTCGGCGAAGAGGTAGCGGGCCCGCTCCGGTGAGCCGGGGCCGGCGGCGAGCGCCGCTGTGAACCAGTGGTGCGCGCTGGAGGTGTGGTTGGGCACCAGGTCGACGATGATCCGCAGGCCGTGGGCGTGCGCGTCGGTGATCATCGCGTCGAAGTCGGCGAGGGTGCCGAACATCGGGTCGACGTCCCGGTAGTCGGCCACGTCGTACCCGCCGTCGATCATCGGCGAGGTGTAGAAGGGTGTCAGCCACAGCGCGTCCACCCCGAGGTCGCGCAGGTACGGCAGGCGCTGCCGGATGCCCTGGAGGTCGCCGGTGCCGTCGCCGTCGCTGTCGGCGAAGCTGCGGACGTACACCTGGTAGACGACAGCGGAGCGCCACCAGTCGTCGTCGGTGGCGTGCGGCGGGGCGGCGGTGCTGATCATCCGAGCAATATGCCGGCCCGCCGCTGCAAGAGTCAAGCAGATCTTGCGTAAGACAAGCGTGCGGAACTCGGCGCGACAGCTGTGGAGCCGCGCACCACCAGCTCCGGGCGGAACAGGTACTCCGAGTGCGGGGCGCCGTGCCCGTTGATCTCGTCCACCAGGGCGCGGACGGCGGCCACCGCCATCGCGGTGACCGGCTGCCGCATGGTGGTCAGCGGCGGATCGGTGAAGGCCATCAGCGGGGAGTCGTCATAGCCGACCACGGAGAGGCCGTTGGGCACGTCGAGGCCGCGTTGGCGGGCAGCCCGGATCGCGCCGAGCGCCATCAGGTCGGAGCCGCAGACCACGCCGGTGACGCCGCGGTCCAACAAGCGGCCGGCCGCCGCCTCACCACCCTCCACTCCGAACAGTGACAGCTCGGCCAGCGGGCCGAGGTCGGCTTCGGCGACGCCGGCCAGCCGGGTCATCGCGGAGCGCCAGCCAGCCACCTTGCGCTGCACCGGGACGAACCGGTCCGGGCCGGTGATCAGGCCGATCCGGCGGTGCCCGAGCGCGACCAGGTGGGCGACGGCCAGTTCGGCTGCCTCCCGGTCGTCGCAGGAGACGAAGGGCGCGCCGATGTCGGGCACGTACCCGTTGATCATCACGACCGGCAACGGCCGGGCGAGCAGCGCCCGGTAGCGGTCGTGGTTGGCGGCCGTGTCGGCGTGCAGACCGGAGACGAAGACGATCCCGGAGACCTGCCGGTCCAGCAGCATCTCCACGTACTCGTCCTCGGTCACGCCGCCGGCGGTCTGGGTGCAGAGCACCGGGGTGAAACCGCTCTGCGCCAGTGTGGACTCGATGACCTGGGCAAAGGCGGGGAAGATCGGGTTGTCCAGCTCAGGCACCACCAGGCCGACCAGCCCGGCGCTGCGCTTACGCAGCCGGGCCGGGCGCTCGTACCCGAGCACGTCGAGGGCGGTGAGGACGGCCTGCCGGGTCTCGGGGGCCACGCCGGGGCGGTCGTTGAGCACCCGCGACACCGTGGCCTCGCTGACTTCGGCCTGCTGGGCGATGTCGGACAGTCGAGCGCGCATGGCGGCACTTTAGCCCACCGGCAAGTTCTTGCGGGGTGCTCTGCAAGCCCTTCCATTACTTGCAACGTCTTGCTAACGTCCCCGCAACATGCGAGAGCAGCGGCGCAACATCCATGCGCCGGTTGGCAAGAACTTCCAGAGGTTTCCACTGGCGGGCCCGCCCTTCCCCCGGCGACCCGCCATGACGACAGGAGCACCGATGCGCATCCGTACCGCGGGTGTGGTCGCCCTCTTCGCCCTGGCGCTCGCCGCCTCAGGCTGCGGTGGCGACAGCGATGAGCCGGCCGCGAAGGACACCCCCAAGGCCGCCGGCGGCAAACTGGTCATCTGGGCGGACGACAAGCGGACCGCCGCCCTCAAGCCGTTCGCCGACAAGTTCGGCCAGGAGAACGGTGTCAGCGTCGAGGTCCAGGCCGTCCCGAACGAGGACCTCCAGAACAACTTCGTGACCGTGTCGAGCCAGGGCGGCGGCCCGGACGTGGTGATCGGCGCGCACGACTGGATCGGCAACCTGGTCCAGAACGGTGCCATCGACCCGGTGCAGCTGTCCGACGAACAAAAGGCCGCCTTCAACGAGACCGCCGTCAAGGCCGTCACGTTCAACGGCCAGCTCTACGGCGTGCCCTACGCCCAGGAGAACCTGGCGCTGATCCGCAACACCGAACTGGCCCCCGAGGCACCGAAGACGATCGAGGACCTGGTCGCCACCGGCAAGCAGCTCAAGGCGCAGAAGAAGGTCACCGAGACGCTCTGCCTCCAGGTCGGCCAGAAGGGCGACGCGTACCACATCTACCCGCTGTACACCTCGGCCGGCGGCTACCTCTTCGGCACCACGGCGAACGGCGACTACGACCCGAAGGACCTGGGCGTGGGCAAGCCGGAGTCGATCGCCGCGTTCAAGAAGATCGCCGCGCTCGGCGAGAAGGGCGAGGGCGTGCTGAAGCGCTCGATCGCCGACACCAACTCGACCGCCACCTTCACCGGCAAGAAGTGCGCCTTCCTGGTCTCCGGACCGTGGGCCACCGCCGACGTCAAGAAGGCCGGCATCAAGTACGACGTCTCCGCCGTTCCCGGCTTCGCCGGCGGCAAGGCGGCTGCGCCGTTCGTGGGCGTCCAGTCCTTCTACGTGGCGGCCAAGGGTAAGAACAAGGCTCTCGCACAGGAGTTCGTCGCCAACTATGTCACCACGCCGGACCTGGCCGTGGCGCTCTACCAGGCCGACCCGCGCCCGCCGGCGCTGACCGCCGCGCTGGAACAGGTCAAGAGCAGCGACCCGGACCTGGCCAAGTTCATCGAGGCCGGCAAGAACGGCCAGGTGCTCCCGGCCATCCCGGCCATGGCAGCGATCTGGGACCCGTTCGGCAAGGCCGAGGCCGCCGTCATCGGCGGCGCCGACCCGACAAGCACTGTGACCGCGGCCGGCAAGACGATCGCCGGTTCGATCAAGTAATGAGCACACCGCTGTCCGGCCCGGGGTCTGCCCAGCAGGCCCCGGGCCGGGGGCCCGTACGCACCGAGCCCCCGCGCACCTCCCGTACCGCGCGCAACCACGCGCCGATCACCGCGGCCGGCCTCGCCGCGAAGGTGATCCTGCTCGGCCTGGTGGCCGGGATCGCGATCTGGGCGGCCTTCCCGCTCGTGGCGGCCGAGAAGTGGGTCGGGCTGGCGGTGCTGGTGCTGACCACCGCCGCACTGTTCTATCTGTACCTGGGCCGCCGGCACGTCCCGGCGAAGTACCTCATCCCCGGCACGCTCTTCCTGATCGCCTTCCAGGTCGTGCCGGTGCTCTACACCGCGAGCACTGCCTTCACCAACTTCGGCGACGGCCACCGCGGCAGCAAGGACGACGCGATCGTCGCGATCCAGAGCTCCTCGGTCAAGCAGGTCCCGGGGTCCACCCAGTACCCGTTGTCGGTCGCCACCAAGGGCGACCCAGCCACCGGCGCCCTGGTCTTCCTGATCACCAAGCCAGGAACCGACACGGTCTCCGTCGGCGACGCCGGGGGCCTGCGCCCGCTCGATCCCGGCGCGGCCACCGTCGGCCCCGGCGGAAAGGTCACCGCGGCCGACGGCTACACAGTGCTGAACTTCGGCCAGGCCAGCGCCCGCAGCAAGGACATCACGGACCTTGTGGTGCCGACCGCCGGAGGCGCGCTGCGCTCGTCCGGCCTGTCCCGCGCGTACGAGGGCAGGGCCGTCCGGGCGTACGACGCCGGCTGCGACTGCGTCACTGACAGCGACAGTGGCAAGACCTGGACCGCGGACGGCGAGGTCGGCGCGTTCGTCGCCGCTGACGGCGAGCGGCTGGCCCAGGGTTGGAAGGTGAACGTCGGGCTGTCCAACTTCACCCGGGTGCTCACCGACGAGCGGATCTCCGGGCCGTTCCTCGGCACGCTGATCTGGAACTTCGCCTTCGCCATCGGCTCCACCGGCGGCACGTTCATCCTCGGCATGGTGATCGCCCTGGCGCTGCACTCGCCCCGAATGCGGGGCACCAACCTCTACCGGATGTTGCTGATCCTGCCGTACGCCATGCCGTCGTTCGCGATGCTGCTGGTCTGGCGGGACATGTTCAACACCGACTTCGGGCTGATCAACAATCTGTTCGGGCTCAGCGTCGACTGGTTCGGGCAGGACTGGTCGGCCCGCGCCGCGGTGATCCTGGTGCAGCTCTGGCTCGGCTACCCGTACATGTTCCTGGTGGCCACCGGCGCGCTTCAGGCCATCCCGCGGGAGTTGACGGAGGCCACCTCGGTCGACGGGGCGTCGCGCTGGCAGTCGTTCCGGGCGGTCACCCTGCCGCTGCTGCTGGTCGCGCTCTCGCCGCTGCTGATCTCGTCGTTCGCGTTCAACTTCAACAACTTCAACGCGATCTACCTGACCACCGAGGGCGCGCCGTTCCCGGCGGACAACCCCAGCAACGGCGCCACCGACCTGCTGATCACCTACACCTACCGGCTGGCGTTCGGCGGGCAGGCCGCACAGTTCGGCTTCGCCGCGGCCATCTCGCTGTTCATCTTCGCCATCGTCGCGGTGGTGTCGGCGGTCAGCTTCCGGCGGACCCGCCAACAGGAGGAGGTGTACGCATGACCATGCTCACCGGCACCGCCGTCACGGGCGGCGCGAACGGCCCGGCGGCGGTCAACAGCGACGCGGGTAAGCGTAGGAAGCGATGGTTCGCCGAGGTCGGCTGGCGGCACCTGGTCGGCCTGCTCGGCGTGCTGTTCAGTCTCTTTCCGCTCGTGTTCGTCGTCTCGGCGGCGCTCAATCCGCTCGGCACCCTGTCGTCCACCGAGTTGGTGCCGACCGGCGGGGTCTCGTTGGAGAACTTCGGGAATCTGTTCGCGCGCACCGAGTTCGCTGACTGGTTTCTGAACTCGCTGCTCATCGCTGGCGGGGCAGCGTTCGCCTCGGTCTTTCTCTCCGCGCTCGCGGCGTACGCCTTCTCCCGGATGCGGTTTCAGGGGCGACGGGTGGGGTTGCTGTCACTGCTGTTGATCCAGATGTTCCCGCAGTTCCTGGCGATCGTCGCGATCTTCCTGATCTTCGGCACGATCACCGACCTGTGGCCGGCCATCGGCTTCAACACCCCGTGGGGTCTGTTGCTGCTCTACCTGGGTGGCGCGCTCGGAGTGAACACCTGGCTGATGAAGGGCTTCTTCGACACCCTGCCCCGGGAGCTGGACGAGTCGGCCACCGTGGACGGCGCCTCACACGCCCAGGTCTTCTTCCGGATCATGCTGCCGTTGGTGGCGCCGATCCTCGCGGTGACCGGGCTGCTCGCCTTCATCAACACCATCAACGAGTTCCTGATGGCGAGCGTCTTCCTCACCGACACGGACGCCAAGACCCTCGCGGTCGGCATGCGGGGCATGTTGCAGGGCGGCGAGCGGAACACCAACTTCGGCATCTTCGCGGCCGGCACCCTGTTGACCGCGATCCCGACGGTGCTGGTCTTCCAGTTTCTCCAGCGCTACATCGTCTCCGGCCTCACCTCCGGCGCCGTGAAGGGGTAGGCCGTCGACAGTGGCCGGGCGGCTGGGACGCGCCGACCGGCCTACCCACTACTACAAACTGTCGTTGATAGGGGAGGATGGGCGGCGTGGAAGCACTCCGACTCATCCTTCTCTACGTCCATCTGATCGGGTTCGCCCTGCTGCTCGGTGGCTCGATCACCCAGTACGCCAGCGGTCGGCTGAGGATCAACCCGGCCATGCTGTGGGGCGCGGTGATCCAGTTGCTGACCGGGCTGGGCCTCTCCGCGCCGCTGCGCGACGGCGACGAGCCGGCACCGGCGAAACTTGTGACGAAGTTGGTGATCGCGCTGCTGATCTTCGTCATGGTCTTCTTCTCCCGGAAGCGGGACGTGGTCAACCGCGGTCATTTCCTCGCGATCGTCGGTCTGACCCTGGTCAACGCGGCGGTCGCGGTCTTTTGGCGGTAACGTCCGAGGAGGAAAACGTCTCCAGAAAACGGACGTTGCGGACGCCACGGCGCTTGCTTACCAGCACGAAGAGTGACTTGCCCCACGCAAGGGTTACACCCGGGTAACAGGCGCTCAACAGTCGTGCACGATTGTCGGCCGGTGGGTGGACGCGGGCGTACGCTCCCGTCCGTAACGTGGGACAGCCGGCGGCACACCCGCAGGTCGGCTGATGGGCTGCCACCGCACAAGGCGCGGTGTGCAATGGGAAGGAGACGTCTTGCGCTCGGTGCGTGGGATGCGGATCGCCTCGATCTTCGCGGTGGGTGGGCTCGCGCTCACCGCCGCCGCTTGTGGCGAGGCGCCCAAGGATGACAACAACGCCGGCAGTGGCGCCAAGAAGTTCAGCGCCTGCATGGTGACCGACGTTGGCGGCATCGACGACAAGTCGTTCAACGCCTCGGCCTGGAAGGGCCTGCAGGAGGCCAAGGCCGCCAACGACAACATCGACATCAAGTACGTCGCGTCGAAGGCCGAGGCCGACTACGAGCCGAACCTGACGCAGTTCGTCAACCAGAAGTGCGACTTCATCCTGGCGGTCGGTGGCCTGATGGGCGACGCCACCTCGAAGATCGCCAAGGCGAACCCGAACCAGCAGTTCGGCATCGTCGACGCGAACCCGGGTGACGCCAACGTCTACCCGATGCAGTTCGACACCGCCCAGGCCGCGTTCCAGGCCGGCTACCTGGCCGCCGGGATGAGCAAGAGCGGCAAGGTCGGCACCTACGGTGCCGTGCCGATCCCGCCGGTGACCATCTTCATGGACGGTTTCGTCGACGGTGTGAAGTACTTCAACACCACCAAGGGCAAGAACGTCCAGGCCCTGGGCTGGAACAAGGAGACCCAGAAGGGTTCCTTCTCCAACGCCTTCGACAAGCAGGACGAGGGCAAGAAGGTCTCCGACGCGCTGGTCGCCCAGGGCGCGGACATCATCATGCCGGTCGCCGGCGGCTCCGGCCTCGGCACCACGGCCGCGGCCAAGGCGTCGGGTGGCAAGTACAGCACCATCTGGGTGGACGTCGACGGCTGCGAGAGCACCCCGGACTGCTCCGCGATCGTGACCACCGTGGTCAAGAACATCCCGGAGGCCGTCAAGGAGGCAGTGGTCAAGGCCGCCGGTGGCGAGAAGCTGCAGGCCAAGCCGGGCTTCGTCGGCACCCTGGCCAACACCGGTGTCTCGATCGCCCCGTACCACGACTTCGACAGCAAGGTTCCGGCCGAGCTGAAGGCCGAGGTCGACAAGATCAAGGCGGACATCGCCGCCGGCACCATCACCGTCACCTCGAAGGCCCAGCCGACCAAGTGACAACCGGCCGGCCGCTCCGGTGAGATCATCGGGAGGCCGGCGGGGGACAGGTACGAACCGATCGGCCGCTCTGGCTCTGCGGATACCCCGCGGGGTCGGAGCGGCCGATCGCGCACCACGGCGGCCGGTCCGTTCCGGCCGGTACGACGGCAGCTAGGCTGCACCATCGCTCGCACTCCAGGAGGTTGCGCTGAGACTCGAACTGCGCGGCATCACCAAGCGGTTCGGTGATCTGGTCGCCAACGATCACATCGACCTGACGGTGGAGCCTGGAGAGATTCACGCCCTCCTCGGCGAGAACGGCGCGGGCAAGTCGACCCTGATGAACGTGCTCTACGGGCTCTACCAGCCCGACGAGGGCGAGATCCTGGTCGACGGCAAGCCGCTGAAGCTGAAGGGCCCGTCCGACGCCATCGGGGCCGGGATCGGCATGGTGCACCAGCACTTCATGCTGGTGCCGGTCTTCACCGTCACCGAAAACATCATGCTCGGCGCCGAGCAGGTCCGGGGCGGCATCGCCGGCTTCCTGGACCGGCGGCGGGCCCGGCGCGAGGTCGCCGAGGTGTCCGAGCGCTACAACCTGCGGGTCGACCCGGACGCGGTGATCGAGGACCTGCCGGTCGGCATCCAGCAACGCGTCGAGATCGTCAAGGCGCTCACCCGCGACGTCGACCTGCTCATCCTGGACGAGCCGACCGCGGTGCTCACCCCGCAGGAGACCGAGGAGTTGCTGACGGTCATGCGGTCGCTCAAGGCGGCCGGCAAGTCGATCGTCTTCATCACCCACAAGCTCGGCGAGGTCAAGGCCATCGCCGACCGGATCACCGTGATCCGACGCGGAAAGACCGTCGGCACCGCCTCGCCGGAGGCCAGCCGGGATGAGCTGGCCGCGTTGATGGTCGGACGCAACGTCCGGCTCACCGTTGACAAGACCCCGGCCACGCCGGGCGAACCGATGCTGGAGGTGTCCGGGCTGGTCGTCGACGACGACCGGCAGATCCGCGCTGTCGACGGCGTCGACCTGACAGTGCGCGCGGGCGAGGTGCTCGGCGTGGCGGGCGTCCAGGGCAACGGTCAGACCGAGCTGATCGAGGCGATCATGGGCCTGCGCCCGGTGCTCGCCGGCACGATCAGCCTGGCCGGCGACCGGATCAACGGTTGGAAGCCCAAGAAGGTGCTCCGGGCGGGCGTCGGTTACGTGCCCGAGGACCGCAGCGTGGACGGCCTGATCAAGGAGTTCAGCGTCGCGGAGAACCTGGTGCTGGACATCTACGACCGGCCGCCGTTCGGTGCCGGGCTCGCGCTGAAGCCGGACGCGATCGCGGCGTCCGCGAAGGAGCGGATCGAGCAGTTCGACGTTCGTACCTCATCGGCCGACGCGGCGGTGGGCACCCTCTCCGGCGGCAACCAGCAGAAGGTGATCGTGGCCCGGGAGCTGTCCCGGCCGCTGAAGCTCCTCATCGCCGCCCAGCCGACCCGTGGCGTCGACGTCGGGTCGATCGAGTTCATCCACAGCCAGGTCATCCGCGAACGAGACATCGGCACCGCCGTTCTGGTGGTTTCCAGCGAACTCGACGAGGTGATCGGGTTGGCCGACCGGATCGCTGTGATGTACCGCGGCCGGATCATCGGCATCGTCGGCCCGGACACCCCGCGTGAGGAGATCGGCCTGCTGATGGCCGGCATCAGCCCGGACGAGGCCCACGACGCCATCGCAGCACCCGCCGCCGACAAGCCCGGTGCGGCGACCGCCGCCGACAGCGCAGCGGCCGACGGGGGCCCGGCGAGCGACGCAGGCTCCGCGAGCGAGGACGAGTCATGACCAACCCCAACCCGCAGTCGGGCTCCCCGGACAAGGAGCCGGCGAGCGAGGCGCAGGCCGCGCAGAACGCGCTCGGCAACACGGAACGCGCCGAGGTGGCGACCGAGCCGGACCGCTCGGCGGCGAAGCCGGGCCCCGAGCCCGAGCCGAAGCCGAGTCTGGGCCGGTTCTTCCTGGACAACCTCTGGGCGGCCAACACCTTCACTGTGACCCTGTTGTCGTTGGTGCTGGCGATCGTGGTCGGCGCGGTGCTGATGATCATTTCTGATCCCGACGTGCTCTCCACCTACTCGTACATCACCTCGCGTCCGTCCGACGCGATCAACTCCAGCTGGACGCTCGTCAGCGAGGCGTACGCGAACCTGTTCAAGGGCTCGATCTTCGACCCCGAGGCCTTCTCCGGCTGGGTGGACGGGGCCAACGGCTGGCAGGCAGTGCTCGCGCCGATCTCGGAGACGCTGACCTACGCGGCGCCGCTGGTCTTCACCGGCCTGTCGGTGGCGCTGGCCTTCCGGGGCGGCCTGTTCAACATCGGCGCCCAGGGCCAGGCCACCATCGGCGTGATCATGGCGGCGCTGGCCGGCTTCCTGCTGCCGCTGCCGCCCGGCCTGCACCTGCTGGTGGCGGTGCTGGCCGGCGCGCTGGGCGGGGCGATCTGGGGTTTCATCCCCGGCATCCTCAAGGCCCGTGCCGGCGCGCACGAGGTGATCAACACGATCATGCTCAACTACGTCGCCACGTACTTCCTCACCTGGTTGATCGTGCAGAACGGCGTGCAGGACCCGAACCGCACCGACGCGATCAGCAAGGCGGTGGACACCTCCGCCCAACTGCCCCGACTGCTCGGCGACAACCTGCGGGTGCACGCCGGCATCCTGCTCGCCGTGCTGGCCACCTGGGCAGTCGCCTGGCTGCTCAACCGCTCGACGCTCGGTTTCGAGCTGCGCGCGGTCGGCGCCAACCCGGACGCCGCCCGGACCGCTGGCATCAGCGTCACCCGCACGTACATCCTGATCATGGTCTTCGCCGGAATCCTGGCCGGCCTCGGCGGCTCGAACATGGTGCTCGGCTCCACCGCCAGCGCGTTGACCCCGCTGGTGGTAGCGCAGATCGGCTTCGACGGCATCCTGGTGGCGCTGCTCGGGCGGGTGAAGCCCTGGGGGGTGTTGCTGGCCGCGTTGCTGTTCGGGGCGCTGCAAGCCGGTGGTAACCGGATGCAGTCGTACTCCGGGATCTCGCTGGAGCTGGTGACAGTGCTCCAGGCGCTGATCGTCATCTTCATCGCCGCACCGGCCCTGGTGAAGGCGATCTTCCAGCTCCGGGCCGCGCGTGCCGCCCGGTTGCAGACGAGCCTGGCGAAGGGCTGGTAACTCATGTCCACCATGGCTGTCCCCGACATCGCGGTCGCCCCGGTCGACGAGGGCTTCTGGACCCGTAGCCGGAAGGTCGGTCTCACGCTGCTGGCGCTCGGCCTGCTGTCAGCGGTGCTCTTCGGCGCGCTCGCCACCGACCAGCAGGCCCGATTCACTCTCAGCGACGACGCGGCCGGCGCCGCACTGGAGATCAACGGCACCATCGGGGCGATCCTGTTCGGGATCATCACGATCGCTGCCGGAGCGGCGCTGCTCGCCGGGGTGCCGAAGCGGTGGTTCCTTCCCGTGCTCAGCGTCGGGCTCGTCGGTTTCGTGCTGTCGTTCCTCTGCTGGCAGGTCTCCGCCGCGCCGGCCGGGCAGAACTTCATGCCGCTGGTCAACATCATCCGGGGCACGTTCATCCTGGCCCTGCCACTGATCTTCGGCGCGCTCGCCGGGGTGCTCTGCGAACGGTCCGGCGTGGTCAACGTGGCCATCGAGGGCCAACTGCTGATGGGCGCGTTCAGCGGGGCCCTGTTCGGCAGCATCTCCGGCAGCGTGTGGGTGGGCCTGGTCGCCGCCGCTCTCGGTGGCGCGTTCATCTCGCTGCTGCTGGCGGTCTTCGCCATCCGCTACCTGGTCGACCAGGTCGTCATGGGCATCGTGTTGAACCTGCTGGCCGTCGGCGTCACCGGCTTCCTCTACGAGCGGCTGATGCAGACCGACGCCGCGAAGTACAACAGCGCGCCCCGCTTCAGCAACTGGGAGATCCCGCTGCTGAAGGACATTCCGGTGCTCGGGCCGGCGTTGTTCCGCGGCAACATCTTCCTCTACCTCGGGCTGCTCCTGGTGCTGGTGATCCACATCGGGCTGTTCCGCACCCGGTGGGGGCTGCGGACCCGCTCGGTCGGCGAGCACCCGATCGCCGCCGACACGCTCGGCGTCAAGGTGCTGCGGGTGCGCTACCGCAACGTGCTGCTGGCCGGCGTGGTCGCCGGCATCGGCGGCGCGTCCTACACGCTGGCGCTCTACTCGTTCACCAAGAACATGATCGGCGGTAAGGGCTTCATCGCCCTGGCCGCGCTGATCTTCGGCCGGTGGAACCCGACCGGCGCGTTGCTCGCCGCGCTCTTCTTCGGCTTCGCCGACCAGCTCGCCACCTACCTGGGCGCGATCAGCAGCTCGATCCCCAGCCAGTTCCTGGCCATGCTGCCGTATCTGGCGACCATCCTGGCGGTCGCCGGGCTTGTCGGCCGGGTCCGGGCACCGGCCGCCGACGGCAAGCCGTACATCAAGGGCTGACCCGCGCTGGTCGTCGATCATGGAGTTGTGGTGCCACACAGAAGTCGCGAAGTTGCACCTGTCGCCCACCACAACTGCATGATCGACGCGGCCGGCGGGCCGGCGCGAGCAGTGCGCCTCACCGCGGGCCGACGTGCCGTTCGCAGTACCCCGACGGCTTCTGACCTGGGCTACTTCGGCAGGATGATGACATGACCGACATTGACTGGGCGCAGTTGCGCGCCGCCGCCATCGAAGCGATGAGGCACGCGTACGCGCCGTACTCGACGTTCCCGGTCGGCGCGGCCGCGCTGGTCGACGACGGCCGTGTGGTGGTCGGCTGCAACGTGGAGAACGCCGCGTACGGGGTGACGCTCTGCGCCGAGTGCGGGGTCGTGTCCAGCCTGCACGCCACCGGTGGCGGCCGGCTCGTCGCGCTCTCCTGCGTCGACGCGACCGGCGAGCCGTTGATGCCGTGCGGTCGCTGCCGGCAGTTGCTCTGGGAGCACGGCGGGCCGGAGTGCCTTATCGAGAGCAAGACCCGGCCACTGCGGATGGCCGAGCTGCTGCCGCACGCCTTCGGCGTGGAGGACCTGGAGGCCGTCACCGGGGAGACGCCGGTGCCGGTGGTCCCGGAGCGGCTCGCCGCCTGGCGCGGGCGCGGCACCGTCTTCGTGCACCCGGACATGTCCGCTGGTCAGCAGGTCTGGACGGCGTACTGGGAGCGGTCGGCCGGAGACGACGCCGGCGCCGAGACCGGGGTACTGGAGGAGGCGCCGAGCTGGGACGACCCGGCCGAGGTGATCACCTGGGGCCTGGCCCGGACGCCCCGGGTGGTGGTGGTGGACGCCACCGGCACCATCTTCTGGGCCGGTGAGGGCGAGCCGCCGGCGGAGATTCCGGTGCGCTGGGCCGCTGGTTGAGCTTGGGGTTGGTTGAGCTTGGGTTTGGTTGCGGTTGGGGGCCGGGGCCGACCGTGCCTGGCTCCGGGCGGTCAGGCGTGATCCCTCCGCCGGGCACGGTCGGCCCCGGCCCCGTCGTGGGCACCCGCCGTCCCAGGGCACGGTTGCGGGGCGGCATCTCCATCCGACTAGGGAAGATCTTCTGATGAGTAGTGGTTTTGCGGCGGTTGACGTTATTCGGGTCAAGCGGGATGGGGGTGTGCTGTCGGACGCGCAGATCGACTGGGTGGTCGACGCGTACACGCGGGGGGTTGTCGCCGACGAGCAGATGTCCGCGCTGGCCATGGCGATCCTGCTCAACGGCATGACCGGCCCGGAGATCGCTCGGTGGACCGCTGCGATGATCGCCAGTGGTGAGCGGTTGGACCTGTCGGCGGTACGCCGGCCGACTGTCGACAAGCACTCGACCGGCGGCGTCGGCGACAAGATCACTCTGCCGCTCACCCCGCTGGTGGCGGCGTGTGGCGCGGCAGTGCCGCAACTGAGCGGCCGGGGTCTCGGGCACACCGGCGGCACGCTCGACAAGTTGGAGTCCATCCCGGGCTGGCGGGCCGCGGTGAGCAACGACGAGTTCATCGCCCAGCTCGACGAGGTCGGTGCGGTGATCTGCGCGGCCGGTGCCGGGCTCGCCCCCGCCGACCGCAAGCTGTACGCGTTGCGTGACGTGACCGGCACCGTGGAGGCGATCCCGCTGATCGCCAGCTCGATCATGAGTAAGAAGATCGCCGAGGGCACCGGGGCGCTGGTCCTCGACGTCAAGGTCGGCTCGGGCGCCTTCATGAAGTCCGTCGACCAGGCCCGCGAGCTGGCGCGCACCATGGTCGAGCTGGGCGGTGCGCACGGGGTGCGGACTGTCGCCCTGCTCACCGACATGTCCACCCCGCTCGGCCTGGCGATCGGCAACGCGGTCGAGGTGACCGAGTCGGTCGAGGTGCTGGCCGGTGGTGGACCGGCCGACGTGGTCGAGCTGACCCTCGCACTGGCCCGGGAGATGCTCGACGCCGCCGGTCTGCCGGACGCCGATCCGGCTGCGGCGCTGCGCGACGGCCGGGCCATGGACTCCTGGCGGGCGATGATCCGGGCGCAGGGCGGCGACCCGGACGCGCCGTTGCCAACGGCTGCCGAGGTGGAGGTGGTCCGCGCCGAGCGGGACGGGTACGTCGCGGCCGTCGACGCGTACGCCATGGGGGTTGCGGCATGGCGGCTCGGCGCGGGTCGGGCGCGCAAGGAGGACCCGGTCAGCGTGCCGGCCGGTGTGGTGTTGCACAAGCGGCCGGGTGACGAGGTGCGGGCCGGTGACGCGCTCTACGAGCTGCGTGCCGACGACGCGACCCGGATTCCGGCAGCGCTGACCGAGGCCGCCAACGCGGTGCGGATCGCGCCGACGGCCCCGGCGGCGACGTCGTTGGTCATCGAACGCATCGGCTGATCGATCCGGCGTCGCCCTGGCGTGGTGCCGGTCACCTGGGAGCGCTATTGTCGCAGGCCAAGGGGGGATAACCGGCCTTGCGCCGGCGCGAGCAGACAGGAAGATCCGCCGTGACCGTTGCTGCCCCCGACCCTCGTGAGGTGCGCGAGGCGAGCCTGGACGAGCTGTCCCGGCTCGGCCTGCCGTTGCCGCCGGCCCAGTTTCCCCTCGTCTGGGAGCCGGGTGACCAGATCGATCTACGCCCGACAGTGGAGATCGAGGCGCGGATCGCGGTGCTGCACCTGATCCTGGCCCGCTGTTTCGGGATGCCCCCGCAGGCGGCGATGAGCTGGCTGCTCGGCTCGCACCTGGTGGACATGGTGACCCCGCCGGAGTGGCAGTTCGTGATGGGCGGCAAGGGCGACCACAGGTCGTTCGTGCTGCACCACGACGCGCTCTTCGCGCTGGCGTGGGTGCTCGGGCTGAGCAAGCAGCTCGACCCGACGCTGGCCGTCGACGAGCGGCTGGTCGAGCGGTTGCCGCACATCGCCGAGGGGGAGACCTTTCCGCACTGGCGCTCGCGGATCCTCACCGCGCCGCAGCATCCGGCCGACGCGGCCGCCCTGCTCGACCTGCACTACTGCCTGGACTGGGCGTACCTGGAGACCGAGCGCGGCGGCCGGCGGGCGCCGGGCCTGGTCGACGCGAACGCGATCGGGCAGCGGCGTTGGGCGCTGGAGTGGGCGGTGATCCTGCGCGGGCCGTACCACGACGAGCCGCCCGGCTGGGAAGAGGTCGACCTCTCCACCTGAGGTCAGCGAGGTCGCAGGATGTCGAGCCGGACCGCCACTGTGACAGGGACCGGCTCGGGCAGCGCGGCCAGCCGGGTGGCGAGCGCGGCCGGGTCGGTGTGCCAGGCGCTGGGGCCCATCCCGACCAGTGTGGCGACCTCCGGCCGGGCCAGCGCCAGCTCCGCCCGGTGCACTGCCGAGCTGACCGGCGTGAAGTGCCCGCCCAGGCTGGCGGCCACCCGGTCGGCCTTGTCCGGGTCCACCCGCAGCAGGTCGAGGGCGTCCACCAGCTCGGCGAGGTGGTCGGTGTCGGGCGTGACCACCAGCAACGTGCCGGCCGGGTCGAGCACCCGGTGGAACTCCGGGCCGTTGCGCGGGGCGAAGACGTTCAGCAGCACGGCGGTCGAGGCGTCCGCGAGCGGCAGTCGTTGCCAGGTGTCGGCGAGCGCGGCGGCGGCCCGCGAATGCGCGCGGGCCGCGCGGCGCAGCGCCGGCTTGGACACGTCCAGGGCCAGACCCACGGCGTCCGGCAGCGCCGCCAGCACCGCGCCGAGGTACCGGCCGGTGCCGGCGCCGGCATCCACCACCAGGGGGTACGCCCCGAAGTCGGGCGTCGGCGTCGCGCGGAGCCGAACGACGGCTTCCCTCGCGGCGTCGGAGAGGGCGGCCGAGATGCTGTCGTAGTGCCCGGCGGCGAGGAAGTCCGCCCGGGCGGCGACCATCTCGGCGCTGTCGCCGACGTGCGGGGCGCGCCCGGCGAGGAGGTTGACGTACCCCTGCCGAGCGATGTCGAAGCTGTGTCGGCGCGGGCAACGCAGCGCACTGGTCGTGCCGGCGGCCGCCTCGGCCAGCGGCTCGCCACAGACCGGGCAGCGCAGCCGGTCGAGGATGCGGGGGTCCACGTCAGACCTCCGCGTCGTGCCGTGGCTGGGGGGCCCGCCCGCCGAGGTGGTCGACCACCCGGTGGGTCAGCGCGCCGAGGGCGTCGATCTCCGCCGGCGTGAGCAGGTCGATCAGGTGCCGGCGGACGGCGGCCACGTGGCCGGGGGCGGCGGACTCGATGGCCTGCCGCCCAGCGGGGGTGAGGACGACGACCGAGCCCCGGGCGTCGTCGGCGCACTCCTCGCGGGTCACCAGGCCGCGCTGCTGCATCCGGGTCAGGTGGTGGGAGAGCCGGCTGCGCGACCACAGCATGCGGTCTGCCAGCTCCCGCAGGCGAAGCTGCCCATGCGGTGTTTCGGAGAGGTCGGACAGCACGTCGTAGTCCGGCTCGGAGAGGCCGGCGTCCTGGGCCAGCTCCCGGGCCAGCTCCAGGTCGAGCAGTCGACGCATCCGGCGGTAGCCGCGCCAGGCGCGGTCCTCGCGCTCGTCCAGCCACCGGGGTGCGTCCATCCGCAGAGTCTAGCGCTTTCGTTGACACGTCATCGACCTGCCTATAGATTCGATGACATGTCAACTAACTCCGAAAGGCTGTGGGAGCTGTTCGGTCAGCGAGGGCGCGGAGTGCTGGTCACGCTGCGCCGGGACGGGCGGCCCCAGCTGTCCAACCTCGACTACCTGGCCGAGCCGGGGCTGATCCGCTGCTCGACCACCGGGGGCCGGGCGAAGGTGCGCAACCTGCGCCGTGATCCCCGGGCCAGCTTCCACGTGACCACTCCGGACGGCGGCGCGTACGCGGTCGCGGAGGGCACCGTGACGCTCAGCGAGCCGGCAGTGGCCACCACCGACGAGACGGTCGACGAGCTGGTCGAGGTCTACCGCAGGATTCGCGGCGACCACCCGGACTGGGCGGACTACCGCGCCGCCATGGTCGCCGACGGACGGCTCGTGATCCGCCTCGACGTGCACCGGGTGTACGGCTGGCGGCCGTGACGTCCGGCCGGTCCCGTACCGGTGCGCCCAGGCCGCTGACTAGGGTCTGAGCATGGTCGCAACTATCCGGTACGAGGACATCGTCAAGGTCCCGAAGGCGCTGCTGCACGATCATCTCGACGGCGGGCTGAGGCCGGCGACGATCGTCGACCTGGCCGCCGAGGTGGACCACGAACTGCCCACCACCGACCCGGAGGCGCTCGGACGCTGGTTCGCGGACGCGGCGGACTCCGGCTCCCTGGAGCGCTACCTCGAGACGTTCGCACACACGGTGGCGGTCATGCAGACCGCGCCCGCGCTGCGTCGGGTGGCCCGCGAGTGCGCCCTGGACCTGGCCGCCGACGGCGTGGTCTACGCCGAGGTGCGGTTCGCCCCGGAGCAGCACCTGGAGCGGGACCTCAGCCTGGACGAGGTGGTCGAGGCGGTGCTGGCCGGGTTCGCCGAGGGCACCGCCCAGGCGGTCGAGGCGGGCCTGACCATCCGGGTGGGCACCCTGCTCACCGCGATGCGGCACGCCGCCCGTTCCCAGGAGATCGCCGAGCTGGCCGTGCGGCACCGGGATGCCGGGGTGGTCGGCTTCGACATCGCCGGGGCCGAGGCGGGCTTTCCGCCCACCCGGCACCTGGACGCCTTCGAGTATCTCCAGCGGGAGAACTTCCACTTCACCATCCACGCCGGCGAGGCGTTCGGTCTGCCGTCGATCTGGCAGGCGATCCAGTGGTGCGGGGCGGACCGGCTCGGCCACGGGGTGCGGATCGTCGACGACATCGCCCCCGACGGCTCACTCGGCCGGCTGGCCGCGTACGTCCGGGACAAGCGGATCCCCCTGGAGCTGTGCCCCTCGTCGAACGTGCAGACCGGCGCGGTGGCCTCGATCGCGGACCACCCGATCGGCCTGCTGCGGGACCTGCGCTTCCGGGCCACCGTCAACACCGACAACCGGTTGATGAGCGGCACGTCGATGTCGCGGGAGATGTCGCTGCTGGTGGAGACGTTCGGCTACGGCTGGAAAGAGTTGCAGTGGTTCACCATCAACGCGATGAAGAGCGCGTTCATCCCGTTCGACGAGCGGCTGCGGATCATCGATGACGTGATCAAGCCGGCGTACGCGAAGTTGCTCGCCTGAGCTCAGTCATGTGGGTGGCCGGCGAGCAGCCCGGCCACCCGGCGCAGCACCTCCCGGGCCCGGGCCGCCTCCGCGCCGAGGCCCATCTGTCGACGCAGCACCGCGGGCTCGGCCCGTAGCAGCGCCACCCCGCGCCGAATCAGCACCCGGGGTGCTTTGCGCTGCTCGGACAGGTCGCGGGCGAGCCGGCGTAGGAAGGTGGCCCCGCGCGGGCGGCGCAGCGCGTACGCCCCGGCGAGCAGGCCGCGGCGACGGCACTCCTCGACGATCTCGGCGGCGAAGATCCCTTCGGCCACGAAAAGTGGCGATCCGGCGACATCAAATGGCCGGGTGGCCACCCGTCGATCGGCGCCGATCGCATAAACCGGCACATCGGCTCGGCCCTCACGGGCAAGTTGGGCAATGATTTCCACCGCACTGGGGGCGTCCCAGGAGTGCGGCGATTCCCAATCCACCTGGCCGTTTCGTCTCGGCAACGTAGGGTCATCGCCGTCTTTGTAGAAGTCGTCCAAGCAAAGCACCGGCAAGCCGGTTTGCTGCGCTATGTACGACTTTCCGGACCCCGATGGGCCGGCCAGTAGGACAACTCGGTGCGGATGTTCCATTACCTTCAGTTACTCCGGCCAGACAGACTGCTATCAAATCGCATCAACATCTCATCACACCTTCGGTCTGGGACAACCTGGGCTTTCTTCTTGTCGACCGTCGTGATGGAATCTCGGGGGTCCGACCCGCCGGGTCGGACGCTGGGCGTTGCCCGGGGCAACGCGTTCAAGCTGTAATCGCGAGGGCGGTGACGTGAGCAAACGGCCAAAGACGGCGGGCTCCTTCCTGTCGCGGCTGCGCCGGCCGGCCAGCCGGCTCCGGGACATGCCGATCTGGTCCAAGCTCGGTCTCATCATGATCGTGCCGACCATCGCCACGGTCGTGGTGGGCACCAGTGGTCTTATCGACCACGTGGAGACGCTCAACAATGCCAACCGAGCTGGCGACCTGGCGAATCTGTCGAGCTATTCAGGTGACCTGGTCGACAGCCTGCAGGACGAGCGGACCGCCGCCGTGCTGTTGTTGGGCGCGAACGGGACGCAGCCGACGGCGCAGTACCAGGAGGCCTACAACCGGGTGAACTCCCGGGTGGATCAGGACGCGGCCCCGTACCGGCAGCAGCGGGCCGAGGTCGAGGACCTGCCGAGCAGCCTCGAGGGCCTGCTCGACAGCATCGACCAGAACCTTCAGGACCTGGCGGGCGTCCGCAGCCAGGTGTTCAACGGAAAGCTCGCGCTCACCGAGACCGTGCAGGCGTACGAGGGTCTGATCAGTGACCTGCTCGCCATCCGCGACTCGTCCACGCAGCTCGCCGGTGACAACCAGCTCAGCGACCGGATGCGCGCCGCCGCGGCGGTCGCCCGGGAGAAGGAGTTCCTGGCCGTACGCCGGGTCGTCGTGCACCGCGCGCTGGGCGTTCAGGGCCGACAGCGCCTGACCCCGGCACTGCGCAGGGACTACGTCGCCAGTGACACCGGCCAGCAGCAGGCTCTGCAGAGCTTCAAGGCCGTCGCCACCCCTGACGACGCGAAGTTCCACGACCAGACGGTCGCGGGCGGCGACCGCCGGCAGGCACAGAACTACACCGGCTGGATCGACGGCAACACCACCGGCGACATGCGCGGTGCGCCGTTCGGCCCGGACCAGTGGGAAGCCGCCATGACGGCCAACGCCAAGCTGATCCGCACCGTCGAGGTGAAGCTCGACAGTGAAGTGGTCAACCAGGCCGACGCGCTCCGCTCGGACGTCCAGCGCCAGGTCTTCCTGGAGACCGGCCTGCTGCTCAGCATGCTGCTGCTGGCCATCCTCTTCGCCTACCTGGTGGCCCGCTCGATGGCCCGCTCACTCCGTGAGCTGCGGCAGGGCGCGCTCTCCGTGGCCCAGTACGGCCTGCCACAGGCGGTGGCCCGTCTGCGCGACCCGCAGGTCGTCGGGCAGCTCTCCCCGGTGCAGCTGGCCAACCAGATCGCCGAACCGCTGCCGGTGCGCAGCAAGGACGAGTTCGGCCAGGTGACCGAGGCGTTCAACGCCGTCCACCTGGAAGCCGTCCGCACGGCCGCCGAGCAGGCGGCACTGCGTGCCTCCGTCGCGACCATGTTCGTCAACCTGGCCCGCCGTTCCCAGATCCTGGTCGACCGCCTCATCGGGCACCTCGACCGGCTGGAGCGCGGCGAGGAGGACCCGGACCGGCTGGCCGAGCTGTTCCAGCTCGACCACCTGGCCACCCGGATGCGCCGTAACGACGAGAACCTGCTGGTGCTCGCCGGTGCCGACTCCACCCGTGTGCAGCGTGAGCCGGCCGCCCTCATCGACGTGCTGCGTGCCGCGCAATCCGAGGTCGAGCACTACACCCGGATCGATTTCGGTGTCATCGACCGCGACATCGAGGTCGCCGCGCACGCGGTCAACGACCTGGTGCACCTCGTCGCGGAGCTGTTCGACAACGCCACAGCGTTCTCCCCGCCCGACTCGCAGGTCATGGTCGAGGCTCGCCGAGTCGGCGACCGCTCCTCGCTGTACGTCGAGGACCGCGGCATCGGCATCAGCGCCGACCAGCTGCACGACCTCAACGAGCGGCTCGCGACGCCGCCCCAGGTGGATGTGGCAGTTTCCCGGATGATGGGCCTGGTCGTGGTCGCCCGGCTGGCGTCGCGGCACGGTGTCCGGGTCGAGCTGCGCCCCGGCAGCGATCGCGGCACGGTCGCCGAAGTGAGCCTGCCCACCTCGGTGCTGGTGCCCCGGGCGCTGTCCGGTCGGGTGCAGCAGCCTCCGGCGCTGCCGGCGGCCGGTACTCACCAGTTCGGTGGTCCGCAGTCCGGTGCTCCCCAGTTCGGTGGTCCCCAGTCCGGTGGGCCCGCGCCGGTCTTCGGCGCGCTGCCCGCGCTGGGCAACGGCCCCCGCCCGAGCGAGTCCGGTAACCAGGTCACCCTGGGCGGTCGCCCGTTCGACCCCGCGACGCGCAACGGTGCCGGCACCCCGGCCAATGGTGGTGCGTACCGGTCGATGCCGGCCTGGTCCGATCTGACCGGCGCGGCCGGGACGAACGGCGTCAACGGTGGCGACGGGTTCACCCCCCGGTCGACCAACGGCCAGGGCATCGACCCGCTGCCGCAGCGCCGGGCCGGGGACGAGACCCCGACCACCGGCCAGCAGCCGTCCATCCCGCGTCAGCTGCCGAGCAGCCCCGAAACGCACCCGTACTCGGCGCCGCCCGTCTCCGCGCAGCCCTACTCCGGTGCCCCGGTCTCCGCCTCGCCGGCCTCCGGCCAGCCGTACTCCGGGCAGCCCTACTCGGGTGCGCCGTACGGCGGCGCGCCGGTGTCCGCCGCTCCGGCCTCCGGGCAGCCGTACGCCGGTCCGCCGGTGTCCGCGTCGCCGGTCTCGGCCTCGCCGGCGTCCGGTCAGCCGTACTCGAACCAGCCGTACTCGGCGCCGCCGGCGTCCAGCCAGTCGTTCAGCGGCTTCGCGCCCCGGTCCGCCCCGCCCGCGCAGGCACCCAACGCCCCGGCGCCGCCGGCCTGGCCGCCAGTGCCGGGTAGCGACCGGGACACGGCCACCCCGCCGGTGCCCGAGCGGCTCGCCGCCGCGCTGGACATGACGACGGAGCTGCCGCGGGTGCCGCGACCCGGCGAGCAGCCGGCCGCAGCCCAGCCTCCGGCTCCTGCGCCGACTCCGGCAGCGGCTCCGGCTCCGGCTCCGGCTCCGGCTCCGCAGGCTCGGCCGGCACCGCAGCAGCCGCAGGCACAGAACCGTCAGCGGTACGCGGATGAGACGATGGAGCTGCCGATCTTCCGGGAGCTCGAGTCGGCCTGGTTCCGTACCCGTCGCCCGGGCTCCGAGGAGACCGCGGCCGGCGCTCAGCCAGCGACGAACGGCGACTCCGCGACCCAGCAGTTCGCCACGGTCGAGGCCACCGGTCGGGCAGTCCACAAGACACCACCCGGGACGACAGGTAACACACCGATGGCAGACACTCCGACGGTCGGAGGAGCGCCGCGGGACAACGGCTCCACAGCGAACGAGGGCGCTCGCCCGAGCCTCGCCGAGAGCCTGCCGAACCGCCGGCCCCAACCGCAGAGCAACGGCTGGCAGACCGCCGCCGACGACGGCTGGCGTGCTGCCTCCGCAGCGGCCGGTGCGGCGCCGGTGAGCGAGACCACCACTACCGGTCTGCCGAAGCGCAAGCCGATGGCGCAGCTGGTACCCGGTGCGGTAGAAAAGCCCACCACTTCGGTCCAGCGGCGCTCCCCGGAGGCGGTTCGTGGCCTGCTCTCCGCCTACCACCGGGGCGTGCAGCGAGGGCGTAGCACCTCGGACAACCCGACCAGCCCGGAGGCAACTCCGGGAGGGCAATCCTCGCAGTCTGGCTCAGGCCCGGTGGCCGGGAGCGGGCAGAAGGAGCAAGAAGGATGACAACTACGCAGGATCTTGGTTGGCTGCTGGCCAACTTCGCCGACCGGGTGCCCGGCGTCGCGCATGCGGTCGCCGTATCGGCGGACGGCCTACTCCTCGCGTCGTCACGGGATCTGCCGCGCGACAGGGCAGACCAGCTCGCCGCGATCTCTTCGGGTCTGGTCAGCCTGACCCAGGGGGCAGCACGCTGCTTCGAGGGAGGCGCGGTGTTGCAGACCGTCGTGGAGATGGACAATGGCTTCCTGTTCCTGATGTCCATCTCGGACGGCTCGTCCTTCGCCGTGCTGGCAGCCCGCAGCTCCGACGTGGGCCAGGTTGGCTACGAGATGGCGCTGCTGGTCGACCGGGTGGGCGACGCACTGACCCCGCAGCCGCGTGCGGCTGCGGGCATGCTGGGCTGACGTCTAGCCGATCGTGAGGTCGGCACGACTGCAACAACGACAACGACGGGTTTCACCGGTGGGAGCCGGTAACGGGTGCGAAGGAGGTGAGCGGCGAGATGGCCGATCGTGACGAACCGACCGGAGCGTTGGTCCGTCCATACGCCGTGACCCGTGGTCGCACCCGTCCCCGGCTCGACATCGCGCTGGAGGCGCTCGTCGAGACGACGGTGCGCGGCCGTACCGCTGCCAATGGCAACGGTGGTGGCCGCGAACACCAGTACATCGCCGCGCTGTGTGACGGTCGCGTGCAATCGCTCGCGGAGATCGCGGCGCGGATGCAGCTCCCGCTCGGTGTGGCCCGGGTGCTCATCGCCGACATGGCGACGGACGGCCTGGTCGCGGTCCACGAGCCGACCATTTTGGACGACTCCGACGACGCGGTGGGCACTGAACTGCTGGAGAGGGTGCTGAGTGGACTTCGCAGGCTCTGACATGTCGCACCGCCCGCCGAACCCGAGCGGCCGCGTGACGTCGGCGAAGATCGTTATCGCCGGTGGATTCGGCGTCGGTAAGACGACGCTGGTCGGCTCGGTCTCGGAGATCACGCCGCTGACCACCGAGGCCATCATGACCTCCGCTGGCGTGGGCGTCGACGACACCCGGCAGGTGCCGGGCAAGACGACGACCACGGTGGCCATGGACTTCGGCCGGATCTCGATCGACCGTGACCTGATTCTGTACCTGTTCGGTACGCCGGGTCAGACCCGTTTCTGGTTCATGTGGGACGAACTGGTGCGGGGTGCGATCGGTGCGGTCGTGCTGGTGGACACCCGCCGGCTGGCCGACTGCTTCGCGGCGATCGACTTCTTCGAGCACCGACGCCTGCCGTACCTGGTGGCGATCAACTGCTTCGACGGTATGCAGTACCACGACCCGCAGGACGTCCGGGACGCCTTGGCGATCTCGAGCGACGTGCCGGTGGTGGCCTGCGACGCCCGTAACCGGGAGTCGACGAAGCACGTGCTGATCTCGCTGGTCGAGTACGTGCTCACCATGCGCCGTACGCGCGCCGTCGCCCCGGCCTGATCGCGGCGCTGCACGCCCCGGTGGTGGCTCCGGCCGCCACCGGGCGCTGCCAGCCGCCCCGGTGAGTGCCTCCGCGCTGGCTCGTCGCTCAGACGACCCGGCGCGCCGCCGAGCCGCCTCCTGACGACCTGGAAGCTGTCAGCCCCTCCCCGGGGCACAGGCCAGCCACGGTCCTCGCGAGGCGGCTTCTGCGTGCCCGGGGGATCGCCCTGCTGAGACGGAAGCGCCCCCAGCCAGCTGGCTGGGGGCGCTTCCGCGTGTGAGAGGGGAATCAGGACTGGTAGCCCGCCGAGCGGTACTCGTACTCCCGGTCGTCGTCGCGGTCCCCGTGGTCGCGGCTGAAGTCCCAGCCTCCGGCCGCCTCGCGACCGGGCCGACCACCCACAGCGAAACCGCCGATCTCCTGGCCGCGGCGCCAGCCACGGAAGTAGCCTGTCGTGTTCTCCGCGAGGCTTGCCGCATCACGCACTATCCGCAATGGGCGCTCCTCGCGCAGCGGCGAACCCGGCACCAGGTTGGCCTGCGGCACGCGCTTGGGCAGCCCTGCGTTGGTCTCGGCGCCCACCGCCGGGCGGGCGGCCTGCTCTGCGGCCTGCCAGCCGGTGTCGGCAGTGGTCGACCAGTCCAGGTCGGACTCCTCGGCCTGCCCCACGAACCAGGCCGACTTGGCCTGCGCGAAGATCAGCAGATCGCCGTCGCCCTCGTCGGCGACCGGCGGCGGCCGGTGCTCCATGGGCGGCGGCCGGTGCTCCATCGGCGGTGGCCGGTGCTCGACCGGCGGCGACGGCCGGTGCTCGGCGGCGCGTTCGGTGCGGGCGGCCGCCCGACCGTTGCGAGCGGCCTGCTCGCGGTCGACCAGGCGCAGCGGCGGCGTCTCCAGGTGCTGGTCCACGGGAGGGTTGAGCCCCTCGCGCAGCGCCCGGTCGGCCAGCGGCGGTGGCTCCACCAGCCGCAGCATCGGCGGCTCCGGTGGCAGGTCGTCCGCCAACCACGGCGGGGTGACCCGACCGTCGGCCCGACCCGGGTCGGTGGGGGCGTCGACACCGCGGCTGCCGCCGTACGAGTAGGCCACCGGGTTGTTCGGTGAGCTGTCGGAGGGGTCCTCCGGGTTGTTGACCAGCGGCCAGTTGGCTCGGGAGCCGGGCGGTGCGGTCTCCTGCCCCGGTCGGGGGGTCGGCACCGGAATGCTGAGGTCGGTGGCGCTGAACCCGCCGGTGGGCGGCTCGTCGACAGGGCGTTGCTGGTGGCTCGGCCGGGGCTCGCCGTTGGTCTTGGGGCGGGGCGGAATGACAGTCCGCTGCCGTTCGGCCCGCGCGTTGTTGATCGCGGCAGTGGTCAGCGTCGGCCGGAACGGCTCACCGGCCTCGGCTGGCGGCACCATGCCGCGTTGCGTCGGCGCGATCGGGGTGATCCCGGGCGGCGGAGGCGGCGGCGAGGAGACGGGCCGGTTGGTCGGGCCGTCGATCCGGCTCGGAAGCGGCTCGCTACGACTGGGCAGCGTGGACGCCGGCGGACCAGCCATCGCCGCCGGAGTCATCGGCGCGGGGGCGACCGGCGGCGGCGTGACCGGCGCGGGGGCGACCGGCGGTGGCCCGAGCGGGCGGGGCGACGCCAACGGCGCGTTACCGGGGACCGGCTCGGGACGGCTGCGCCGCCCGACAGCGGGTGCCGGGTCGGCGGCTGGCGGGTTGGGGCGGACCGACCGCAACCCGGCGTTGGTGCCGGCGAGGCCGGTCATCCCGGCGTTGGCGCCGGCCAGGCCGGTCAACTCGCCGACGGACTCGCCACGGCGGGCCGCGGCCCGGCGGCCGGGTGCCTGAACGGGCGTGGTGACCCGTGAGCTGAGCGCGCTGACCAGCGCCTCACACCCGGCGTCGCAGGCCCGTACGGAGGCGACGGCCTGGCGGACCGTCTCGGCCACCGCGGACGTGAGCGCCCGGTTGACCGCGGCACGTCGGGGTGTCTCGGAGATGGCGACCCGCAGGGCGGTGACCGCCTCGTTGATCTCTTCGGCGTCGGCGACCCCGTCCGCGGCGAGGTGTGCGGCGATGGCATCCGCCGCGACCGACACCTCGCGGCCCCGGGCCACGGTGCCGCCGAGCATGCCCGGCTCGGGCAGCGCGTCCAGCACGGCCAGGGAGACCGGCTCGGCCGGGTCCGGGTATGCGCGCAGGGCCGCCGGGTAGAGCTCACGCAGAACTTCGCGCAGCGCCACGGCGGCGGAGTGTCGGCCACTGGCCAGCGCGGCGTGCGCGGAGAGCACCTGCTTGTAACCGGCGAGGTCCCGGGGTGCCGGCAGGGTGACGGCGGAGAGCGCCCCCGCCTGCAACGCGCGGGCGAGGCCGACCGCTTGTCGTTCGGCCGGAGGCGACTGCATCTCCTCAAGGGAGTCGTCGTCGGCGAACCGCTCGGCGAAGTCGTCCACCGAGTCGTCGTCGGCGATCGCCAGGGGTCGCCCCGCCGCGCTCAGCAGCGAGGTGACCGTGTGGTCGTCGCTGTCGGCGGCGATGGCCGCACCGCTCGGCCCGCCCGACCGCTCCACGAGCAGCGCGACGAGCTGGGCGTAGCCAGCGGCGTCATCGCTGATCTCGCAGACATGCAGCAGACGGCCTGCGTCGTCGACCACAGCGGACGTCAGCGTCGAACCGGCGGAGGCCGGTCGGTCAGCCGGATCCGCCGAGGCCAGACCGCAGTAAACGCGCACGAGCGCCACGGCGTCGTCCTCCTCCCGGGACAGGTCTTCCTCTGCCAGCAACTGATGCTCCCCGGTACGGGTCAGTCGCGCCAGTCCACCACCGCAGAGATCTTGCCGACAATGGTGCGCCAACCCAAACTTGCGGTCTGCGCCCCGATCTTCTTCAGCCGTCGCCGAGCCATGAACGCGCCGATTCCACCGTTGGCGGTGCCACGCAGCGCCTCGTCCAGGTCGTCGAGGCTGGAGCCGGCGGAGAGCATGTCGAGTACCGCAGGCAGCCGCAATGCGTACGAGAGGTCACGCGCGGCCTCGCCCGCCTCGATCAGCAGGGTCGAATCCCACGTGTCGTGCCCGCCGCGCAGGTTCTCCACGACCAGGTCGAGCTCGTAGGTGTCCTCGTCGAGCGGAGCGATATCTGCCGGCTCCACCCGTTCGGACAATTCATTCCAGCTGTCCAGTTGGGACAGATCGTTTGGCGCACCGGATCGGATGAAACTGACAAGCGACTCGGGGGTCTTGAACAGCAGCAGCTTGCCTCGGTTGCTGAGGAAGACCGGCACCTCCTCGTCGTCCGCCTCGTCCGTGACGGCCTCGTCCGACTCGTCGTCGGTCTCGGTGTCGGTGGCGGCGCCGTCCCGGCGGTGCTTCGACTCGTCGTCCTCGTCGGCGAACTCCTGGGCCAGCTCCTCGTCGAGGATGACGACGGTCTCGTCGTCCTCTTCCTCCTCGATCGCCTGGCGGCGCGCGAGGAACGGGTCGTCCTGGTCGCGCTCGGTCACGTCGGTCGGAGTCAGCGAGCTGGCCGGTCGGTAGGCCCGGAGCGTGAAGCCGGTGCCGGCGGGCAGGGCGATCTCCACTGGGTCGATGCGCAGCTCGTCCCAGAGTGAGCGGTCGGTCGACACCGATGGGCGCTCGGTCTCGTCTGGCTCGGCCGCGCCGGTGGTGTCGTCGAGCTCGGGCTCGTCGGCGTCGGGCCGTTGGGGCGACTGGCGGGCCACGCTGACCTCCGTGTGCTTCGGGTTGCCCACCCACCGGGGTCTCTGACCGGCGAGTGACTCTGGGCACATACCCTAGTCGGCAGCCCTGGGTGACCGATGCCCGCACCCCGGTGGCCGGTTGGCGCACGGGTCCGACCTGCTGGTCGTCACCGCTGGCGAAGCGGCGGTTCGACAAGTAGCGTAGCTACGCATGAAGGCCCAGGAACTGCACGGCCATCTCGACGCTCTGCTGCTCGCCGTGCTCGAACAGGGCGCGCTGCACGGCTACGCGATCATCGAGGCGTTGCGCGCCCGCAGTGACGGCAGTCTGGATCTGCCCACCGGCACCATCTATCCGGCGCTCCGTCGCCTGGAACGCGCCGGCCACGTGGCGAGCACCTGGAGCACTGTCAGCGGCCGGGAACGGCGGACGTACCAGCTCACCGACTCCGGCCGGCGGGCGTTGGCCGGGGAGCGGGCCGGCTGGCGCGAGTTCCAACTGACAGTCGGCCGGTTCCTCGATCCCGGCAGCCCGCCCACCCCGGCCTGACCCTCTCGGCTCCGCCGCCGATCAGCGGGTGGCGGCCAGCAGCCAGCCGCGAGCCGCGCGGGTGAGCGAGAAGTAGGCGCCGCCCACCAACACCGCGCCGATGATCATCGGTGGCCAGTGCGCCGCCGCGTCCCAGAGGTTGAGCGACCAGGTGAAGAGGGCGCTGCCGGCCACTATGCCGAGGATCAGGACGCCGGTCAGGCCGGCGCCCACGGCACGCTGGGCCAGAGCCAGGCCCGGCCGGGGCGCCCGCGCGGTCGCCCAGACCACCAGCAGACCGGCCACCGAGAGCGCCAGCGCGCTCATCCAGATCCAGTCGACCGAGTTGGAGAGCAGCAGATAGCCGGCCGGGGGACGTGGGCCGCCACTCCAGCTCGACCCCCGCCAGGTCAGATCACCGGCGACCACCCCCACCCCGGCGATCGCCAGCATCCGCAGGGAGAGCCCACGCAGGGCGCCCACCGCCAGCTCGGCCTGCCAGGACGGGAGCACCTGCGCCGGTGAGCCGAACTCCACCACCGCCCGACGCTGCGCCTCGGTGGGTGGCACCCCGCTCTCGCGGTACGCCTCGACGGCGTCCAGCAACCCGTGCCGGGCCTCGGTCAGTAGGTCGGTCTTGAGCCGCGCCGGCCCCTGCAACCGAGCGGCCAGCTCCCGCAGGTGCTCGTCGACCATCACGTCCTCACCGCGCCCCATGGCACCACACTGCCACGGACTCCCGCCGGTCGACGTCCGGGAGAACCCTGGTCCGCCCCCGGAGTCGGGTCAGGGGGCGAGCGCCAGGTAACCCCGTTCGGCAGCGGCCTGGAGCAGCCACTGGTCCCGGTACCAGCCCGCGGCCGCCACCAACTCGGCGTGCCGCCCGCGCTGGATCACCCGACCGCCGTCGAGGACCACTATCTCGTCCAGGTCGGCCAGCCCGCTGAGCCGGTGGCTGATCAGCAGCACCGAGTGCCCGACGGGGGTGGCGGCGAGGGCGGACGCGAGCACCGCGTCCGCGGCGGTCGGGTCCAGACCTTCGGTGGGCTCGTCGAGCACCAGGACCGGCGGCGCCGCGAGCAGGGCCCGGGCGAGCGCCAGTCGCTGCCGCTGCCCGCCGGAGAGCTGCCCGCCCTCCTCGCCGACAAGCGTGTCCCAGCCCGCCGGCTGCGCGTGGACCCAGTCCAGCAGGCCGGCGGCGGCGGTGGCCGCGGTCAGCTCGTCCTCGCCCGCTCCGGCCCGCCCGAGCAGCAGGTTCTCCCGCACCGTGGCATGGAAGACGTACGCCTCGGCCAGCAGCCCGCCGACCGCGCGCGGCAGCGCCTCCTCGGCGTACGCCGAGAGGTCGTGACCGTCGAGGGTGACCCGGCCGGAGGCGGGCCGGACGGTGCCGGTCAGCACGGCGGCCAGTGTGCTCTTGCCGGCGCCGCTCGGGCCGACGACAGCGATCCGGCGTCCCGCCGGCAGGTCCAGGCTGACCCCGTCCAGGGCGGGTGCCGCACCGGCCCGGTACCGCACTGTCACGTCGTCGAAGCGCAGCTTGTGCGGGCCGGTCAGGTCCGTTGGACCGGTCGTCGGCGGCGCGGTCGGCGGGTCGGTGTCGAGCAGGTCGGCCACCCGGGTCAGGCCGGGCCGGAGCTGCGTCCACTGCCGGGCCGCGGCGACCAACGCCAGCGTCACCTCGACGGCGGCCAGTGTGCCGACGGCGAGGACGCCCACCAGCACGCCCGACACGTCGGCGGCGAGCGCCACCAGTACCACCGCTGCCGCGGTCGCGCCGGCGGCCAGCACGCCGGCCGCGTCCACAGCGAACCCGGTGGCGGCCAGCCGACGTTCCAGCCGGGCCAGCCGGTGGGCGCGCTGCTCGGCGGCGCGCAGCGTGACGTCGGTCGCCCCGAACGCGGCCAGGTCGGCCGCGCCGTGCGTGAGGTCGATCGCGTCGGTGGCCAGCGCACCCCGCAGGGGGGCCACCTCGGCCGCGCTGCGGCGGGTGACAGCGGTGGCCAACGCGGGCAGCGCCACCCCGGCGACCAGCAGCCCGACGGCGAGCGCGCCGGCGGCCGGTGGTGAGATCAGCGCCGCCACGGCGACCGCCGACACGCCGACCACTGCCGCCGCCGCGGCGGGCACCAGCACCCGCAGCAACAGGTCCTGGACGGCCTCCACGTCGGAGACCAGTCGGCTCAGCACGTCACCCGAGCGGTGCGCCGTGCCACGGCGGGCCGCCAGGGTGGCGAAGACCCGGGCTCGGACGTCGGTGATCATGCGGAGGACCGCGTCGTGCCCGGCGAGCCGTTCGGTGTAGCGGAACACGCCCCGGCTGATCGCCAGCGCCCGGACCGCGACGATCGCCACTGTGAGGCGGTCCAGCGGAGGCTGACCGGCGGCGCTCATCAGCAGCCAGGTGGCGGTGGCCATCAGGGCCAGGCCGGCGAACTCGGTGGCGGCCGCCAGCAGCCCGGCTCCGACCAGGCGGCCCAGGTACGGCCGGGCCAGTCGCAGCACTGCCCGCTCGGCGGCGGCCCGCCCGGCCGGTGCCGCTGGCCCGTGTTCGGCGGTCATCGCGCGGCCTTCCCGGTCGGTTCGGGCGTCAACTCGGTGACCCGGCCGTCCTCGATGCGCAGGATCCGGTCGGCGTCGGCCAGCAACGCCGGTCGGTGCGCGACCAGCAGCGCCGTCCGGCCGGCGACCAGGCGACGGGTGGCGTCGAGCACCACCGCCTCGGCCGCCGTGTCGAGTCGGGCTGTGGGTTCGTCGAGCAGCACCACCGGGGCGGCGCGCAGGAACGCCCGGGCCAGCGCCACCCGCTGCCGCTGCCCACTGGACAGCCCGTGACCGCGCTCACCGAGCACGGTGTCCAGGCCGTCGGGCAGGCCGGCCACCACGTCGTCCAGGGCGGCATCGTGCACAGCGGCGGTGAGGACGTCGGCCGGGGTGTCCGGCGCGCCGAGGCGGATGTTGTCGGCCAGCGAGGCGGCGAAGAGGTGGGCCCGCTGCGGCACCCAGGCGAGCTGCCGACGCCAGGCGTCCGGGTCGGCGGTGGCGAGGTCGACCCCGTCCACCGTGATCCGGCCGCTGGTCGGCACCACGAAACCCAGCAGCAGGCCGAGCAGCGTGCTCTTGCCGGCGCCACTGGGACCGATGATGGCGATCCGTTCGCCGGGCCGGATGGTCAGCGTGACGTCGCGCAGCGCTGTGGTCCGCTCGTACGCCACTGTCACCCCCTCGAACCGGATCTCGGCCCGAGCGTTGGGGACGGAGGCGCCCTCGGTGGCCCGTGGCGCGGTGGGTGCGGCGGAGACTGTCAACGCCTCGTCCAGCGCGGCCAGCCCCTCCATGCTGGCGTGGAAGCGGCTACCGGCGGCCCGCAACGGCAGGTACGCCTCCGGGGTCAGCAGCAGCACCAGCAGCGCGGTCTGCAGGGCCAGCCCGCCGCCGAGCAGGCGGATGCCGACCGGCACCGCTACCAGCGCCACCGAGAGGGTGGCGACCAGTTCGAGGACCAGCGCGGAGAGGAACGCGATCCGCAACGTCTTCATTGTGGCGACGCGGTGACCGTCGGCCATCCGGCGTACCACGTCGGTCTGTGCCCGGGCCCGCCCGAACGCGCGCAGCGTGGGCAGCCCGGCGACCATGTCCAGGAAATGCCCGCCGAGCAACGCGAGCCGCCGCCACTGCCGCTCGGTCGCGGCCTGCGCCTGCCAGCCGAGCAGCGCTCCGAAGACCGGGATCAGCGGCAGGGTCAGCGCGATGATCACCGCCGAGCTCCAGTCGGCGAAGACGACCCGCGCCAGCACCGCGAGGGGCACCGTCACGCTGAGCACCAGTTGCGGCAGGTACCCGGTGAAGTACGCGTCCAGCGCGTCCAGCCCACGCCCAGCCAGGGTGGCGATCTCACCGGCCCGCTGCCCGGCCACCCAGCCAGGCCCGTGCCGGCCCACGGCGCCGAGCAGGTCGGCCCGCAGCGTGGCCTTGACCGTGGCGGCGACGCGCGCCGAGACCGTGCCCTGCGCCCAGACCAGTGCCGAGCGGGCGGCGACAGCGATCACGAAGCCGGCCAGCGCCGGTCGATCCAGCCGACCGTCGATCGCGGTGGCCAGCAGCGACGCGAGCGCTGTGGCCTGCGCCACGATCAACCCGGCGGCCAGCACCCCCAGGAGCCCGAGCACGGCAAGATCGCCCCGGGCCGCAGGGACCCGGCGCAGCAGACGCGGGTCGAACGGACGGCGGCTCACCAGTACACCGGTGCCCTACCGTCGGTCCGTCCTCGGAAAACCCACCAGCACATCGCCTGGAAGCCTAGTAGGGCCGGAAGTAGCGGCAGCGCCACCCAGCCCAGCAGCCGCAGTGTCGGTGCGCTGGCGGCTGCGTCGGCCACCCGCAGCGAGGCGTCCGGATCGGTCGTGGACACCAACACGTAGGGCCAGAGAGCGGCTCCGACCAGCAGCACCGGCAGCGCCAGGGCCGCGCCGGTGGCGACCAGAGCCCACCCTGGCCGCCGCCGAGCCAGCGCCGCGCGGGCAGCCAGCAGCACCGCGACGAGCAGCACCGGCAGGAGTACGGCCACCGCCGGCCGCTGCACTGCGTCGCGTACCCGGGCGGAGAGCAGGCCCACGACGGTGGCCACTGCGACAGCGGTGAGCGCCACCGGCACCAGCCGGCGGGCCGTGCGACCGACCACGGCGGCGGCCTCGGCCGGCAGTCGTAGGGTGAGGAATGTCGCCCCGTGCACCGCGACCACTGTGACCATGGCCAGCCCGGCGGCGGCCGCGAACGGGGTGGCCAGGTGCGTCACCCCGGCGACGTGCCCGTCGGCCTGGAGGGGTACGCCCTGCAACAGCGCGGCGAGCAGCACACCCCAGCCCAGCGCGGCGAGGGCGCTGCCGATCACCACGACGCGGTCCCAGCGGGCGCGGATCCGCTCGTCACTGGGCCGGCTGCGCAGTTGCACCCCGGCGGTGACCAGGATGACGCCGACCAGGGCACCGGCGACGGCCGGATAGCAGCCGGCGAGCAACTCGCCCTCCAGGAGGGGGAACGCGCCGAAGAGAATGCCCACGGCCGCCACCAGCCAGACCTCGTTGCCGAGGAAGAACGGGCCGAGCGCGGTGAGCGCCTCCCGCCGCCCGGCCGGACCGACGCCGCGGGCGAGCAGCAGCCCGACGCCGTAGTCGTAGCCGGCGAGCACCAGGTAGCTGGCGAAGAAGAGGCCGAGCAGGGCGTACCAGGCGAGGTCCACTGTCTACTCCTCAGAGGAGGGCGGGTTCGGGGTGGGCCGGCTCGCTGGGCGGCGCCGGTGGCCGACCGAGCGCCGGGTCGGCCGCGCCACGCCTGGCGTGCCGGGCGAGCAGCACCCAGTTGGTGACGGCGAGGGTGCCCAGCAGCAGGCTGAACCCGATCAGCGAGGTGAGCATCAGCGGTGCGCTGACCGGGGAGACGGCCTGCTCGGTGGGGAGCAGCCCGTACGCCACCCAGGGTTGACGGCCGACCTCCCGGGAGATCCAGCCGAGGATCACCGCGATGAACGGCAGCGGCAGTCCGAGCAGGATCAGCCAGAGCGGGAAGCGCAGTCGGATGACCCAGTCCCGGAAGAGCAGGGGTAGCAGCAGCCAGACGCAGCCGAGGGTGAAGCCGATCAGGATCATGAAGCCCAACCCGACGCTGGCCAGCACCGGTGGGGTGTAGTCGCCGGGGCCGAACCGCGTGGTCCAGTCGGCGATCAGCGCCTGGGCCTCCGGGCCGTTGCCGCCGAACTTGGTCGGCTGCACCGAGCCCACCGGGCCGAACTGGGCGAAACCGAAGCCCTGCACCATCGTGATGGCCAGTGCCGCGGTGACCAGGCCGATCCGCAGCGAGGTGCGGAAGAGCGCGAAGTCAGGGGTACGCCGGATCAGGTGCCCGGCGCTGACCGCCGCCATCAGCATCCCGCCGACCAGCAGCGCCGCCGAGACCACGTGCCCGAAGGCCATGCCGAGGCTGGGATTGGTGAGCAGCGCGCCGAAGTCGGTGAGGTGGGCGATCCCGTCGCGGACCTCGTAGCCGACCGGATTCTGGAGCCAGGAGTTGGCCACCATGATCCAGAACGCCGAGGCGTACGCGGTGATCGCCACGCCCCAGAGCAGCGCGAGGTGGACGCGCTTGCCGAGCCGGTGCCAGCCGAAGATCCACATCCCGAGGAACGTGGACTCCAGGAAGAACGCCACAAGCGTCTCGATGGCCAGCGGCGCGCCGAAGACGTTGCCGACGTAGCGCGACAGGCCACTCCAGTTCAGCCCGAACTGGAACTCCATCACGATGCCGGTGGCGATGCCGAGGACGTAGTTGATCACGTAGAGCTGGCCCCAGTAGCGGGTCAGCCGTTCCCACTTCGGGTTGCCGGTGAGCGCCCACGCGGTCTGCATGCCGACCAGCAGGGTGACCAGTCCGAGCGTGACCACCACGAACAGGAAGTGGATCGAGGTGGTGGTGGCGAACTGCAGGCGGGCGAGGAGCAGGGTGTCCATGACCAGCCCTCCATAGCGTTGGCTCCCTTGTCGTAGCCACCCTACACGTAGCTAGCCTACATAAAAACTCTACTACGCCTTGTAGTAGACAATACTACGACGATGCGTAGTAGCTGCGTTTGCTGGGTGGTGCGGCGAGGCAACGCCGGGCGAGGGGGCGGCCTATGCCGCTTCGCCGCCTTTGCTCTGCTTCAACCCACGCAACGGTTCTGCCGCGAAGGTGGTGCGTGGGTTGAAGCAGAGCAAAGGGGGACTCGAACACCTGCCTGTCCGGCCGGCGACACGCCGTCACCCGGTCAGTGGCGTGGAACGGGGTTGGCGCGTCAGCTCAGGAAGAGGGTGACCGGGAGGGCGACCAGTGTGGTGGCAACCGCGAGGGCGGTGGCACCGAGAACCCGCGGCGGCCGGTCGCTGACCAGCAGGCGCTGCACCCGTACGTCGAGATCCCGGTCGCCCATGCCGAGCGCGCCGGCCGGGGTGATCCGGTGCCCGGCGGCGGCGAACCGGCGCAGAGCCCCTGCCAGCGGGGCCTCGGCGTGCAGCTCACGGGCCTTGTCGTCGGCGCGCATCTCGACCAGCAGGGCGACCCGCTCGTGCGCGTCGCGCACCCAGCCGAACCACGGCAGCGCCCGGCACAAGGCGGTGAACGGCAGCAGCACCAGGTCGTGCCGCTCGTGGGCGTGCGCACGCTCGTGGCTGAGCACCGCGGCCAGCTCGGCCCGGTCCAACAGGCTCAGGGTGCCGGCGCTGACCACCACCTGCGGCTTCACGCCCGGCAGGCAGTACGCGGCGGCGCTCGGATGATCCAACACCAGCGCGCCCGGCGCGGCCGGGTCGTTCCGGGCGACGAGGGAGAGCAGGTCCCGGTGGCGACGCTGGGCGCGTACGGTGCCATGGATGCTGCGCACCGTCGTCGTGACCAGCACCGCCCCGATGCCGAAGCCCACGCCGACGCCGGCCAGGTGGAACGTGCCCACCCCGATCGGCAGGGCGCCGTGGGCGAGGTCGTTGGCCAGGGCGAGCAGTGCGCTGCCGGTCGGCCGGTCGTACGCGCTCAACCCGAGCGCCATCGGCAGGCCCATCGCCGAGAGGCCCAACGCCAGCCCGACGGCCTGCCAGCAGATGATCGCCACCCGGGGGCTGCGCCACGTCCAGGTGGAGCGGGCCAACACCTGGGCAGTCAGATAGCAGGCCAGCATCGTGGCGGCGAAGTGCACGGCGTAGGCCATGGCGCGCGCCCTACCGCTCCGCTGCCTCGCCGGCGGGTCGTCGGCCCGCCGGCCCGTCCACCCGGTCGGTCAGGGCATCGGCCGCGCCCGCGTCGCCACCGGTGGAGCCAGGCCCGGTCAGGCCGGCCTCGCTGCCCAGGGCCGCTCGCAGCACCTCGGCCTCGGTGCCGGTCACCGAGCGGGCGAAACGCACCAGCGCGGCGTCCCGGCTGCCACCCAGGTCGAGGGCGTCGAGCATGAGTTGAGCGATGTGCGCCTCGCGGCTGGCCGCTGGGCGGTACCGCCAGGCTCGACCCTCTCGCTCCCGTTGCACCATGCCCTTGCCGGCGAGCCGGTCCAGCACTGTCATCACAGTGGTGTACGCCAGCTCACGGCCATCGAGCGCGTCGGCCACCTCGCGCACGGTCACCCCGTCCGACGTGCCGGGAACCACGTCCCACAGCACGTCCATCACCGCACGCTCAAGATCGCCCAACCGAGTCACGGACCAATCCTACCCCCGGTAGTAGACCCCCCACCCACCCAGCCGTCCCAACCCGGACCCACCCCCGATTGGCGCAAGATCCGGACAAGAACAGGGTTGTTGCTGCCTCAGGCACGCGTGAGGCAGCAACAACCCTGACGTTGCGCAGATCTTGATGACCCACCCCGAGGCAGAACCAGTGAGCTGACCCGACCGACGGACCCGGTCCACGTCAGGTTTTCCGGGGGAGCCCCGCCCGCGCAGGGATCAAGCCTGACCGCCCGGAGCGGGCGGGGCTCCCCCGGAAAACCCCAAAGGCAGGGAGCGATCACACCCCCTTGGGGTGCCACACCGTCTTCGTCTCCAACAGCGCGGTCATCGGAGCCACCCCCGGGTCACCGGTCCAGTCGTGGTCGGCCGGGGCCGGTCGGAGCACCCGCTTGAGGTTCTCCGCCGCCTTGACCTCCAGATCGGTGGCGAGCGCGGTGTCGGTGACCCCGGTCAGGTCGATCGCGTTGACGTCCATGTGCGCGGCCAGCGTCGGCGCGGTCTCGGTGATCGCGCCGGTGAGGATGTTGACCACACCGCCGGGCAGGTCGGAGGTGGCCAGCACCTCGGCCAGCGTCACCGCCGCCAGCGGCTCGCTCGGGGACGCCGCCACCACCACTGTGTTGCCGGTGACGATCGCCGGAGCGATCACGCTGACCAGGCCGAGCAGCGCCGGACGCTCCGGGGCGACCACAGCGACCACGCCGGTCGGCTCGGGCGCGGAGATGTTGAAGTACGGGCCGGCGACCGGGTTGGCGCCGCCGTACACCTGGGCCAGCTTGTCGGCCCACCCGGCGTACCAGACCCAGCGGTCGACAGCGGCGTCCACCTCGTCGCCGGGAATGCCCAGGGCGACGAACTGTTCGCGGCGGCCCTCCAGCATCTCGGCGGCCCGGTAGAGGATCTGACCCCGGTTGTACGCTGTCGCGCCTGCCCAGCCCTTGACGGCGGCGCGGGCGGCGACCACCGCGTCCCGGGCGTCCTTGCGGGAGGCCAGTGACACATTCGAGGACTGCACGAGATACGACCGTCCCGACTCGCTGCGCGGGAACTTCCCGCCGATGAAGAGCTTGTACGTCTTGCGTACCGCGACCCGCTCAGACATTGAGGTAGCCCTCCAGCCCGTGCCGGCCGCCCTCGCGACCGTAGCCCGACTCCTTGTAACCACCGAACGGCGAGGTGGGGTCGAACTTGTTGAAGGTGTTGGCCCAGACCACGCCGGCGCGCAGCCGGTCGGCCATCCACAGGATCCGGGAACCCTTGTCGGTCCAGATCCCGGCCGACAGCCCGTACGGCGTGTTGTTGGCCTTCTCCACGGCCTCGGCCGGGGTGCGGAAGGTGAGCACCGACAGCACCGGGCCGAAGATCTCCTCGCGGGCGATCCGGTGTGCCTGGGTGACGCCGGTGAAGATGGTCGGCGCGAACCAGAAGCCCCGGTCGGGCAGGTCGCACGGCGGTGACCAGCGCTCGGCGCCCTCGGCGGAACCGGCGTCGGACAGTTCGCGGATCCGCTCCAGTTGGGCGGCCGAGTTGATCGCGCCGACGTCGGTGTTCTTGTCCAACGGGTCGCCGACCCGCAGCTGAGCCATCCGTCGCTTCAGCGACTCCAGCACCCGGTCGGCCACGTTCTCCTGAACCAGGAGTCGGGAGCCGGCGCAGCAGACGTGCCCCTGGTTGAAGAAGATGCCGTTCACGATGCCTTCGACGGCCTGGTCGATCGGTGCGTCGTCGAAGACGATGTTGGCGGCCTTGCCGCCCAGTTCCAAGGTGAGTTTCTTGCTGGTGCCGGCGACCGACCGGGCGATGGCCCGGCCCACGTCGGTGGAGCCGGTGAAGGCGACCTTGTCCACGCCCTGGTGCTCGACCAGCGCGCGGCCGGTGTCGCCGGCGCCGGTGAGGATGTTGACCACACCGGCCGGCAGCTCGGCCTGCTGGCAGATCTCGGCGAAGAGCAGCGCGGTCAGCGGGGTGGTCTCGGCCGGCTTCAGCACGACGGTGTTGCCCGCGGCGAGCGCCGGGGCGATCTTCCAGGCCAGCATGAGCAGCGGGAAGTTCCACGGGATGACCTGCGCGGCCACGCCGATGGGCCGCGGGTTCGCGCCGAACCCGGCGTGCTCCAGCTTGTCGGCCCAGCCCGCGTAGTAGAAGAAGTGCGCGGCGACCAGCGGCAGGTCGACGTCGCGGGACTCGCGGATCGGCTTGCCGTTGTCCAGCGACTCCAGGACGGCCAGCTCGCGGGAGCGCTCCTGGATGAGCCGGGCGATCCGGTACAGGTACTTCGCCCGGTCCCGGCCCGACATCGGGCCCCAGACCTTGTCGTACGCCTTCCGGGCGGCGCGCACCGCGCGTTCCACGTCCTGGGGGCCGGCCTCGGCGACCTCGGCCAGCACCTCCTCGGAGGCGGGATTGATCGACTTGAAGCTGTCACCGTCGGTCGGGTCGACGAACGTGCCGTCGATGAACAGCCCGTACGAGGGTTTGAGGTCCACCACCGAACGGGACTCGGGGGCGGGGGCGTATTCGAACATCGGCTATCAGTCCAGGGTGAAGTAGTCGGGACCGGAGTAGGTGCCGGTCGTCAGCTTGGTGCGCTGCATCAGCAGGTCGTTGAGCAGGCTGGACGCGCCGAAGCGGAACCAGTCCGGGTCGAGCCAGTCCGGGCCGACGGTCTCGTTGACCATCACCAGGTACTTGATCGCGTCCTTGGTGGTCTTGATGCCACCGGCGGGCTTCACGCCCACCTGCCGCCCGGTCGCCTCGCGGAAGTCGCGGACCGCTTCCAGCATCACCAGGCTCACCGGCATCGTCGCCGCGATCGGGACCTTGCCGGTGGAGGTCTTGATGAAGTCGCCGCCGGCCAGCATGGCCAGCCAGGAGGCCCGCCGGACGTTGTCGTAGGTGGCCAGCTCGCCGGTCTCCAGGATGACCTTGAGGTGGGCATCCCCGGAGGCTTCCTTGGTGGCCACGATCTCGTCGTAGACCTCCTTGTACCGCCCGGACAGGAACGCGCCCCGGTTGATCACCATGTCGATCTCGTCGGCGCCGGCCGCGACGGCGGCCCGGGTGTCGGCCAGCTTGATCTCCAGCGGCGCCTGACCCGACGGGAACGCGGTCGCCACGCTGGCCAGGTGCACGCCCGATCCGCGCAACACCTCGGCCACGTGAGGAACCATGGCCGGGTATACGCAGACCGCGCCGACGTGCGGGCAGGACGGGTCGGCCGGGTCCGGACGAATGGCCTTCGCGGCGAGCGCGCGCACCTTGCCCGGGGTGTCCGCCCCTTCCAGGGTGGTCAGGTCGACCATCCGGATCGCCAGGTCGATCGCCTGTGCCTTGGCGGTGGTCTTGATGGAGCGGGTGCCGAGCTGTGCCGCCCGCTGCTCCGCGCCGACCTGGTCCACGCCGGGCAGGCCGTGCAGGAAGGTCCGCAGAGCGGTCTCGGATCGTCCCAGCTCGGAGAGCTCCGACCGGGCCGACGTCGTTGTCGCCGTCATGCCGAGAAGTCTACGCACGAGACCGCCGAGTGATCTTGCTCACGACTGCTCGACGACGTGCCGACGTGAGCGGCGTCCCTGGTCCGACCGCACCCGCACCGCCACGCGGTACGGACCGGTAGGTTGAGCGATCGTGGACGTACACGTCATTGACCACCCGCTGGCCCAGTCTCGACTGACCGCCATGCGGGACGCGCGCACCGATTCCTCGACGTTCCGGGCGGCGCTGCACGAACTGACCACCATGCTGGTGTACGAGGCGGCCCGCACCTTCCCCGTCGAGCGGTACCCGGTGCAGACGCCGGTCACCGGCACCGAGGGCACCCGGCTGGCCAACCCGCCGCTGCTGGTCCCGGTGCTGCGCGCCGGCCTGGGCATGGCGGACGCCGCGCTCGGCCTGCTGCCGGAGTCGTCGATGGGCTTCGTGGGCCTGGCCCGCGACGAGGAGACCTACGAGCCACGCGCGTACATGGAGTCCTTGCCCCGCGATCTGGCCGGTCTGCCGGTGCTGGTGCTCGACCCGATGCTGGCCACCGGTGGCTCGCTGGAGCACTCCTGTCGACTGCTGGCCGACCGGGGCTGCACCGACATCACAGTGCTCTGCGTGCTCGCCGCGCCGGTCGGCATCGAGCGGCTGGAACGCTCCGGTCTGCCGTTGCGCCTGGTCACGGCCTCGATCGACGAGGGGCTCAACGACAGCATGTTCATCGTCCCCGGCCTCGGCGACGCCGGCGACCGCCAGTTCGGTGGCATGCCCCGCTTCTGAGGGGATACCCGGTCGGTGCCGGGTCCGGCGGGTCCGTGCGCGCGGTGCGCGGACCCGCTACCGTCTCCGGCCATGACTGGTGTTGCGCTCGCCGAGGAGTTGCTGCTCCTCGCCTACGACGACACGACCGGCAAGGCGACCATGCCACGGATCAGCCTCGACCTCGGCATGGCCGCCGCGGTGCTGGTCGAGCTGGCTCTGGCCGGCCGGATCGCGTACGCCGACGGGTCCCTGACGGTTATCGACCCGACGCCGACCGGCGAGCCGTTCAGCGACGATGTCCTCAGCCGGATCGCCGCCGACACCCCGCACACCCCGGCGTCCTGGGTGCAGCGTCTGCGGCACGGCCTGCGCGACCGGATCCTCGCCGACCTGTGCCGGCAGGGCGTCGTCCGGGACGTCGACGAGACCGAGCTGGGCTTCATCCACGTGCACCGTTACCCGGTCGTGGACACCTCCGTCGAGGCGGAGACCCGCCAGCGGCTGGCCGAGGCGTTGACCGGCGCGGCAGCCCCGGACGAGCGGACCGCCGCGCTGGCCACCCTGGTAGTGGTGCTCCGGATGGAGTCCGCGCTCGGGGTGAGCGGCGAGGCCGCCGCCGACGCCCGCCGCCGGCTGACGGAGATCGCCACCGGCGCCGGGTTCTCCGGCGAGGTGAGCACCGACGACTCGGTGGTCCGCCCGTCGGTTGGCCTGGTCGTCGCCGCCCTGGCCAGGGCCGTCGACCAGGCCCTCGGCCCGCGCCGCTGACCCAGCGCGCCGGTCAGAGCCCCAGAGCTGCGGCGATCTCGCCGCGCAGGGCGGCGACCGCCGCCGCCGCCCGGCTGCGGGCCGTCCGGACGTCACCGTCCACTACCGGTTCCACCACCTCGAGGTACGCCTTGAGCTTCGGCTCGGTCCCGGACGGGCGGATCACCACCCGGACCGCAGCGGTCCGCAGGATCACCACGTCCGACTCGGGCAGCAGGTCCCGGACGCTGTCCACCGGCTGCCCGAGCAGTGTGGCCGGGGTGGCCGCCCGGATCCGGGCCATCGCGTCGGCGATGACCCGCAGGTCGTCCACCCGGGCGGAGAGCTGGTCGGTGTGGTGCACGCCGAACTCGGCGGCCAGCTCGTCCAGCCGGTCGGTCAGCGTACGACCCTGCGTCTTCAGGCCGGCGGCCAACTCGGCCACTGTCAGCGCGGCGGTGATGCCGTCCTTGTCCCGGACGTGTTCCGGGGCGACGCAGTAGCCGAGCGCCTCCTCGTAGCCGAAGACCAGCGGCGCGCTTCCGCCGCCGGCCCGCACGATCCACTTGAACCCGGTCAGCGTCTCGTCGTAGGACAGCCCCCGGGCCGCGCACATCGCCCGCAGCAGTGACGACGACACGATAGTGGTGGCGTAGAGCCCGGTCACCCCCCGGCGCATCAGGTGATCGGCGAGCAGGACGCCCACCTCGTCGCCGCGCAGCATCCGCCAGCCGTCGCTGTCGTCCCTAACGACCACCGCACAACGGTCGGCGTCCGGGTCGTTGGCGATGGCGAGGTCCGCGCCGGTGGAGTCGGCCAGGGCGATCAGCCGGTCCACAGCACCCGGCTCCTCCGGGTTGGGGAACGACACGGTGGGGAACGCCGGATCCGGCTCGGCCTGGTCGGGCACCACCCCGGGGGTCGGAAAGCCCGCGCGGGCGAAGGCGGCGGTGAGCACCGCCGCGCCCACCCCGTGCAGCGGGGTGTACGCCACAGTCAGGTCCCGTGGCCCGTCCGGGTCGATCACCGCGGTGGCCCGTTCGACGTACGAGGCGACCAGGTCGTCGCCGAGCACCAGACCGGGCTCGCCCAACGGCACCTGGGCCAGCGGCCCGACCGATCGGATGGCCGCCTCGATACCGGCGTCGGCTGGGGGCACGATCTGCGCGCCGGCGCCCAACTCGCCGCCCAGCTCCGCGCCGAGGTAGACCTTGTAGCCGTTGTCCTGCGGCGGGTTGTGGCTGGCCGTGACCATCACTCCGGCGACACCGCCGAGGTGCCGCACGGCGTACGCCAGCACCGGGGTGGGCAGCGGGCTGGGCAGCAGCAGCGCCGGGCGGCCAGCGCCGGTGGCCACCTGGGCGGTGCGCTCGGCGAACTGTCGGGAACCGTGCCGGGCGTCGTACCCGATCACCAGCGGGCCGGTGCCGCCCTGGGCCGCGAGCCAGGTGACCAGGCCGGCAGCGGCCTGGGTGACCACGGCGAGGTTCATGCCGTTCGGGCCGGCACGCAGCGGGCCGCGTAGGCCCGCCGTGCCGAAGGTCAATGGGCCGGCGAACCGGTCGGCCAGCTCCGGGGCGCTCGCCGGGAGGCCATCGAGCACCGCCGTCAGCTCGTCCCGGCTGGCCGGGTCGGGGTCGTCGGCCAGCCAGCGCCGGGCTTGCTCGCGAATGTCGTCGATGTCAGTGCTGTCCGCCGCCATGCCCCTTTGATAGCACGGCGGCGGATCACCCCTGTGGGTTCCCTCCGGCTCAGCCGTTCCCGGTGAGCTGGAACGTCCGTGCCATCTCGTCGAAGATCGGCTTGCTCTCCGCGAACTTGGCGTCCGTGGCGGTGAGGTAGAACGAGTACGCCTTGCCGTCCTCCGCGACGCCCCGCCAGACGCCGTGCCGCATCGCGTCACCAGCGCCGCACGTGTACTCGAATTCGGCTGCCGGCTTGCTGGCCAGTTCGGTCTCGGTGGAGGAGATCTGGTTGTACGGCTTGACGCAGGAGGTGCTCCGGGTCTTGAGGCCGTTCTCGGCCGTCTCGGCCCACCGGACGGAGCTGCTGCTCCACTTTTCGGTGATGATGCGGACCTTGCGGCCGCTGTCCGCCGGGTCGATGTAGTCGGTGTACGAGCCGCCGGTGGCCTTCTTCCAGCCCTTCGGCACCATGACCTGGATCCCGCGGGCCGTGTGCTCCTGCATCTCGACGGTGGGGGCCGCCGGGGCGGACGGGGTGGGCTGTGCGGCCGGGGTGCTCGGCGGGGCGTCGTCGCCGCCGGAGAGTGCCACCGCGGTGATCAGCAGCACGACGACCAACCCGCCGGCCGCGGCGAGCTGCACCTTGCGCGGCCAGCCCTTGACGGTGGTGACGAGCTGACCACCGGTGGCCCGGACCTTGTCCAGCGCGCTGCCGCCCGACGCGGCGGGCGTTGTCGCCCAGGGCTGACCGGTGCCCGGCACCGACCACTGGTTGCCGCCGCCGTAGGTGCCGCCGACACGCTGGGTGGCCTCCGGTGCTGCGCCGCCGTACCCGACCTGCTGGGTGGCATCGGCCGGGGTGCCGTAGCTGACCCGTTGGGTGGCATCGGGGTGCCCGCCGGCGTCCACCCGCTGGGTGGCGTCCGCATTGCCGCCGTAGGTGCGCCCGGCTGCCGGTCGGCCGGGAGTCGGCATCGCGCCGGTCGGCGTGTGCAGCGGACCGGCCAACGCGTCGGCGCTGGTCTCGTCGAGCCCACCGGTGGTGCCGGCCGGGCGAGCTGCCTGCGGGCGCTCGCCCCGGCGTAGCGAGGCCAGCCGGTCGGTCAGGGACTCACCAGGGGCCAGCATCGCCGGGCCACCGATCTGGCTGTCCGGCTTCGGCTCCGGCTGGGCCGGCGGGAGGACGGGGATGGGGCGCTGCTGCACCGGCACCACTGCGTACGGGTCGGTGACCGAGTGCACAGCCGTCGCCGTGCTGCCCAGCGGGCCGGCGAGCAGCTCGCGCAGCATGGCCCGGGAGGTGTGCACGTCGAGTCGGCGCGCCGGGTCCTTCTCGAGCAGACCCATCAGCACCCGGGTCAGCGGGCCGCTGCGCTGCGGTGGGGCGGGCGGGTCCTCCACCACGGCGTGCATGGTCTCGATCGGGTCGCCCTTGTCGAACGGGGGCCGCCCCTCGACGGCGGTGTAGAGCGTCACACCCAGCGAGAAGAGGTCACTGGGCGGGCCGAACTCCTGGCCCATGGCCCGCTCGGGCGAGATGAAGTGCGGCGAGCCGAGCACCATGCCGGGGGTGGTGAGCTGCACGTCGGTGGGCATCCGGGCGACCCCGAAGTCGGTCAGCACGCAGCGCCCGTCGGTGCAGATCAGCACGTTCGCGGGTTTGACGTCGCGGTGCAGCACGCCGATCGCGTGCGCGACCTCCAACGCGCCGAGCAGCGCGATGCCGATCTTGGCGACGGCGCGGGGCGCGACCGGCCCGTCCTCGATCACCATGTCGGCGAGGCTGCGGGCGTCCAGCAGCTCCATCACGATCCACGGCCGCCCGGCCTCGGTGACCACGTCGTACACCTGCACCACGGCGGGGTGCTGGATGGCGGCGGCGGCGCGGGCCTCGCGCAGGGTGCGTTCGTACATCGCGTCGCGGTCGCTGGGGGCCAGCCCCGGGGGCAGGACGACCTCCTTCACCGCCACGTCGCGGCGCAGCAGGGTGTCTGTGGCGCGCCACACCGTGCCCATGCCGCCGTTGCCCACCGAGGACCGCAGCGAGTACCGGCCACCAATGGTGGTGCCGGGCGCCGCTCGTCCGTTGGCGGGACTAACTGGTCCGCCGCTCCACGTCGGGATCTGAGTCACAGAAAAGCCACCGGGGGAAATCGAGGGGGGCTGGGACACAACCCCCCTATCTTGCTGGTTCCGACGCCCGATGCGAAAGCCGACGCGGCGGACGTTTATCGAAGTCGACAGAACGTGCCCTGTCGTTCACCTGGTGTCGACCGGTCGGGACGCACTGTGCGGTATCCCTCACCCGACGACGTGGCCAGGCGTCCTACCATCCGGGGATGAACCAACGGCGGTCAAGTGAGTCCGGTTTCCCGATCAACGGCGTCTACACGGAGGCCGACCTTCCGGAGGACCTGGACTCCCGGCTCGGCAGCCCGGGCGAGTTTCCGTACAGCCGGGGTGTCTACCCCACCATGTACACCTCCCGCCCGTGGACCATGCGCCAGTACGCCGGCTTCGGCACCGCCACCGAGTCCAACGCGCGATACCACCAGTTGTTGCGGGCCGGCACGATGGGCCTCTCGGTCGCGTTCGACCTGCCGACGCAGATGGGCTACGACTCGGACGAGTCGATCGCGCACGGCGAGGTCGGCAAGGTGGGTGTCGCGATCGACTCCATCGAGGACATGCGGCTGCTCTTCGCCGACATCCCACTGGACAAGGTGTCCACGTCGATGACCATCAACGCGCCCGGCTCGGTGCTGCTGCTGCTCTACCAACTCGTCGCCGAGGAGAACGGGGTGCCGGGTACGGCGCTCAACGGCACCATCCAGAACGACATCCTCAAGGAGTACATCGCCCGGGGGACGTACATCTTCCCGCCGAAGCCGTCGCTGCGCCTGGTGGCCGACACGTTCGCGTACTGCCGCAGCGAGGTGCCGAAGTGGAACACCATCTCGATCTCCGGCTACCACATGGCGGAGGCCGGCGCGACGCCCGCGCAGGAGATCGCGTTCACGCTGGCCAACGGTGTGGAGTACGTACGGGCGGCGCTGGCCGCCGGCCTCGCCGTCGACGACTTCGCACCCCGGCTGTCGTTCTTCTTCGTGGCCCGCACCACGCTGCTCGAGGAGGTGGCGAAGTTCCGCGCCGCCCGGCGGATCTGGGCCCGGCTGATGCGGGACGACTTCGGCGCCAAGGATCCGAAGTCGATGATGCTGCGGTTCCACACCCAGACCGCTGGTGTGCAGCTCACCGCCCAGCAGCCGGAGGTGAACCTGGTTCGGGTGGCGGTGCAGGGTCTGGCCGCCGTGCTCGGTGGCACCCAGTCGCTGCACACCAACAGCTTCGACGAGGCGATCGCGCTGCCCACCGAGAAGGCGGCCCGGCTCGCGCTGCGTACCCAGCAGGTGCTGGCCTATGAGACGGACCTGACCGCCACCGTCGACCCGTTCGCCGGGTCGTACGTGGTGGAGGCGATGACCGCCGAGATCGAGGCCGCCGCCGTCGAGTTGATGGAGCGGGTGGCCGACCACGGCTCGGCGGTGGACGCGATCGAGGCTGGGTTCCAGAAGCGGGAGATCGAGCAGTCCGCGTACCGGATCGCCCAGGAGATCGACTCGGGGGAACGGGTGGTGGTCGGGCTCAACCGGTTCACCGTGGACGAGGAGGAGCCGTACGAGCCGCTGCGGGTCGATCCGACGATCGAGGCGGCCCAGGCCGACCGGCTGGCCCGGCTGCGCGCCGAGCGGGACGCCGACGCGGTGGCACGGGCGCTCGCCGATCTTCGGGCCGCCGCCGAGGGAACGGAGAACGTGTTGTACCCGATGAAGGAGGCGTTGCGGGCCCGGGCGACAGTGGGTGAGGTCTGCGGGACGTTGCGTGAGGTGTGGGGGTTGTACCGACCCACCGACCGATTCTGAAGCGCCCGGCCGCGACCGCGGCCCCGGGGCGCGGTGTGTCCGGCGCTCTGAGCGGGTATCCGGTCGGTTGAGCCGGGACGCACACCGTGTGCGCCCACGGTGGGTGGGTGCGTGTGAGCGTCCTTATCCGGCTCGTTGCGGTGCGTGGTCGGCTAATTGTCGGAGTGTCAGTTCACCACCCCGACTAATGCGACAATTTGGCAACGGGGTTCCGGCTGGCGCCGGGATTCGTGACCGCCGCGATCGGTTACGCGTTGTAGGAGGTGAGGGGCTGATGACGGCATTCGACCGTGATCTACCTGCTGTCCCCCGCCTTGACGAGCGCCCCCAGCAGGGCATACGTGACTCTGCGCGGTCCGATCATTACCGTAACGAGGTTGCGCAGCGTCACCGTCGGAGGTCTAGGCTGTCTGCTGTCCCCGATGATCCGTCCATTCCTAGTGATCGAGAATTCGACGTGACGAGTGCGTTGACGCTGCCCACAAGCGGCCCGCTGGCGTCGTCCTGGCCGGAGACGCCGCCGGGATCCCAGCCCCTGCCCCGCGAGCTGGACCACCTGCTCGCCCTCCGGGTACCGGGGCTGATCGCTACGCGCCGTCACCTCCACTCGCACCCGGAGCTCTCCGGCAACGAGTTCGAGACGGCCGCGCTGATCGCCCGGGAGCTGTCGCTGGCCGGGTTGAACCCGCGCCTGCTGCCCAAGGGCAACGGCGTGATCTGCGACGTCAACGGCAGGCCGGACGGCCCGGTCGTGGCGCTGCGCGCCGACATCGACGCCCTGCCGCTGGACGACCCCAAGGACGTCCCGTACCGGTCGACAGTGGAGGGCGTCTGCCACGCCTGCGGGCACGACGTGCACACCTCGGTCCTGCTCGGCGTCGGCATGCTGCTGGCCCAGCTCGCCGACCTCGGTGAGCTGGACGGTCGGGTCCGGCTCATCTTCCAGCCGGCCGAGGAGATCCTGCCCTGCGGTTCGCTGGAGGTCATCGAGGCCGGCGGCCTGGACGACGTGGTGCAGATCTTCGCGCTGCACTGCGACCCGAACCTGCCGGTGGGCCAGGTCGGCCTGCGGGTCGGCCCGATCACCGCGGCCGCCGACAACGTGACAGTTCGACTCTCCGGCCCGGGCGGGCACACCGCCCGCCCGCACCTGACCGTCGACATGGTCGACGCCCTCGGTCGGCTGATCACCGAGGTGCCGGCCCTGGTCAGTCGCCGGGTGCCGGCCAACAGCGGCCTGCTGCTGGTCTTCGGCCACGCCTCGGCCGGCACCCGCTACAACGTCATCCCGTCCGAGGCGAGCGCCTCCGGCACCCTCCGGGTGATGGACCGCGACACCTGGGAGCAGGCTCCCAAGATCGTCGCTCAGGTGGTGCGGGACGTGATCGCGCCGACCGGTGCCACCGTCGACCTGGAATACCTGCGCGGCCGGCCGCCGGTGTGCAACGACTCCCACGCCATCCAGGTGCTGACCGCCGCCACCGCCGCCGCCCTCGGCCCGGACGGGATCGCCGAGACACCGCAGAGCATGGGCGGCGAGGACTTCTCCTGGTACCTGGAGTACGTCCCCGGCGCCCTCGCCCGGCTCGGCGTGGGTCGCTCCGGCCCCAACGTCGACCTGCACCGGGCGAGCTTCGACGTGGACGAGCGGTCCATCGCGGTCGGCGTCCGCGTCATGGTGCAGACCGCGTTGCGGGCACTGGCGGCGGCGCGCTGACCGGCCCGACCGGGGCCGGGGACTTGCGCCGTCGGCGCAGCACCACCAGCAGCACCACCAGTGGTACGCCGAGCGCCACCAGCCAGGGCAGCAACGCGCCCAGCACCGTGAGCAGGACGGTCATCGAGACGACGAACGCCTTCCAGCCGCCCCTGAGCCCGACCAGGAAGCCGGTCTCGGCCTCCTCCTCGGTGTCCTTCGCCGCCGGTCCGGCCAGCGACACGGTGATCGTGGAGAGGGCGGTCAGGTCGGCCAGGCGCCGCTTCTTGGCCTCCAGCGAGGCCAGGTCGGCCTCCCGTCGACCCAACTCGTTCTCCAGCGACACCAGGTCGGTGATCGAGGTGGCTCGGGACAGCAACCGGCGGGCGCTCTCCACCCGGGCCCGCTGACTGGTGATCCGGGCCTCCAGGTCGACGGTCTCCTCGGTGACGTCCTGAGTGTCGATCTGCCGGCTCTGCTGTCGACCGAGCTTCGCGATCTCCTCCACCACGCCTGTGAACTTCGCCGCCGGCACCCGCAGCTCCAACTCCGCCACCGCGTCGGCGTCGGCACTGCGCCGCTGGTCGCCGCCGACGAAGCCGCCGGCCTGGGTGGCGACGTCGGTGGCCTCGCGGGCGGCCGAGTCCACATCGTTCACCTGCACCCGCATCCTTCCGGTGTAGATGATCGCCCGCTGGTCGACCCGTAGGTCCGGAACGCCAGCGCCGGCCCCCTCCGGCGCACCAGCGGCGGCGTCCCGGCCCGCCTCGCCGCCGTTGGCCGCCGGCGCCTCGGCCGCCGTGCCCGCGCTGTCCTGCGCCCCGCTGTCGCCAGCGCCGCACCCCGTCAGCGCCAGGGCCGCCGCCAGTGTCGTGGCCGCCAGCAGCGCACCGCGGCGTCGTCCCACCTGTCCGTCCATCCCCGCTCCCATCGTCGTCAACCGGTGTGGCGATAGCTCGGACGCGACGCGCACACCGGCTGGTTCCGGCAGACTGCGCTGAGGACGTCACGATTCGATAATCGAGGAGTCACGATGCGGCTCACCAAGTACGCCCACTCCTGCCTTCGGGTGGAACACGACGGGGGAGTGCTCGTCGTCGACCCCGGAGTGTTCAGCGACGCCGCGGCGGCGCTGGACGGTGCGGACGCGGTGCTGATCACCCACGAACACCCCGACCACCTCGATCTGGCAGCGGTGCGTCTCCAACTCGACCGACAGCCGTTCCCGATCCACGGGCCCGCCTCGCTCGGCGAGACCCTGGGCGACGTGGCCGACGTTCTGCGCCCGGTCAGCGTCGGTGAGTCGTTCACCGCCGCCGGGGTCGCGGTACGCGCCTACGGGGGGCGGCACGCCGTGATCCACCCCGACATCCCGGTGATCGACAACCTCGGTTACCTGATCAACGACGTGGTCTACCACCCGGGAGACTCCCTGGTGGTGCCCGACGAGACACCCGTCGACACGCTCTTCGCGCCGATCCACGCGCCCTGGTCGAAGTTCTCCGAGGTGGTCGACTTCATCCGCGCTGTCGCACCGCGGCGCGCGTACGCCCTGCACGACGCGTTGCTCAACGACAATGGGCTGGGCGTGCTCGACAGGCAGTACACAGCGCTGTCCGGCACCGAATACCAGCGACTGGAGCCCGGTAGCCGGGTGGACGTCTGACCCGATGCCCGGCCTCTCCGCGGAGCTGGTGCAGCAGCTCTACCGCACCCCACCGGACCGGTTCGTGGCCGCCCGGGACGCCGCTGTGGCCGAGGCCCGCCGGGCCGGTGACCCGAGCACCGCCCGGCAACTGGCCCGGCTGCGTCGCCCGACGGTGGCCGCCTGGTTGGTGAACCTGCTCGCCATCCGACGCCCGGAGCTGGTCGCCGATCTGGTGCAGCTCGCCGACGCCCTGCGAGTCGCCCAGCGGGAGTTGCGCGGGCCCCGACTGCGGGAACTGTCCGCGCAGCGCCGGGCTGTGGTCGGCGCCCTGGTCGCCGAGGTTCGCAAGCTCGCCGCGGCCGAGCCGGACGCGCCACCGGCGAGCCGACTGCCCCTGGCCGAGGTGGAGGCGACGCTGAACGCGGCGTTCTCCGACGTCGAGGTCGCCGAGCAGGTGCGGGCGGGCCGCCTGCTGCGGGCGGCCAGCTACGCCGGCTTCGGTGAGGTGCCCCGGCCGCAACTGCGGCTGGTCACCGACGATGACGAGGAGCGCGAGGAGGAGCGTCCGGCCCGCCGGCCCGGCCCCCAACGGGGCCGTCCCGAGGCGGCCCCCCGTCCGGACCGGGCGGCCGAGCAGGCCGAGCGTGCCGAGCAGGCCGAGCGTGCCGCTCAGCGAGCGGCCCGAGCCGAGCTGGCCCGGCAGCGCCGCGCCCTGGACCGGGAGTTGACGAAGGCCCAGGCCGACCAGGAGCGGGCCGAGACCGAGCTGACCGAGGCGACCGGGCAGGAGCGCGACGGTGCGGCAGTACTCGATCGCCTTGAGGCCGAGCTGGCCGAGCTGGAGCGGCGGCGCGCGGTCGCCGAGCAGGACCTCAGCCGGGCCAAGCTCGCCCGGCGTGCCGCCGAGCGGGCGGTCACAGTGGCCCGGCGGCGTGCCGGTGAGGTCGAGGCGGCGGTCGAGGCACTGGCGGCCGAAGAGGGGAATGCGGACGCGGGCGGTGGCGCGGCAGACTGACCATCGATGGACGACGACGAGTGTGCGGGCCGTACACGGCGAGTGGCCCCGGGTCGGGGCGTTGTCGTGGTCGCCGGTTCGGGTTGCCCGAACGGGGCGGCGCTGTGACTCCGGAGCAGGTCGCGGCCGCCAGTAAGCCCGTCGTGCTCGACCTGGGTGACGCCTTCAGTCGAGACCCGACCACGTTGCGCCGGGCCCGACTGCTCGGCATCTCCGGCTGGGCCTTCTACATCAGCGGCCGGGCCGGCGCGCTCGGCGGTGTGCGGGCCGAGACCGCCGCCGCCGCCCTCGGGTTCATCGCCCCGGACGCGGTCGCCGACGGTTGGGACGCCGCCGCCCGGGTCGTTCCGCCGTTCGAGGTGGCCGCCGCGAGCCTCGCCGAATGCTGCCGGTGGGGGGCGCAGCAGCTCGGCCCCCTGCCCGGCACCGAGCGCCTGTCGGCGCTCGTCGAGCGGGCCGTGGTGGCGGCGGAGGCCAGTGGGATGCCGCTCTTCGCCGCGTGGCGGGCGATGCCGCTTCCGGATCTCTCGCCCGGGGCTCGCAGCGCCGCCGGGCTGCGGCTGCTCCGGGAACACTTCACCGGCGCCTACCTGCTGGCGGTACGGGCCGCCGGGATGACCCCGCTGGAGGCAGTGCTGTCCGGGCCGGAGGGTGAGGCCGGGGCGGTGGCCTGTGGCTGGCCGCCGCCGTACCCGCCGATCGGGCCGCTGGTGCGCCGCCGACTCTGGGCGGAGGCGGTGACCAACCGGCTGGCCGCGCCGGCGTTCACGGCCCTCGGCCCCGCCGACGGCGCGGAGTTGGTGGAGTTGCTGCACCGCACCCGGGTCGACCTCGGCTGAGCCTCCCGCCGGCCGGAAAAATGGGCGGCGTCGGAGCGGATCGGCTGCCAGGATGTCCTGCCGTGACCCTTCCCGCTGGTTGGACGACGCGCCGACCCACCCTCGACGACGTGCCGGCGATCCTCGCTGTGGTGCACGCCGCCGACACCTTCGCCATCGGCCATCCCGACTTCGACGCCGAGGACGTCGCAGCGTCGCTGACCGCCCCCCACTTCGACCCGGCCCGGGACTCCTGGCTGGCGGTCGACCCGGAGGGCGACGTGGTCGGCTGGGCGACGGTGGACAACCCCACCGGCGTCGGCCGGGAGTTCGTGGAGATCCACGTCGACCCGGTGCGCGCCGCGACCGTTCGGGCATCGCTGCTGACTCGACAACTGGACCGGGTCGCCGAGCGCGCCGCCGAGCGGGGGCTGCCATCGCTCACCGTCCGTTGCGCGGTCTTCGCGCCGGAACGCGACTGGGCGCGAACCCTGCGCGAGGTCGGGTTCACCCTCGTCAAGAGGTACGTCCGGATGAGCGGGCCGCTGGACGACCTGCCCGACGAGCCGGCCGGTCCATCGGCAGTGACGGTGCGGCAGGTCCGCCCGGACGACGAGGCCGACCTGCGGGAGTTCCACCGGATCACCGATACCGCCTTCGCCGACACCGCCGATCACGAGCCGCTGTCGTACGAGCGGTGGCGGGCCCGGATCGGTGACCTGACCGCCTGGGACGAGTGGTTCGTCGCCGAGGTGGACGGGGTGCCGGTCGGCGCGTTGCGGTCCTCGGACCAGGCGGTCGACCAGCAGCAGGGCTGGGTGAAGAGTCTGTCGGTGCTGCCCGCGTACCGGCGCAGGGGTGTGGGTGCGGCGCTGCTGCGCAGCGCCTTCGCCCGCTACGCCGAGAAGGGGCGGCGGTCCGCCGGCCTCGGCGTCGACCTCACCAACCCGACCGCCCCGCTGTCGCTGTACGAGTCGGTGGGCCTGCGGGAAACCCTGTGGGCCGACATGTACGAGCTTTCCGTTCCGGCGGCCGGTGTGTGATTGACGACCCCGGTCCGGCCCGACCGGCGCTCCGCTCGACAGCGGGAGCAGACTGGAGGGGTGCGATACGCGCTGCTACGCCGAGGCGGTGCCGGTGGGGCGGGCCCGCAGCTCGGTGACGTAGTCGTCCGGGGCGCCCGCCTTCTCGGCGGCGTTCGCGATCTCCGACAGATACCACGAGGTCGGCAGGCCACCCTCGTACCCGTTGAAGACGTAGATCCACGCGGTCACGTCGCCGTCGAGGGTGGAGACCCGCACGTGCAGCTTGCGGTACGTGCCGGCGGTCACCCCCTCGATCTCGTCGAGCTGGCCCGCGTCGTAGGGGTGGATGTCATAGAGCGCCACGAAGACCCGCTCACCGGGAGACTCGACAAGGGTGCTCACCGCACCCTCCCAGCCGATCACGTCCGCCCCGGCGAAGGTCAGCCGCCAGCCCTCCAGCCAGCCGGTGCCCACCATCGGCGAATGCGGACAGTAGGCGCGCATCCGGGCAGGGTCGAGATTTGAGCCGTAGGCGGCGTGATGACGCACGGCGATGACGATAGCCCGGCCGACGGGTGGGGGAGAATACGACAGTGCGTGTCGAATGCGCTCGGGAGAAGAAAGTCACTGTGAGCATCAACGAAGGGCGAACGCTGTGAGCCGGATCGTGATCATCGGTGGGGGGCCGGCCGGGTACGAGGCGGCGCTGGTCGCCGCCCAGCTCGACGCCGATGTCACAGTGGTGGAGGCCGACGGTGCGGGCGGCGCCTGCGTGCTCTCCGACTGCGTACCGTCGAAGACGTTCATCGCCAGCTCGCAGGTGGTCACCGGCTACCGCGACACCGAGGAGTTCGGGGTGCACTCGGACGGCCTGGAGGCGGTCACCGTCGACGCGCGGGCGGTGCACGGCCGGGTCAAGCGGCTGGCCCTGGCGCAGTCCGCCGACATCCACGCCAAGCTGCTGAAGGCGGGGGTCACCTTCGTGGCCGGCACCGCCCGGCTCGGCGAGGACTCCCTCGGGCACACCCACCGGGTCGTCGTCACCCCCGCCGACGGTGGCGAGGAGTACTCGATCGACGCGTCCACCGTGCTGGTGGCCACCGGCTCGACGCCCCGCCAGCTGCCCACCGCCGTACCGGACGGTGAGCGCATCCTGACCTGGCGACAGGTGTACGACCTGCCGGAGCTGCCCGAGCACCTGATCGTGGTCGGGTCCGGCGTGACCGGCGCGGAGTTCGCCAGCGCGTACCTGGCGATGGGGGTCGAGGTGACACTGGTCTCCAGCCGGGACCGGGTGATGCCGCACGAGGACGCCGACGCCGCCTCCGCCATCGAGCGGGTGTTCCGCAACCGGGGCATGGAGATCCTCAACAACTCGCGGGCCGACGCGGTCCGGCGTACCGCCGACGGCGTCGAGGTGGAGCTCTCCGACGGCCGCAAGGTGACCGGCTCACACGCGCTGATCACCGTCGGTTCGATCCCGAACACCGCCAACCTGGGTCTCACCGAGTACGGGGTGGAGCTGGGCCGGGGCGGCTACCTGACTGTCGACAGGGCTTCCCGGACCAACGTGCCAGGCATCTACGCCGCCGGCGACTGCACTGGCGTCCTGCTGCTGGCCAGCGTCGCTGCCATGCAGGGCCGGATCGCGATGTGGCACGCGCTCGGCGAGGCGGTCCGCCCGCTGCGGCTGCGTACCGTCGCGGCGAACGTCTTCACCGACCCGGAGCTGGCCACCGTGGGCGTCTCGCAGGACGAGGTCGACGCGGGCAAGGTGCCGGCCCGGCAGGTGATGCTGCCGCTGTCCGGCAACGCCCGGGCCAAGATGGACGACCTCTCCGACGGTTTCGTGAAGTTGTTCTGCCGTCCCGCCAGCGGTCAGGTGATCGGCGGCGTGGTGGTCGCTCCGAAGGCCAGCGAGCTGATCCTGCCCATCACCATGGCGGTGGAGAACAACCTCACAGTCAACGAGCTGGCCCAGACCATCACCATCTACCCCTCGCTGTCCGGCTCGATCACCGAGGCGGCCCGCCAGCTCATGCTGCACGAGCTGGAGTGACCTGCCGGGCCTGGAGCAGCGCCACGGTGGCCAGGACGGCCACCTCGGTGAGGATCAGGAGGCGTTCGGCCAGGCCGATGAGCATCCGGTCGCCGGGGTAGGCGGACCAGATCATCGCCGCTGCCAGGGCCAGGCTCAGCAGGACCAGGGCGCGTAGCGTCCGGGCGGCTGGCGTCAGGTCAGGTCGGCGGGCGAGCAGCCAACCGGCCGCCGGCAACGCCAGGAAGGCGATCACCGACGCGTACCGGTGCAGGTAGGCGGCGGTGGTCATGGCGGTGCCCGGCTCGTTCGTCGGCACCAAGGCGGCCAGCAGCAGCCCACCCACCCATGCGCCGAGCAGCAGCTCGGCGGTACGGCCGGAGCGCGGTCGGGGTGGGCTGGCGCGGCGCAGTCCGTACAGCAACGCCACTGTGGCGAGCGCGAGCACCACCATGGCGATGTCGATGACGCCGCCGCGGTCGGAGACCGCGAAGTCGCTGATGGTCAACGCCCACGGGTTGAGGTCGTCGTTGACTTCGAGGTGGCCGATCACGGTGAGCAGCGCAGCCAGGGCGATCCCGCCCAGGGCCAGCAGGCCGGTACTCCGGGTAACAGGCATGCCTCAGCCTGTCGCCGCGGACACCCCAGCCGAATCCGGGACAGCCACCGAAATCGTTCCCCGGGACCACCCCTAGAGGCCTTCCGGGATGCGGCCGTCACGTGCTTCCGCGCATCCGTGAACGTCCGATGGTCGCGAAGACCTTCGCCAGGTCAGGCGACGTTCAGCTGGATGTTCCCAATGCGGGCGACGACGTCGAGATGACCACCCAGGCCGGTGACGTAGGCGCGGAGTGATCCCAGGCTGGTGTGCTCGCCGTTCTCGATCTGGCTGATCCTCGCCTGCGTCAGCCCCGCCGCCTCGGCCAGTTGTACCTGAGTCATACCCAGGTGCTTGCGGATCTCTGCCAGCTGCGCCCCACTGACCGCTGCCAGCATCTGCTCACGGTGCTGAGCGCGTCGGGAGACCCGGTCCGGATCTGCCCAGGAAGGGTCGAGCGCGCGGGCCTTCGCCTTGACGTCCTGCCAGTCAGCTCCATCGGTCATCTCTGTGTTTCCCTCAGCCTGGAGAGGTGCTCCTGAAACCGGTCGTCCGCCAACGGGACCGCCGTCTTGTGCCAAGTCTGCCACTGGCCCGACTTGTCGCCAGCAACCAGAAAAACAGCTTCTCGAACTGGATCAAAAGCGAAGATCATCCGGATCTCGGTGGAGCCGGTCGACCCAGGCCGCAACTCCTTCATGTGGTGGAAGATGCTGCCCTTGAGACGGTCAACCAGGGGACGCCCGAGCGCCGGCCCGTGTTCGGCGAGGAGGTCGATGGCCTCGCTGATGAGGTCGGCGCTGGCGGGATCCGTCTTGCAGAGGTTGAGGAACCACTCCTCGACCTGAGGATGAAGTTTGACGTCCCACATGCTGCCAATATAAGTGGAGCTTATACCCGCAGATGTAACGACACTCAGTCGACGGGGACCTCGACCGCTGCGACCGCGGCGGTGGCGCGGGCGTGGCGGGCGCTGACCACTGTCATCGCCCATCCGGCCGCGGCGAAGCCGGCTGCCGCGGCGGTGGCGATGATGGCCAGCCGCCAGGCCGACTCGGTCAGCGCGGTGCCGCCCAGGTGTCCGACCAGCGCGCCGTAGGTGGCCCAGCCGAGCGCGGCGACGGCCTCGTAGAGCACGAACAGGCGGTACGGGTAGCGGCTGCGCCCGGCCGAGAAGCAGGCCGCCATCCGGCCGCCGGGCACGAACCGGCAGAGCAGGATGACCAGCGGCCCGGGTTGTCGCAGCCCCTGGGTGACCCGGCTGGCCACCCGGCGGGCGCGGCTCAGCTCGGCGTGCCGGGGTGGCCGCCGGTCCGGTGCGCTGCGCCCCAGCAGGTAGCAGGCCAGGTCGCCGACGAATACGCCGAGCGCTCCGACGGCGATGGTGACCGGCAGGCTGAGCCCGCCGTAGACGGTGAGCGCACCACTGGTGATCATGACGACCTGGGTGGGGATCACCGGCACGAAGGCGTCCGCGATCAGCAGCGCGAGCAGCACCAGGTACGCCCACGTCGGCGATGCGACGTCAGTCAGAAGTTCGGGCACGCCTGCCACCTCGCCGAATGCGGCCGATTGGGTGTCTTGAGCCTGACGTCGTGTCCGGCGTCACGGTGGACGGCCCCGGCCCGTCGTGACCGTCGACACGACTGGGCCACCCAGCTACAACGAGGCCGGTCGCTGCCGGGTGACGGGTCCGGAGGCCGTTGCACCCGTTCGAGGCGGGCGGCAGAACGGCGTTCGTCGGCGTACCGTTGTCGGCGCGGCCATGCCCGTCGGGTCCCCCGTTCCTGACGATTCGGCCGCCAGGGCCGCCGGCGGGTCCCGCGCCGGCGGCCCACCCCTCCGCCGTAAATCCGGGTGCATCCCCGATAGTCGCGCGAGTACGGTCGCCGTATGCGCAGCGCGGTAGTGATGACCACGACGCCGGGTGTCCCCGGCGCGCCGCTCTGACGTAAACACCGTCGACCAGGCCCCGGGGCGATCCGCCCCGGTGGGCAGTGCGCCGAACGGAGCTCAGGTCGCCTCCGGGTCGTACCCGATCCAGGAGCCCGACATGATCGACCACCGTAGGCTCGGCCGCGAGCTGGACCTCTTCGTCTCCGACCCGCTGGCCGGCGCCGGCCTGCCGATCTGGCTGCCGGCCGGCGCCGCCGCCCGGCACGCCGTCGAGGAGTACGTCAGGGAGTTGGAGCGCCGCTCCGGCCACCAGCACGTCTACTCGCCGCCGCTGGGCAAGCGGGAACTCTTCGAGCTCTCCGGCCATCTCGGCTACTTCGCCGACGACATGTTCCCGCCGATGCGGCTCAGCGCCGACGACGAGTTCGTGCTCCGGCCGGCCCTCTGCCCGCACCACGCGTTGGTCTTCCGGGCGCGGGGCCGTTCCTACCGGGAGTTGCCGTTGCGGATCGCGGAGCTGGGCGGGATGTACCGCTCGGAGCGCTCCGGTGTGCTCGGTGGGCTGTCCCGGGTACGCGCCATCTCGCTCAACGACGCGCACACCTTCTGCGCCCCCGAGCAGGTCGGCGCGGAGGTCGTCGAGATCCTCGGGCTGATCCGTGCCGCGCACGCCGCGCTCGGCGTCCGGCCGGCCGGGTTCCGGCTGTCGTTGCGCGGGCCGGGTGAGAAGTACGTCGGCGACGACGCCCAGTGGGCCCGCGCCGAGGAGTTGCTCCGGGAGGCGCTGGCCGGGGTGGAGTACGTCGAGGCACCGGGGGAGGCTGCCTTCTACGGTCCGAAGATCGACATCCAGATCGTCGACGCGGCCGGCCGGGAATCGACCATCTCCACCATTCAACTGGACTTCGACAAGCCGGAACGGTTCGACCTGTCGTACACCGACTCGGACGGCAGCCGGCGTCGACCGGTCATGGTGCACCGCAGCCTGGTCGGCAGCATGGAGCGGCTGTTCGCGTACCTCATCGAGGTGCACGAGGGGGCGTTCCCGGCCTGGTACGCACCCGTCCAGTTGGTGCTGCTGCCGGTCGACGACGGCCAGGCCGACGCGGCGGCCGACCTGGCCCGGCGGGCGGTCGACGCCGGCCTCCGGGTCGAGGTCGACGCTGCCGGCTCGCTGGGCGCCCGGGTACGGGACGCGGCCCGCCGCCGCGTCCCGTACCTCGGGGTGTTGGGTGCCCGGGAGGTGGCCGACGGGCGACTCGCGCTGCGCCTGCGCGGCGGCCGCGCCCTGGCCCCGATGCCCGCCGCCGCCGCTCTCGCCCTGATCGGCGGGCAGGTCGCCGCCCGCGCGACCGACCTGCTGCCGTCGGACTGACACGCCCACCGATCGTCTCGCGCGCACGGCCGCCCGACCTCAGACCGACGCCGGTTGGGCGGCCGCTTCCTCGTCGACCACCGCGCCGGTGAACTGTGAGCGGTAGAGCCGGTGGTACGCGCCCTGGGCGGCGAGCAACTGCTCGTGGGTGCCCTGCTCGACGATACGACCGTCCTCCATCATCAGGATCAGGTCGGCGTCGCGGATGGTGGAGAGCCGGTGCGCGATCACGAAGCTGGTCCGGTCCGAGCGCAGCGCGGCCATCGCCCGTTGCAGCAGCACCTCGGTGCGGGTGTCCACCGAGCTGGTGGCCTCGTCGAGGATCAGCAGCGACGGCTCGGCGAGGAACGCCCGCGCGATGGTGATGAGCTGCTTCTCGCCGGCGCTGACGTTGCTGCCCTCCTCGTCGATGACGGTGTCGTAGCCGTCGGGCAGGCTGCGCACGAACCGGTCCACGAAGGTGGCCCGGGCGGCGGCGAGGATCTCCTCCTCGGTGGCGTCCGGCCGCCCGTAGGCGATGTTGTCCCGGATGGTGCCGCCGAACAGCCAGGTGTCCTGGAGCACCATGCCGATCCGGCCGCGCAGGTCGTCGCGGCGCATCGTGGTGATGTCCACCCCGTCGAGCGTGATCCGGCCGGCGTCCAGCTCGTAGAACCGCATCACCAGGTTGACCAGCGTGGTCTTGCCGGCGCCGGTGGGGCCGACGATGGCCACCGTGTGTCCGGGCTCGGCGACCAGCGACAGGTCGTCGATCAGTGGCTTGTCCGGCTCGTAGCGGAACGAGACGTGCTCGAACTCGACCCGACCGTGCGGGTCGGTGACCCGGGCCGGCGCGACCGGGTCGGGGGTCTGCTCGGCCGCGTCGAGCACCGCGAAGACCCGCTCGGCCGAGGCCACCCCGGACTGGAGCAGGTTGGCCATCGAGGCGAGTTGGGTGAGCGGCTGGGTGAACTGGCGGGAGTACTGGATGAACGCCTGCACGTCACCGAGGCTCATCGTGCCGGAGGCGACCCGCAGCCCGCCGACCACGGCGATCGCCACGTAGCTCAGGTTTCCGATGAACATCATCGACGGCATGATGATCCCGGAGATGAACTGCGCCCCGAAGCTGGCGCGGAACAACTCCTCGTTCTTCGCGTGGAACGCGGCCTCGACCTCACGCTGCCGGCCGAAGACCTTCACCAGCTCATGACCGGTGTACGCCTCCTCGATCTGGCCGTTCAACTCGCCGGTGTGCGTCCACTGGGCGATGAACTGCTTCTGCGAGCGCTTGGCGATGCGCTGGGTGACCAGCACCGACAACGGCACCGCGACCAGGGCCACCAGGGCCAGCACCGGCGAGATCCAGAACATCACCGCCAGCACGCCGACGACGGTCAGCAGCGAGGTGAGCAGCTGGCTGAGGGTCTGCTGGAGGCTGGTGGAGATGTTGTCGATGTCGTTGGTGACCCGGCTGAGCAACTCACCGCGCGGCTGCCTGTCGAAGTAGGGCAGCGGCAGCCGGTTGAGCTTCTCCTCCACCTCGGCGCGCAGCCGCAGCACTGTGCGCTGGACGACCCCGTTGAGCAGCCACCCCTGCCACCAGGACAGCAGGCTCGCCGCCAGGTAGAGCCCGAGCGCCAGCAGCAGCACCCGCTTCAGGGCGCTGAAGTCGATGCCCACCCCGGGCACCACGTCCATCCGGGCCAGCATGTCGGCGAAGCTGTCGTTGCCGCTGGCCCGGGCCGCCGCGACGGCCTGCTCGGCGGTGGTGCCGGCGGGCAGTTGCCGACCGATCACCCCAGTGAAGATCAGGTCGGTGGCGTGGCCGAGGATCTTCGGCCCCGCCACGCTGAACCCGACGCTCACCACTGCCAACGTGATGATCGCGGCCAGGTGCAGTCGGTGCGCGCGCAGCCGGCCGAGGAGCCGTCGGGCCGACGGCCCGAAGTTCATCGACTTCTCGGCGGGCATTCCGGCGCTCATCCATCCCGGGCCGCCGCCCTGACGGCCGGGCGGCAGCCGCTTCGGCGTCGCCGCGCCGCTGCCGGTCTCCGCCGCGGGTCCCCCGCCGGGTTGCTGCGCTGTCTCATCGGGCGTCCGTCCGTCGCCGGCCGGCTTCTGACTGGGTACGGCCGCTGTGCGCGGCTCGTCACGCTCGCTCATGCCGCCACCTCAGAGGTCTGTTGCGAGGCCACGATCTCGGCGTACGTCGGGCAGGTGTCCAACAACTCCGCATGTCGTCCCACTCCGACGACCCCTCCGTTTTCCAGGACGATGATCTGATCGGCGTCGATGATCGTGGAGACCCGTTGGGCCACGATCACCACCGCCGCCTGCGCGGTGACCGGCCGCAGTGCCGCTCGCAGTCGCGCGTCGGTGCCCAGGTCGAGCGCGGAGAACGAGTCGTCGAAGAGGTAGATCTCCGGTTGCCGGACCAGGGCCCGGGCGATGGCCAGGCGCTGCCGCTGCCCACCGGAGACTGTGGTGCCGCCCTGCGCGATCGGGGCGTCCAGCCCGCCGGGCATCTGGGCCACGAAGTCCCGGGCCTGGGCGATCTCCAGCGCCGCCCACAGCTCCTCGTCGGTGGCGTCCGGGTTGCCGTAGCGCAGGTTGCTGGCGACCGTCCCGGTGAACAGGTACGGCCGCTGCGGCACCAGGCCGATGCGTCGCCACAGCTCGTCCGGCGCCAACTCCCGCACGTCCACCCCGTCGACCAGCACCGCGCCGTCGGTGACGTCGACCAGGCGGGGGATCAGCGACAGCAGCGTCGTCTTGCCCGCGCCGGTGCTGCCGATGATCGCCGTGGTGGTGCCCGGGATCGCCCGGAAGGAGATGTCGCGCAGCACCGGCTCCACAGCGCCCGGGTACTGGAAGCGCACCCCGCGCAGCTCCAGCTCGGCTCGGGTGGGCAGTTCGGTGACCGGCGCGGCGGCCGGGACCACCGAGGAGTCGGTGTCCAGCACCTCGACGATCCGTTCGGCGCAGACCGCCGCCCTCGGCACCATCATCAGCATGAAGGTGGCCATCATGACCGCCATCAGGATCTGCATCAGGTACTGCAGGAACGCGGTGAGCGCGCCGACCTGGATCGCGCCGGCGTCCACCCGCTGCGCGCCGAACCAGAGCACCGCCACGCTGGAGACGTTCAGCACCAGCATCACCACCGGGAAGATCAACGCCAGCAACCGACCGGTACGCAGCGCGGTCGCTGTCAGGTCGGCGTTGGCGACGCCGAAGCGGTCCGTCTCGTACGGCTCGCGGACGAACGCACGAACCACCCGGATGCCGGTGATCTGCTCTCGCAGCACCCGGTTGACGGTGTCGATGCGGGTCTGCATCAGCCGGAAGCCCGGCACCATCCGACGGATGATCGCGCCGAGGGCGATGGCCAGCACCGGCACGCTGACCAGCATCAGCCAGGAGAGCCCGACGTCCTCACGCAACGCCATGAACACGCCGCCGACGCTCATGATCGGTGCGGCGACGAGCATCGTGCAGCTCATCAGGACGAGCATCTGCACCTGCTGCACGTCGTTGGTGTTGCGGGTAATCAGCGACGGCGCCCCGAACCGGGCCACCTCGCGGGCGGAGAAGCGGTTGACGTGCCCGAACAGTTCGGCGCGTACGTCGCGGCCGAAGCCCATCGCGACCCGGGCCCCCAGGTAGACGGCGGCGATCGAGCAGACGATCTGGATCAGGCTGACCAGCAGCATCCAGCCGCCGGTATGCACGATGTAGTCGGTGTCGCCCCGGGCCACACCCTGGTCGATGATGTCCGCGTTGAGGCTGGGCAGGTAGAGCGAGGCCATGGTGCCCACGAACTGGAGCAGCACGACCGCCAGCAACGGTCTCTGATAGGTGCGCAGTTGGCCGCGCAGGAGTCTGATCAGCACGCCGGGTCCTTCGTTTCGGTAGGGCGTCCGGTCATCCGCGGGTCGTCTCCGCTGCCGATGACCTCAAGCAGGAACTCCCGGATCACCTGGGCCTTCGCCGGGTCGGCGTCGACCGAGGTGAGGGGCCGTCCGGAGTGCATGAGCGCGCCGAGCGCGGCCACCCGTTCCCGCCCGGCGGGGGTGATGGCGAGTCGGATGCTGCGTCGGTCGTTGTCGTCGCGCTGCCGCTCGACCAGGCCGTCGCGCTCGAGCGTGTCGACGATGCCGGTCAGGGTCGCCGGGCGGACGAACCCCTTCTCGGCGACCGCCCGGTGCGGCAACTCGCCGTGTCGGGCGAGCGTCAGCAGGGTGATCATGCCGGCCTGGGTGAGACCGTGCTCCTCGGCGAGGTAGCGGTTCCACCGCTGCCCGACCAGGTGCCCGGCCACCACCAGCAGCCGGCCGAGCGGCACGTCCTGGAGGGTCACGAGTTCCACAACAGGCAGGTTAGCTCCCTGATAGTCAGGGGCCAAACGAAATAACCGCAGCGGTGGCCACGAACACGATCTGCAGCACCGTTCGCTGTGCGAGTGGGGTGACCGGGCTGCCGGCGAGGGTCAGTTCGCGCCGGGCGGCCGAGACGTTGGCCGGGAACATGGCGAGCATGAGCAGGCCGAGCCCGGCTGCCGCGACCCGGGCGGTCGCCGGCACCAGGAGACCGACGGCGCCTGCCAGTTCCAGCACGCCAGTGACGGTGACCAGCAGGTCCGGCCGGGGTAGTCGGGGCGGGACCATCGCGATCAGGTCGGCGCGCCGCTGGCCGACGAAGTGCGCGACGGCGGTGAGCGTGAACATCACGGCCAGCCCGACGCGCAGCGCGGGATGCCAGCCGTCCAGTGCGGTGATGCCGGCCAGGCCGGCGATTCGAGTCAGTGCGGTGCCGACGATCAAGGCGATCAGGGGTGCCATCGGAATCCTCCTCTGTGAAACTTGCCAGTGACAAGATTGCGTGCCAGGGGTGCATCTTGTCAATGGCAAGATAAGATTCGCCCATGACCGACACCCGCGCCTACCACCACGGCGATCTGCGCCGCGCCCTGCTCGCCGCGGCGCTGGAGGCCGTCGGGGAGGTCGGACCCGCCGCGCTGAGCCTGCGCGACCTGGCCCGGCGGGCCGGTGTCTCGCACGCCGCGCCCGCACATCACTTCGGCGACAAGGCGGGCCTGCTCACCGCGCTCGCCGCGCAGGGCTTCGACAAGCTGGCCCAGGCGTTGTCCGAGGCGGACGACCTGTTGGAGGCCGGCGTCGCGTACGTCGACTTCGCCGTCACGCACCGGGCGTACTTCGAGGTGATGTTCCGGCCGGAGCTCTACCGGGCCGACGACACCGAGCTGAACGCGGCTCGGGTTCGGGCCGGCGCCGCGCTCCGCTCCGGGGTGGCGGCGCTGCCCAGCGGCGGCGCGCCCGCCGACACCGACCGGGACTCGCTCGCGGCCTGGTCGATAGCGCACGGCTTCGCCACCCTCTGGCTGGCCGGCGCACTGCCCGACCGCGTGGGCAACAATCCTCGCGAGGCAGCCCGCGCCGTCCTACGCCGACTGTCAACCTGACAGCAACCCCGCCCTGCAGCGTCGATCATGGAGGCGTGGTGGGCGATTCGCTCATCGCCGCCCCTTTTGCGAGGCACCACAACTCCATGATCGACGCGTCGGGGCGGACGGGGCCGGGGCCGGGGCCGGTGGGTGGGTGGGTTACCAGCTGGTGGGGAGGGGCATTCCTTCGGTGAAGCCGGCGGCGCTCTGCACGCCGACGATGGCTCGCTCGTGGAACTGGGTCAGGTCGCGTGCGCCGGCGTAGGTGAAGGCGCTGCGTACCCCCGCGATGATCTCGTCGATCAGGTCCTCGACACCGGGGCGGGCCGGGTCCAGGTGCATCCGGGCCGAGGAGATGCCCTCCTCGAACACCGCCTTGCGGGCCCGGTCGTACGGGCTGTCGTCGGCGGTTCGGGCGCTGACCGCCCGAGCCGACGCCATTCCGAAGCTCTCCTTGTACCGCCGGCCGTCCGCGTCGGTGTACAGGTCACCCGGGGACTCGTAGGTGCCGGCGAACCAGGAGCCGATCATCACGTTCGACGCCCCGGCGGCGAGCGCGAGCGCCACGTCCCGAGGGTGCCGCACCCCGCCGTCGGCCCACACGTGCCGGCCCAGTTGGCGGGCAGCGGCCGCGCAGTCGAGCACGGCGGAGAACTGCGGTCGACCCACGCCGGTCATCATCCGGGTGGTGCACATCGCCCCCGGGCCGACGCCGACCTTGATGATGTCCGCCCCAGCCTCCACCAGGTCGCGTACGCCCTCGGCGGTCACCACGTTGCCGGCCGCCACCGGCACCCCCGGGTCCAGCTTCCGGACCGCCTGAAGTGCGGAGATCATCCGTGCCTGGTGGCCGTGCGCGGTGTCCACCACCAACGTGTCCACCCCCGCCTCGAGCAGCGCCGCGGCCTTGCCGGTCACGTCCCCGTTGATCCCGACGGCCGCCGCGATCCGCAGCCGACCCCTGTCGTCCACGGCCGGTGTGTAGAGGGTGGCGCGCAGCGCGCCCTGTCGGGTCAGCACCCCGACCAGCCGACCCTCGGCGTCCACCACCGGGGCGAGTCGGCGACGGCCCGCCGAGAGTAGATCGAAACCGGTACGAGGATCCGCGTCCGCCGGGACGGTGTGCAGTTCGGTGGACATCACGTGACGCAGCTGCGCGAAGCGGTCCACGCCAGTGGTGTCCGCCTCGGTGACCACACCCATCGGCCGGCCGGCGTCATCGACCACTATCACCGCACCGTGCGAGCGCTTGGGCAGTAGGTGGATGGCATCGCCAACGGTCTCGGTCGGGCCCAGCGTGATGGGCGTGTCGTAGACCAGGTGGCGCTGCTTGACCCAGGCGACGACATTCGCCACCACCTCGATCGGAATGTCCTGCGGAATCACCGTGATGGCACCCCGGCGGGCGACCGTCTCCGCCATCCGCCGTCCGGCGACGGCTGTCATGTTCGACACCACCAACGGAATGGTGGTGCCGGTGCCGTCGCCGGTGGCGAGGTCGACGTCGAGCCGGGAGCCCAGGTCGGAGCGGGCCGGCGCCATGAAGACGTCGGTATAGGTCAGGTCGTGCGCGGGAGCCGCGCCGTGAAGGAACCGCACCCGGCAATCATTCCCGCTCGCGGTCCATTCCACCGCCGGTGGTCGCGGAAAACACTCGCACCGTCGTTGGTAGTGGTCCCGGTGGCGTCGTCGGTGCTCGCCGGATTGTCGCGCAGCCCGGCGGAAGTGCCACGGCGAGCACGGCCGGGTACGAACCGGTCAGCCCAGCAGGAGGGCTGCGGCGAGCCCGGCCATCACGACGGCGATGACCGCGTCCAGCACCCGCCAGGCGATGGCGCGGGCGAGCAGCGGCGCGAGGCGCTGCGCGCCGACGCCGAGCGCGGTGAACCAGACCACACTGGCCAGAACGGCGCCGGCGCCGAAGACCCACCGGTGCGGGTGTTGTTGGGCCACGCTGCCCAGGAGTAGCACGGTGTCCAGGTAGACGTGCGGGTTCAGGTAGGTGAAGGCGGCGCAGGCGAGCAGTGTCGCCCCCAACGTGGCCGGCGGCCGTTCGGTGGGCAGCAGGGCGCCGGGACGCAGGGCGCGGCGGGCGGCGAGCCCCGCGTAGCAGAGCAGGAAGGCCGCACCGCCCCAGCGGATCGCCATCAGCAGGCCCGGTCGGCCGGTCACCAGCGAACCGACCCCGGCCACTCCCGCCATGATCAGCAGCGCGTCCGACGCGGCGCAGGTCAGCACCACGGGTACGACGTGCTCGCGTCGCAGGCCCTGGCGCAGGACGAAGGCGTTCTGGGCGCCGATGGCGACGATGAGCGCGATGGAGATCGAGAAGCCGGCGACGGCGGAAGTGAGCACGGAGTCGACGCTAGGGCTGTCGGCTGGCACCAGTCCAACTAAAGATTCTGACGCAACTTAAGCTCAGCTAATGGATGGTCTCGATTCGGCGCAGCTAAGGACACTCGCGGCGGTGGTGGCGGAGGGCAGCTTCGACGCGGCGGCCCGGCTGCTGCACGTCACGCCGTCGGCGGTGAGCCAACGGATCAAGGCGCTGGAGGAGACGGTCGGCCAGGTCCTGGTCCGCCGCGCCCGTCCGTGCGTGGCAACCGACGCCGGCCGCCCGCTGCTGCGCCTGGCCGGCCAGCTCGCGCTGCTCGAACGGGAGGCGCTGGCCGATGCTCGCAGCCCGCTGGCCGGCGGTGGCCTGATCCGGGTCGCCGTGGTGGTAAACGCGGACTCGTTGGCCACCTGGTTCCCCGCCGCGCTGGCCCGGCTGCCGCAGCGGGCCGGGCTCTCGTTCGACCTGCGGCGGGACGATCAGGACCACACTGCCGAGTTGCTTCGCGACGGTTCGGTGACGGCGGCGGTCACCGCCCAGCGGGAGGCCGTGCAGGGCTGCCGGGTGCTGCGGCTCGGGGCCATGCGCTACCGCGCGCTCGCCACGCCGCAATTCGCTGCTTCCCACTTCGATGAGGGACTCACCGCGTCCGCGCTGGCGGGTGCGCCGCTGACCGTCTTCGACCGGAAGGACCGGGTGCAACACCGGTTCATCAGGGCGGTGGTCGGTCGACCGCTCGACCCGCCGGTGCACTACGTGCCGTCGGTGCCGGCCTTCAGTGCGGCGATCCGGCTCGGGTTGGGCTGGGGCCTGGTGCCGGAACAGATCGCCGGGGCCGACCTGGCCGCCGGTCACTGTGTCGACCTCGCACCGGGTCGACACCTCGACGTGCCCCTGTACTGGCAGCACTGGCGGCTGGAGTCCGACGTGCTGAACGCCCTGACCGCCGCCGTCCGCGCGGTTGCCGCCGAAACCCTGCGCTGACTTCCCGCCGGGCGCTCAGGCGATGGTGCAGATGGGCGCACCGGCGGTGATCACGGCGCCGACCTCGGCGCTGAGACCGCTGACCGTACCCGCCTTGTGCGCGTGCAGCGGCTGCTCCATCTTCATCGCCTCCAGCACCACGACCAGGTCGCCCTCGGCCACCGTGTCGCCGTCCGCCACCGCGATCTTGACGATGGTGCCCTGCATCGGCGAGGTGAGCGCGTCGCCGCCGACCGGAGCCCCGGCCTTGGCGCCGCCGCGCCGGGTCGACTTGCGGGCGGCGGGTGCCGCTGTGGTCGTACTCCCACCGAAGCCGGCGGGGAGGCTGACCTCGATGCGCTTGCCGCCCACCTCGACCACGACGGTGTCGCGCTCGGCCGGCGCTTCGGCGGGGCCGGCGGCGGCGGTGAAGGGCGGCACGGTGTTGTGGAACTCGGTCTCGATCCACCGGGTGTGCACTGTGAACGGCTCGGCGGTGAACGCCTCGTCCCGGACGACGAGCCGGTGGAACGGCAGCGCGGTGGCCATCCCGTCGAGGACCATCTCGTCCAGTGCGCGGCGGGCGCGCTCCAGCGCCTCGGTCCGCGTCTCACCCGTGATGATCACCTTGGCGAGCAGCGAGTCGAAGTTGCCGCCGATCACGTCGCCGGCCGAGATGCCGGTGTCTACCCGCACACCCGGCCCGCTGGGCAGGCGCAGCGCGGTGACAGTGCCGGGGGCGGGCAGGAAGTTGCGGCCCGGGTCCTCGCCGTTGATCCGGAACTCGATGGCGTGCCCGCGCGGCGTCGGGTCCTCGGTGATCCGCAGCTTCTCGCCGTCGGCGATCCGGAACTGCTCGCGGACCAGGTCGATGCCGGCGGTCTCCTCGGTGACCGGGTGCTCGACCTGGAGTCGGGTGTTGACCTCCAGGAAGGAGATCGTGCCGTCGACGCCGACCAGGTATTCCACGGTGCCGGCGCCGTGGTAGCCGGCTTCGCGGCAGATCGCCTTGGCGCTCTCGTGGATCTGCGCGCGCTGGGCGTCGGTGAGGAACGGCGCGGGCGCCTCCTCGACGAGCTTCTGGTGACGTCGCTGCAACGAGCAGTCCCGGGTGCCCACCACGATCACGTTGCCGTGCTGGTCGGCGAGGACCTGCGCCTCGACGTGCCGGGGCTGGTCGAGGTACCGCTCGACGAAGCACTCGCCCCGACCGAACGCCGCGACCGCCTCCCGGGTGGCCGACTCGAACAGTTGCGGGATCTCCTCCATCGTGCGGGCGACCTTGAGGCCGCGCCCACCGCCACCGAAGGCGGCCTTGATGGCGACCGGCAGGCCGTGGTCGACGGCGAAGGCCATCACCTCGTCCGGGCTGGCCACCGGGTCCGGGGTGCCGGGGACCAGCGGCGCGCCGGCCCGCTGGGCGATGTGCCGGGCGGTGACCTTGTCGCCCAGGTCGCGGATCGCCTGCGGGGTGGGGCCGATCCAGGTCAGCTCGGCGTCGATGACGGCCTGGGCGAAGTCGGCGTTCTCGCTGAGGAAGCCATAACCCGGGTGTACGGCGTCAGCGCCGGCCCGAGCGGCGACGTCGAGCAGCTTGTCGATGCGCAGGTAGGTCTCGGTCGCGCTGTCCCCGCCGAGCGCGTACGCCTCGTCCGCGAGGGTGGCGTGCAGGGCGTCGCGGTCGGAGTCCGCGTACACGGCGACGCTGCCCAGGCCGGCGTCGCGGCACGCGCGGATCACCCGGACGGCGATCTCGCCGCGGTTGGCGATGAGTACCTTGCGCACCTTCGTGGCTCCTCCCGGGCAGGTTACTGACGGGGAGTGTATCGGCCGCCCACGGCGGCCCTAACGATCGCTCAGTGTGGGATGCCGCACTGCATCCGCCACGGTTTAGTCAAACTTGTCTATTACGCTTATCGGGTGTCTTCGACTCGGATGATGATTCTCGGTCTGGTGCGGTGGATGCAGCCCGTGCACGGCTACGACGTGCGCCGTGAGCTGCTGAGCTGGAGCGCCGACAAGTGGGCGAACGTACAGCCCGGATCGATCTATCACGCCCTGCGCAAGCTCACCGAGGAAGGACTGCTCCGCGCCGTAGCGACCGAGCAGGTGGGCGCCCGTCCGGCGCGGACCACGTACGAGGTGACGGTCAAGGGGGAGGACGAGTTCGAGACGCTGCTGCGCAACTCCTGGTGGACCATCACCGAGCCCGCCGACCCGTTCGTGGCGGCCTTCTCCTTCCTGCCGGCCATGCCGCGCGCCGAGGCGGCCGCCGCCCTGCGTAACCGGGCCAACCTGCTGCGCGCCGGCGTCGAGTCCATGCGCGCCTCGTTGGAGTCGGACTGGGTGCGCAACCGCAAGCCTGTGCACGTGGGCTGGATGTTCGAGCTGTGGTCGGCGCGGGCGGAGGCGGAGATGAGCTGGTGCGAGCGGATCGCGGAGCGGATCGATTCCGGAGTGTCGTACCTGCCTGCTGAGCTGGATGAAGCGCAGGGTTGGTCGGGGTGGAGGGACGGCGTGGAGCCGCCCGACACCAACGCGGAATAATCAACGTTGACTAAAAAAGCTATATCGCGTTAGCCTGCTGGCGGCACAGCGGGGGAGTGCGCCGTCCGGCGTTCGCCCACTCGATGGCCGGCCCGACCGGCCCGAACGACCAGGAGCAGAAATGATCGAGACCAGGGGGCTGCGGAAGTCGTTCCGCTCCCGCGCGGGTCGAGAGACGAAGACGGTGGACGCCGTGCGGGGCGTCGACCTTGACGTTGCCAAGGGCGAGATCTTCGGCTTCCTCGGCCCGAACGGCGCCGGCAAGACCACCACGCTGCGGATGCTCGCCACGCTGATCGAGCCGGACGGCGGCGAAGCCACCATCGCGGGCGCCGACCTGCGCAAGGACCCGGCCGAGGTGCGCCGCCGCATCGGGTACGTCCCGCAGGGCGGCAGCACCTGGGACGAGTCCACCGCCCGCGAGGAGCTGGTGCTGCACGCCCGGATGTACGGCATCAGCAAGGTCGACGCGCAGCGGCGCGCCGCCCGCGCCCTGGACGCCTTCCAGCTCACCGAGTACGCCGACCGCAAGTGCAAGACCTACTCCGGCGGCCAGCGTCGTCGGGTGGAGATCGCCCTCGGCATCATCCACGAGCCGAAGATCGTTTTCCTGGACGAGCCGACCACCGGCCTCGACCCGCAGAGCCGCGCCCACATGTGGGACGAGATCCGGCGGCTCCGCGCCGACGGGATGACCGTCTTCATCACCACCCACTACCTGGACGAGGCCGACGCGCTCTGCGACCGGATCGCGATCATGGACAACGGCGAGGTGGTGGCCGAGGGCACACCAACCGAGCTCAAACGGGAGATCTCCGGCGACGTGGTGCTGGTCGGTCTCGACCTGGCCGCCACCCCGCAGGCCGCCCAGACGCTCGACGGCGAGCCGTACGTCAACAAGCTGGAGACTGTCGACGAGGGTGGCCTGCGCCTCTACGTCGACGAGGGCGCCACCGCCATCCCGCAGGTGCTGCGCCGACTCGACCACGCCGGGCTGGAGCTGCGCTCGATCGAGCTGCACCGACCCAGCCTGGACGACGTCTTCCTCACCAAGACCGGCCGCTCGCTGCGCGAGTCCTGACCACCGGAGACGACTCTCATGAAATTCGCCCGTGACACGTGGCTGATCTTCCAGCGCCAGATCCAACTCCTGCTACGCAACCCGGTCTGGGTCTTCGTCGGCGTGTTCCAGCCGGTCATGTACCTGCTGCTCTTCGCCCCGCTGCTCAAGCCCGCACTTAACGCGCCCACCCAGGCCGCCGCCTACAAGATCTTCGTACCGGGTCTGCTGGTGCTGCTGGCCATCTTCGGTGGCCTGTTCCAGGGCTTCGGCCTGATCGCCGAGCTGCGAGCCGGCGTCATCGAACGCTCCCGGGTCACCCCGATCAGTCGGCTCGCCCTGCTGCTCGGCCGCTCGCTGCGCGACGTGGTCTCGCTCCTTGTGCAGGCGGTCATCATCACGCTCTTGGCGCTCATCTTCGACCTGCGGGTGTTCATCGGGGACCTGCTGCTGGCGTACCTGATGCTCGCCCTGATCGCCCTCATGACCTCGGCCGTCTCCTACGGCGTCGCCCTCAAGGTCAAGAGCGAGGATGCGCTCGCCCCGCTGATGAACACGGTGGCGCAGCCGGTGCTGCTGCTCTCCGGCATCCTGCTGCCGCTGACCTTCGCACCCGGCTGGTTGCAGGGCATCGCCAACTGGAACCCGTTCTCCTGGGCTGTCGACGGCACCCGGGCACTGTTCGCCGGTGACCTGGGCAGCGACAAGGTCTGGCAGGGCCTCAGCATCACAGCGGTCCTCGCCGCGCTGGGCGTCTACTGGGCCGCCCGGCAGTTCGCCCGCAGCGTCCGCTGACGCTGGGTCGGCTGTTCCTGGTTATCGGGGTGTCCCTTCGTCGGGGACACCCCGATATCCGTTTTCGGAGGTCGCTCTGTCCGGCTGTCGCTGACCCTCAGCGGACCCGGGCGAGGGTGAGGCCGTCCGCGATCGGCAGCATCACCGGGTCCACCCGTACGTCGGCGAGGACCTCGTCGTTGAACGCGGCGATGGCCCGGTCATTGGCGTCCTGCGGGGCGATGACCCGCCCGCCCCGCAACACGTTGTCGACGGCTATCACCCCACCCGGACGCATCCGGGGCACCAGTTCCGCCCAGTAGATCGGGTAGCCGGTCTTGTCCGCGTCGATGAACGCGAAGTCCAGGTGTCGCTCGTGCGGCAACTCCCGCAGCCCGTCCGCCGCCGGGCCGATGCGCAGGTCGATGAGATCCTGCACGCCGGCCCGCGCCCAGTAGCGCCGGGCGATGCCGGTGAACTCCTCGGAGATGTCGAAGCAGGTCAGTCGCCCACCCTCGGGCAACCCGCGGGCGATCGCCAGCGACGAGAGCCCGGTGAACGTGCCGACCTCGACGGCCTGCCGCACGCCGAGCAGCCGGGTGAGGAACGTCAGGAACGCGGCCTGCTCCGGAGCCACCTGCATGGTGGCGTGCTCCGGCAGCACCGACCGGGTCTCCTCGGCCAGGTCATTGATGATCTCGTCCGGCGGGGAGCCGTGTGCGACCAGATAGGCGTGCAGCTCGTTGGTGAGCGGGATCGACTTGGTGGTCATGACCGGACGTTACCGAGCGGCTCGACAGTTTGGCCGCCCGGCGCGACAGTCGTCCACAGGTCGGTGATCCGCAGATCCAGCTCGGCGAGGAGCCGGCGCAGCAGCGGCATCGACAGCCCGACCACAGTCCCCGGGTCACCCTCGATTCGTTCCACGAACGGCCCACCCAGCCCGTCGATAGTGAACGCACCGGCCACCGCCAGCGGCTCACCAGTGGCCACGTACGCGGCGATCTCGTCGTCACTGATGTCAGCGAAGTGGACAGTTGTCGACGCGACCGCCTCCGCGCGCCGGCCCGCACTAACGTCGACCAGGCAGTGCCCGCTGTGCAGAACGCCACTGCGTCCCCGCATCCGCAGCCACCGCCGGGTCGCGTCAGCCGCATCCGCCGGCTTGCCGAGGATCTCCCCGTCGAAGGCGAGCACCGAGTCGCAGCCGATCACCAACGTCCGCTGATCGGCGGTCGCGTTGAGCCGGGTCAACACCGCCTGCGCCTTCAGGCGAGCCAACTCCAGGCACAACTCCTCGGCCCGCTCGGTCACCACCAGGGACTCGTCCACCCCGCTGACCAGCACCTCCGGCTCGACGCCGGCAGCCTGGAGCAACTTACGACGGGCAGGGCTCGCCGAAGCGAGCACGAGGCGGAGCGGCAAAGTCTCAGACACCACCCCGACGTTACCGCCCAACCCCCCTCCAAGACCGACACCCCGCCCAGCACGGCCCTGTGGCCGGGCGCCCTTGGCCGGCCGGGTGGTCGGGCGCCCTTGGGGCGGCCGGGCGGCCAGCGCTTCGTTGATCATTCAGCGACTGATTCTGGGTGGTGGATCATCACCACGCCGGCGTCGCCGCGCTATCACGGCCCACCCGACCCCGGCAGCCACGAGCACCCCGAGCGTGGCCAGCCCACGCGCGGTCGCGCTACCGCTCGCATCACCCGGCTGAGCGCCAGCCGTCGTCGTCGGGCCAGCACCGGCCGGAGCGCTCACCGATTCAAACCCCAGCGGCGGTACGTCTGCCGTCAGCGCCGCCACAAGATCGATCACTCCATAGCCGTACTCGTCGTCACGCCCCGGAGGGCCCTTGTCGACGGCGGTGGCCGTGAGCCGGTGCGCTACCTCTCGGGCCGGCAGGTACGGGTACTTGGACCGGATCAACGCAGCCGCGCCCGCCACGATCGCCGTTGCGCTCGATGTGCCAGTCCCCTTCGAGTATTTCCCGCCGTAGCTGGTGCTGTAGATGTCAACCGCAGGAGCGACCACATCGATATTCGCTCCGGTGACCGAGATGGCAGCATGTTGTCCAGTGCGATCGACACCGCCGACCGCGATAACACCCTCTTCGCTGGCCGGATACGCAGTTGGGCTGTGGGGTGAGTTACCCACTGAAGCCACAACTATGATGTTCGCTGCGAGGGCGGATCTGATTGCCCGGACGAGGCTCGGTGTCGATGCGCCTCCGCTTGAAATGCTAATGACTTGAGCGCTGTTGGCGATCGCATACTCTATGGCCGCAGCGAGATCATCAGCTTCGCCGAAATTATCGGCGCTGGCCGCCTTTATCGGGAGAATTTTGGACTTAGGTGCGATGCCGAGTGCGCCTAAACCTGTGCCGCTGCCGTGCGCCGCAATTAACCCTGCCATGCTCGTGCCGTGACTGTTCGGGTCCTGCTGGCCATCTCCCGAACCGCCCGCCACGGTGTCTGTGCCCTTGAGTAGATTCTCTCTTAGGTCGGGGTGAGGATCGACGCCGGTGTCCGGAACCGCGACAATGACTCCCTCGCCTTGGCTGACCGCATGTGCTCGGGAGACATTCAGAAAGCGAAGGTGCCACTGGTCGTCTCGAATGCGCTCGGCTTGGTCGGGCCCTACCGTGCCGTGTGCCGAATGCGGCCGATCCTCCGTGGTCGTCCCGAGGCCCGCGATTGGCAGGACCATTGTGACCAGAATCGTTCGGGTAATGAGTCGCATTATCGCGAAAAGCCGATAGCTGGGCCTGGATCAATGGGTCCTTCGTCGTCGGGTGGCCGGACTACCGGAGTCACCCCCTTTTCGACCTCCCACGGGTTATCGGGGTCCCAGTGGCGTGAGCTGTTATCAGTCTGCCTGCGGGCGCTCGGCCGCGCAGGGTTTGACTGCATATAACCGGGACTCGTCAGACTGGGGCCACCGCCGATCGGTGGGATGCTCTGTGCCGCTGAAAAGTTGCGACCCGCGCCAGGTCGAGAACCAGCTCCTCCGCTAGGTGCTGTGCCCGCACCCCCACCCCCAATCACGCCGCCAATCGGGTTGACGCGGCGAGCTGAGTTCGACCCTGACCCGGGCTGGCCCAAACCGATTGGTGGTGGACCTCCGATGATGCCTCCCGGCGGCATGGCTTTGTTAGAAACCGGTGGTGTAGATCGATGGGCATGGCTTTCGGCCCCAGCCTGCGGCCTGCCGATTGACCCTGGCGGCGAGTGCGGGGCCAACTCGCCAACGGGTCGCATTGAGATGCCGGGCGGCGGGCCTATGGGGGCGCCGGGGGACGCTGGCGGAGGGCTCGCCAACCCAGCTGGACTTGGGTTTGGCGTGCTCGGCGTTAAAGCCGTACCCACCCCACCCAGTATTGGCCCGACGCTCGGGGGAGTCAGGGCAGGCGTAGGTCCTGCAGGAGCCGTTGTCGGAGGTTGCGATGGCGGAACTGCTGGCGCCATCGGCACTGCGACGACCGGGGGAATGACCGGACTCTGCGCGCTCGTGTCATAAACGTCAGGATCGTTTGGCTGATGGCCGGGTCGACGTGGCGGCGGGGGTGGTTTTTGGAGGGTTGCTTGGGCTTGTTGGAGTTCGCCGCTCAGGTTGAACATCATGGATCGGGCCTGCACGTTGAGTCGTTCCAACTCACCATCAGCAACGGGCGGCGTGGCAGCCCGGTTGCCCATCACCGCTTTCGGGTCGGCGACCATCGACTCGTACGCCTGCTTCTGCTGGAACTTGGTCGCGTACTCCTCGTAGATCTTGCGGAGTGCGGCGCGGGTGGTGCCGATGGCCTGGGTCGCGGCGGACAGTGCGGTGTAGTTCGCGGCGGCGGCGTCGTGGGTGCGTTGCACCTTGTCGATGAGTTCGTCGAGTTCGGCGAGGTACGTGCGGGAGGCGGCGCTGGTTTCGGGGGGCCATGCCTCGGCGAGTCCGCGTCGGTACTGCTGGAGGCGGCCGAGGTGGATTTGCGCCAGGTCGCAGACCTTGCGCCAGCCGGCGACCTGTTTCCAGTGGTTGGCGGTGTCGTGGTCCTGGAGGCAGGCCCACATGCTGTTGACGTCCATGAGGTGCCAGTCGGTGAGGCCGGACGTGCGGCCGGTGCCCCGTTCGATCACGGCAGCACCACCGGCCCTGCGGCGTCGGGGCTGGTCGGGTCGCTCAGGGTCGGCGTCGGGCCGCCGGGGAGAACGCTGGCCGGGTTGGCGAGGGCTCGTTGCACGTCGACCACTCGGGCGGCGGTGAAGGCGTCGCTGTCGGCGTAGTGGGTGGCGACCTGGTCGGCGGCGGCGGCGAGGTGGCCGGTGGCGCCTCGGACGGCGTACACCATGTCGGCGGTGGCCTGCTGCGTCTCGTGGTGAGCGTGCAGGAAGGTGACCAGCTCGATGAAGGCGTCGCAGGGGTTGGGCAGCTTCGCGGACATGTCTTCGGCGATGTACGACAGGTGCGGCGCGTAGTTGCTCTCGACCTCGGCGGCGAGCCGGTCGGCGAACTCTCTGAGCTGGCTGATGTCGGCTTCGATGCCGCCGTAACCGCGTAGCCAGGGTGCTGGCCGGTCCTCTTCGGGGATCATGGATCCTCCCTACCCGTAGCGGAACCGTTTCCCTGAGTGAGGTTAACGGCTCAACGCCACCCTGACAGCCCCCGTACCGGTAGGTCTCGGGTTATCGGGGCAGGCCGGCGGCGCGCCACCCGCGGGAGCCCCCGGGTCGACCGCTGCGCGCCCAGGCGGACGGGGTCGTCGGCACGGGGGCGGCGGACGGACGGGGCCGGATGATGATCGCCCCCACCAGAGCGGCCAACTCCTCGGCGGTGGGCACGCCGCGGACGACCCGGAACAGCGGCTCTTCGGCAGACATGCCGCCAGGGTACGCGGCGCGAAGTTACCCGAAGCGCACAGTGGCGTGCCGGCGGTGTGAGCGTCAGCGGGTCCGGGTACCGTCTCACCGATGTCGAACGCGCTTCCCCAACTCGTCGCTGACCGATACCGGCTTCTGTCGCCGCTCGGCCAGGGCGGCATGGGCCGGGTGTGGAAGGCGCGCGACGAGGTGCTGCATCGGGACGTCGCCATCAAGGAGTTGGTGCCGCCGCCCGGTCTCACCGATGAGGAGCGCCGCGAGATGCGCGAGCGCTCGTTGCGGGAGGCGCGGGCCATCGCCCGGCTCAACCACGCCAACGTCGTCCGCATCTTCGACGTGTTGCGCACCGACGGCGATCCGTGGATCGTCATGGAGTACGTGGCGTCGAAGTCGTTGCAGGACACTCTCGCCGAGGACGGCCCGGTGTCGGTGGCCCGCACTGTGGAGATCGGCCTGGGCGTGCTGGGCGCGCTCAGCGCCGCGCACAAGGCGGGTGTCATGCACCGCGACGTGAAGCCCGGCAACGTGTTGCTCGGCGACGACGGCCGGGTGGTGCTGACCGATTTCGGTCTCGCCACGATCCCCGGTGACCCCAATGTGACCCGCACCGGCATGGTGCTCGGCTCACCCGCGTACATCTCGCCGGAGCGGGCTCGGGACGGCACGGCCGGTCCGGAGGCCGACCTGTGGTCGTTGGGCGCGACGCTCTACGCGGCGGTCGAGGGCAAGTCGCCGTACGCCCGGCCGTCGGCGATCGGCACCCTGGCCGCGTTGGCCACCGAGCCGATTCCGCCGCCGAAGAACGCCGGCCCACTCAAGGCCGTCCTCAACGGGCTGCTGCGCAAGGACCCGAACGAGCGGATCACCGCCGAGGTGGCGGAGCGCTTGCTGCGCCGCGCCGGGGGCAAGCGGTCGCGCGGCATCTCCCTGCTTGATGGCGTACGCCGGCCTGGGCCGAACGGCCCGCGTGAGCCGCGCCCGCCGCACGTGCCGGCGCCGCGACCGGCCGAGAGTGTCGACCGGCCGGTGTCGCCGCCGGCCGCCGCCGCGAGCACCTCGGCCGCCACCTCCGCTGCCGCCGCGACCCCCACCGCCGATGCCACGCCGACGGCCGTCGTCTCTTCCGACGCGGCCGCCGACCCGACCGCGCTGGTGCCCACCGAGCCGGCCGCAGCCGCACCGGCGGAGCCGACCGCCACGATCGACCGCCCGTCCGAGGTCGAGCCGGTAGATGCCGAGCCGACCGCGAAGGTCACGGCCGCACCCGACACGAGCGGCGACGGTACGACGAACGTCGACGACGAGCCGACCGTTGTCGACGGCCCGCCGGTGGCTCCGGAGCAGCGGAAGCCGACCACCCCGACGTCGCTCATGCCGCCGGTGAGTCCGGCCGGCCGCGCTGCGGTGCCGCTCTCGGATGGCACGAAGCCGAACAACACCCGACGTAACCTGCTGATCGGCGCCGTTGTCGCCCTGCTGCTGATCGGCCTCGTGGTGGTCGTGCCGATGCTGACCACTGACGACGACAAGACCCCGCAGGCCAACCCGACCAGCGCTGCCGCGACCTCGGCGCCCGCGCCGACCTCCGCCGCGCCGGCGCCCACCACCGGTGCCCCCAGCGCGACGCCGTCGGCCACCCCCTCGGTCGACCCGAACGCGCTGCCGGCGGGCTGGAAGCTGCACCGGGACCCGTTCGGCTTCGCCCTGCCGATCCCCGACGGTTGGGTGCGTAGCACGCCCCCCGACAAAACTGTCGTCTTCGAGGATCCCAACGGACCGGGCGAGCTGCTGGTGCAGTGGACCGACAGGCCGGCGAAGGATGCGGTCGCGGACTGGCGGGAGCAGGAGCCGCGGCGCGCTAGCCGCGTCAACAACTACCAAAAACTCAGCATCGTGGGCTGCGACTTCTGGAAGACCTGCGGCGACTGGGAGTGGCTGGAGACCCGGGACGGGCAGCGGATCCACGTCCGCAACCGGGGGTTCGTGACGGCCAAGAACCGCGGTTACGCCCTGCGGTGGGAGATCGCGGAGAAGGACTGGCAGGCCAACCTGCCGAACTTCGACCGGATCGCCAAGGGTTTCGTGCCCGACCGTCAGGACTGAAACTCATTCGCATGACCTTGCGTCGTCGTGGGTACTTGACCTTCGACGACGGAAGGAGGCACGACATGGGTTACCGACGGAGGGACGCTCGGCCCCGGCTGGCACTGTGGATGCTCGTGGCGCTCGGCGACGCGATCCTGCTGCTGGTCAGCGCGGGGGTTTCGGTGCTCATCGCACTGCTCGGCGTCGCGATCGTTGCCGGCTTTGGCGTGGCTGCCTGGCGGTTGACCCGCCGGGGCGCGCTGGCTCGTGAGGATGCTGTGGTGCCGGCCCTGAGCCGGCGGCGGGCTTGACCCCGTACCCGGTGGTGTGGCGGCAGCCGGACCGATTGTCGACCGTGATGGTGACCGTCGATCCCGCTGCCGCCAACGGCCCGGTCAGGTGTTGTTGGCCAACGCGATCAGGCGGCTCCGGTCGCCGTTCCAGTAGTTGCGGTCCACGTTGCCGCTGATCCCGGAGACCGCGCCGGTGCTGGTGTACTGCCAGAAGCTCCACACCGACGCGCCGGCCGGCAGGGCCCCGGGCGTGCTCGACCAGCGGGCCAGCCAGAGCGGGTGGTTCGCCCACGGGCCGGTCCAACTACCGGTGCACTGGTTCCACCAGCTCGTGGTGGTGTAGATGACCGCGTACCGGCCGGTGCGGGAGCGGTAGGTGTTCAGGAAGTCCTGCACCCAGTTGCGCATCCCGGTCGTGCTGAGCCCGTAGCAGTAGCCGCCGGCGTACGGGTTGCCCTCGATGTCCAGCGCGGCCGGCAGGGTGCGGCTGTCCGCGGACCAGGCGCCGCCGTTGGAGGCCAGGTAGTTGGCCTGGGTCGAGCCGGCGGAGATGTTCGGGCGGGCGAAGTGGTACGCCCCGCGAATCACCCCGGCGTTGTACGAGTTGACGTAGTTGGCGTTGAAGTTCGGGTCCTTGTAGCTGGTGCCCTCGGTCGCCTTGATGAAGGCGAACTGGATGCCCGCGTTGCGGACGCTGGTCCAGTTGATGGTGCCCTGATAGCGGGAGACGTCGACACCGGGTGTGGTGGCGGCGGCCGCCGGTCCGGCGGTCGCGACCAGGGCCGCCGCCGCGGTGGCGAGGACGGTGAGGCCGGCCGCGAGCGCGCGGCGCAGCGATGATCGGGTACGGGCCATGAGTGCCTCCAAGGACGTCGCTCTATCGACATTCATCTTTGGAGGTAAGTGCCCTAGATCACAAGGGTGACCGGAAAAAAGCTTCATCGACGCGCCATGCGGGACCGCTGGCCGAGACCGGACGGATCAGCGCAGCGTGGCCGGGTCGAGTTGCCAGCGGAACGGCTCGACGACGGTCAGCGTCTCGCCGGGCTTGGCCACCTGGTCCTCGACGTAGTGCTCACCATCCAACCGGAACAGCCGCAACGAGTGAGCGTCCCCATCCTGCTCGACAAGCAGATACCAGGGGATTCGCGCAATGGCGTAGAGCTGCATCTTGAGCAGGCGGTCGGCTGCGGCGTTGCCCGGCGAGACGACCTCACCGACGAGAGACACTCGGTCGGAGTCGAGATAGGTGCCGTCGTCGTCGGCGTCGGTGACGACGAGATCCGGGATGACGACCCGGTCGACGCCGAGCCGGACGTTGATCGCGTCATAGACCAGGAGACCGCGAGGCTCTGCTGCTGCCTCGATGCTGTTCGCCAGCCGGCGCGACACCCGCTGGTGCCGTCGGCTCGGTGCAGGGCTCACCAGCAGGCTCCCGTCGAGCAGCTCGATCCGGTCAGGCGTCTCGCCCAAGGCGAAGTAGTCGGCCTCGGTCCACAGGCCGACGTGCGGCTCCAGGGGGGCTGCGCTCACCTGCGTCCACCTCCCGCTTCACTCGCCACCCGATCAGTTTCACAGGATACGAGCCGGTGCCTCGGGAGCGACACGGAACGCCGCCGGTAGGCTCGCGCCCCATGATGTCGATCGACGGGCTGGGCGACCTGTGGGACACGCTGTTCGGCGCGCAGCCGGACCCGCCCGCGCTGCTGGTGTTGATCACCGGGGCCGTAGCGCTGGTGGTGGTCTCCACCCGGCTGCCGTGGCGGATCGCCCGTAACGCCGTCACCATCGCGCACGAGGGCGGGCACGCCCTGATCGCCCTGCTCACCGGCCGCAAGCTGCACGGCATCCGGTTGCACTCGGACACGTCCGGGCTGACGCTCTCCGCCGGCCGTCCCACCGGGCCGGGCATGATCCTCACCCTGCTCGCCGGATACGTCGCGCCGCCGCTGGTGGGGCTGGCCGGCGCCTGGCTGCTCGGCGGCAACCGGATCACCCTGCTGCTCTGGGTGGCGGTGGCGCTGCTGCTGGCCATGCTCGTCATGATCCGAAACGTCTTCGGCGTGGTGTCGTTGCTGATCACCGGGGCGCTGGTGTTCGCCGTCTCGTGGTACGCGACGCCGCAGGTCCAGGCCGCTTTCGCGTACGCCGGGGTGTGGTTCCTGCTGCTCGGTGGGGTGCGGCCGGTAGTCGAGCTGCAACGGCAGCGTTCGCGGGGTCGGATGCCCGCCTCCGACGCCGACCAGTTGGCCGGGCTCACCCCGTTCCCGCCGCTCTTCTGGGTTGGCGTCTTCGCCCTCGTCAACCTGGCGGCCCTGATCGCCGGCGCCCTGCTGCTAACCGGCCCGATGCTCGCAAGCGCCGGCCTGACGCTCTAACCCCGCCTCAACCCCGCCTCCGCCCGGGTCGATCAAGGAGTTGTGGTGGGGCGCGAAAGCCGCAATACCCCCGCAGTCAGGCACCACAACTCCATGATCGGCGGGGGAAGGGGTGGCGGAGGGGCACGGGCTGGAGAGGCGCGGGCGGGCAGAATGGGGCCATGCGATACGTGATCATCGGCGCGGGTGCTGTCGGCGGGACCATCGGCGTACGGCTGGCCCAGGCCGGCCGGGACGTGACACTGGTGGCCCGCGGCGCCCACCTGGACGCGATCCGTGCGCGGGGTCTGACAGTGCGGCAGCCCGACGGTGAGGTCACCGCCCGGCTCGCGGCAGTGGACCGGCCCACCGACCAGCCTCTGCCGGCGGACACCGTGCTGATCCTCACCGTGAAGTCGCAGGACACCGCCGGCGCGCTTGCCGCCTGGGTGGACGCGCCGGTGGTCGGCGGCGGCACTGCGGGCGAGCGTCTGCCGCTGGTGACAGCGCAGAACGGGGTGGCCAACGAGCGGGCCGCGCTGCGCCTCTTCGCCGACGTGCACCCGGTCTGCGTCTGGCTGCCGGCCACCCACCTGGAACCGGGTGTGGTGGTCGCCAACGGGTACCCGCATCCGGGGATGCTCCACATCGGGCGGTACCCCGGGGGCGCCGACGGCACCGACCGGGCGATCGCCGCCGACCTGACCGCCGCCGGTTTCGTCGCCCCGGTCCGCACCGACGTGCTGCGCTGGAAGTACGGCAAGCTGCTCAGCAACCTCGGTAACGGCCTACAGGCGTTGCTCGGCCAGGACATCCCGGACGCGCTGGTCGAGCGGGTACGCGCCGAGGGCGTCGCCGCGCTCGCCGCCGCCGGCATCGCACACACCTCGCCCGAGGAGGAGAAAGCCGAACGCGGCGACCTGGTCGGGCAACGCCCGGTCGACGGCGAGGCCCGTTCCGGCGGCTCCACCTGGCAGAGCCTGGCCCGGGGCACCGGCTCGACCGAGGTCGACCACCTCAACGGTGAGATCGCGTTGCTCGGCCGGCTGCACGCCGTACCGACGCCGGTCAACGTCGCAGTGCAGCGGGCCGTACGCAGGGCGGTCCGAGAGCGGATCGGGGCCGGCGCGTTCCCGCTCAGCGAGCTGGAAAAGTCGATCGCCTGACCGGGCAACCAACGGCCCTTGCCGGTGCGTGTTCCCAGCGACCGACACGGGGAGGTAGCGGGTGCCGGACGTCGACGGGTTCGACGAGTTCTACCAGGGGAGTCGGCAACGACTCCTCGGGTTCGTCTACGCCCTCACCGGCGATCGGGGTGAGGCGCAGGACGCGGTGCAGGAGGCGTACGTCCGGGCGTGGCAGCGCTGGTCGACGGTGAGCCGGTACGACGAACCGGAGGCGTGGGTGCGGGTCGTGGCCAGCCGCATCGCGGTCAGCCGGTGGCGCAGCCTGCGCAGTCGTGCTCGCGCGTACCTGCGACACGGGGCCGTCGAGACCGTTCCCGGCCCGGGCACCGACACCGTCGATGTGGTCGCCGCGCTGCGTCTGCTACCCGAGGAGCAACGCGTCGCCATCGCCCTGTACTACCTGGTCGGCATGCCGGTCGCCGAGGTCGCGCGGGAGACCGCGGCCCCGGTGGGCACGGTCAAGGCTCGACTCTCCCGGGGGCGCGCCGCGCTCGCCGGTCTGCTCGCCGTCTCTGACCTGGAGGAGGCCACCGATGCGTGACGAACCGACCTTCGTCGAACACGTCCGGCGGGACCTGCTCGACGTGCGCTGGCTCGGCCCGGAGGAGATCCGCTCCCGGGCCCGCCGCCGCAGCCAGCGCAAGGTCGTGGTGGCCACCGTCGTGCTGGCCCTCGCCGGGGTTTCCGCCGTGGCGGTCGCCGCGCCGAGGACGTCCCCGCCATTGGTTCAGCCGGCAGCCTCCGCCTCGCCCACCCGGCACGAGATCACCACCGACGCCCTGCTGCAGCCGGCCGACCTGCCGGAGCCGGTTTACGTGCAGCTCAGCCAGGCAGGTCTGGGCGAGCCGGTCCGGCTGGACGATACGCTCGGCCGTTGCCGGACGAGCCAGGGGCAATCGGACGGCTGGCAGATGTCCATCCTGTCCCGTTCACAGACCCTCATGCGGAAGGCCACTCAGGGCGTCCTGGTGCCGGGCGACGCCCTGGCCATGCAGGATCTCTTCAGGCTGGAACCACAGACGGCTCGACAGCTCTTCACCAGTCTGGACGACCTGGTCGCGCCGTGCGCCGAGTGGCGAAGCGTCGAGCAGTGGGGGTTGGCGGGCACGGAGACGGTGGACAGCACCCACACCGTGGAGGTGATCCACCGGTGGGCGGTGGTGCAGCGGGGCTTCGCGGGGGACGACGCCGCCATCCTGCGGGACACGTTCACGGCTGCTCGGGACGTGCAGACCGGGCAGACGTTCGGCAATGCACCGCCGCCGACCCTCCTGGCCATCGTCCGGGTCGGTGACACTGTCTCGCTGCTCCGCATTGCAGATGGCGGCACCGAGGCGAAACTCCGCCAGCTCGCCGTGGCGGCGGCAGCCCGGATGTGCGCCGCCGCCAACCCGGCCTGCTGACCCCAACCGAGGCGCTCGACCCGAGCAACATGCGGCGATGATCCGCGCAACATCAGGGATGTTGGTGCCTCCCGGCGCCCGGAGGCAGCAACAACGCTGAAGTTGCGCGGATCAGGGGCCGCAGGGGCCGCCACAAAGGCTCAGAGCGGAATGTTGCCGTGCTTCTTCGGCGGCAGGGTTTCCCGCTTGGTCCGCAGGACGCGCAGCGCCCGGACGATCTGGGTGCGCGTCTCGTGCGGAGCGATCACCGAGTCGATGTACCCGCGCTCGGCGGCCACGTACGGGTTGGCCAGGGTGTCCTCGTACTCGGCGATCTTCTCGGCCCGGACCGCCGCCGGGTCCTCGGCGCCGGCCAGCTCGGAGCGGTAGAGGATGTTCACAGCGCCCTGCGCGCCCATCACCGCGATCTGCGCTGTCGGCCAGGCGAAGTTCAGGTCCGCGCCGAGGTGCTTGGAGCCCATCACGTCGTACGCCCCGCCGTACGCCTTGCGGGTGATCACGGTGACCTTGGGGACGGTCGCCTCGGCGTACGCGTAGATGAGCTTGGCGCCCCGGCGGATGATGCCGTCCCACTCCTGACCGGTGCCGGGCAGGAAGCCGGGCACGTCCACGAAGGTCAGCACCGGGATGTTGAACGCGTCGCACGTGCGCACGAACCGGGCGGCCTTCTCCGAGGCGGCGATGTCCAGGGTGCCGGCGAAGTGCATCGGCTGGTTGGCCACCACACCGACCGGTCGCCCCTCGACCCGGCCGTAGCCGACCACGATGTTCTGCGCGTAGAGCGGCTGGACCTCGAGGAACTCCCCGTCGTCGAGGACGTGCTCGATCACCGTGCGGATGTCGTACGGCTGGTTGGCCGAGTCCGGGATCAGGGTGTCCAACTCCCGGTCCTCGTCGGTGACCTCAAGCGAAGCGGGGGCGTCGACGACTACCGGCTCGTCCAGGTTGTTCGACGGCAGGTACGACAGCAGCGCCTTGACGTAGTCGACAGCGTCCTCCTCGTCACTGGCGAGGTAGTGCGCGTTGCCGCTGCGGGTGTTGTGCGTACGCGCGCCGCCCAGCTCCTCCATGCCGACGTCCTCGCCCGTCACCGTCTTGATCACGTCGGGGCCGGTGATGAACATGTGCGAGGTCTGGTCGACCATCACAGTGAAGTCGGTGACCGCCGGGGAGTAGACGGCGCCGCCTGCACAGGGGCCCATCACCAGTGAGATCTGCGGGATGACGCCGGAGGCCCGCACGTTGCGGAAGAAGATCTCGCCGTAGAGACCGAGCGAGACGACGCCCTCCTGGATGCGCGCGCCGCCGGAGTCGTTGATGCCGACCACCGGGCAGCCGATCTTCATGGCCAGGTCCATCACCTTGACGATCTTCTCGCCGAAGACCTCGCCGAGCGAGCCACCGAAGACGGTGAAGTCCTGCGCGAAGACGCACACCTGCCGGCCGTCGACCGTGCCGTAGCCGGTGACCACACCGTCGCCGTACGGGCGGTTTCGCTCCAGCCCGAAGGCCGTGGACCGGTGCCGGGCCAGCTCGTCGAGTTCGACGAAGGAGCCCTCGTCGAGCAGCATCTCGATCCGCTCGCGGGCGGTCTTCTTGCCGCGCGCGTGCTGCTTCTCCACGGCGCGGGCCGACCCGGCGTGCACCGCCTCGTCGACCCGGCGCTCCAGGTCCGCCAGCTTGCCCGCGGTGCTGTGCATGTTGGTCCCGGTCTCGGTAGTCACCCAGGGAATATAACGATGGTTCAGGTGGGTGCCGCTGTGCAGTACGCCTCAGTGTCGACCGGAGCACCGCCGTAGGCTGGCGGAATGTCGGGCTCCCCGTACACCGATCTGGACCGGCCGCCGCTGTCGGCGGCCCGGCTGCGCCGCGCGTTGACAGCGCCGAACGGGCCGTGGGCCCGGCTGGAGCTGCGTGCCGAGACCGGCTCCACGAACGCCGACGTGGCCGAGGCGGCCCGGGCCGACGAGCCCGAGGGCCTGGTAGTGGTCGCCGAGCGGCAGACCGAAGGGCGCGGCCGGCGCGGTCGGATCTGGCAGTCGCCGGCGCGGGCCGGCATCGCGACGAGCGTCCTGCTGCGGCCCGGCGAGGCAGTGCCGGACCGCGGCTGGCTACCGGCGTCACCCACTGGGTACGGGTGGCTGCCGTTGCTGGCCGGCGTGGCGCTGGTCGAGGCGGTGGCCCGGCTGGCCGAGCTGGAAGCCGCCCTCAAATGGCCGAACGACCTGCTGATCGACGACGCGAAGTGCGCGGGTGTGCTGGCCGAGGCGGTGCCCGGACGTGTGCCGGACCAACCGCCGGCGATCGTGCTGGGCATCGGGCTCAACGTGACGTTGCGCGCCGACGAGCTGCCGGTGAACCCGACCGGGCTGCCGGCCACCTCGCTCCAACTGGCCGGCGCTGTGGCCACCGACCGGGATCCGCTGCTGCGGGCGCTGTTGCGCTCGGTCGCCGACTGGTACGACCGTTGGCGTTCGGCGGGCGGCGACGCGGTGGCCAGCGGTCTGCGCGACGCCTACCTGGCGGCCTGCGCGACGATCGGGCGCGAGGTACGCGTCCTGCTCCCCAACGGTGAGTCCCTGACCGGCACCGCCACCGGGGTGGACCCGGACGGCCAACTGATGGTCACCACGTCGACCGGCGCCCGGACCCTGGCTGCCGGCGACGTCCTGCACCTCCGCTGAGGACGGGCAAGATCACGAAGAGCCCGAGTGGGCCCGCGCGGCGGATGTCGTGGTGGGGCTTGGGGGGTTTACCGTCTGCGCGTCTAGAAAATCGCGTTGGAGGTTCCCGTGGCGTTTCCTGAAGACGTGCTCACCGAGGACGAGCACGTCGTGCTGCACCTGCATCCGCACTGGAAGGCGTTGATCCGGCCGATCGCGGTGCTGGTGCTGGCCATCGCCGCGGTGGTGGTCGGCGTGCTCCTGTTGCCCGAGAGTGGCGGCGGTTCGATCGCGCTGGCCGTGATCGGGGCGATCGCCCTGGTCGCGGTGCTCTGGCTCGGCCTGTGGCCGTTCCTGGTCTGGCGCACCACCCACTACCTGTTCACGAACGAGCGAGTCCTGCTCCAGCAGGGTGTGTTCTCCCGGGACCGGCGGGACCTTCCGCTCGCCCGGGTCAACGACCACTCGATGAATCAGCGGTTCGTCGAGCGTCTGCTCGGCTGCGGGACGCTCACCATCGAGTCGGCAGGTGAGCGCGGCCAGTCGGTGCTCGCCGACGTGCCGGACGTCGGAAGGGTGCAGACCACCCTGTACGAGCTGGTTGAGGCACAGCACGACAAGCACTCGCTGGGTGATGGCGAGATGCGCGACATGCTCGCCGACATGCAGGACGGCAAGCCGCTGCGCGACACCACCACCTGAACCGGACGGCTGGAACCCGCCCCTGCCGCGCGGTCGGGGCGGGTCAGTCGGGCCGCTGGGCCTCGGGTGAGCCGCTGCTGTCCGTCGGGTCGCCGACGGACGACCCGACGGTGGACGGGTCCGTCTCGGTCGGGCCGTGGTCGGGCTGGTCGACCCCGGGCTGGTCCGCGTCGGTCGGTGCGGCTTCGGTGGCTTCGGCTTCGGCGGGGTCGGCCTCGACCGGTCGCACGGCGAACCAGCCGCGGAAGCGGGTCCGCAGCACCTCCTGCTCGGGCCGGTCGTCCGGGCCAAGGCGCAGCATGGTGCCTGTGAGACTGACGGTGCCGAGCCCGGGGCGGGCAGTCGACGGCCGGGCGCCCATCACGTCCACCCGGACCGCGAGCCGGTCGCCGGCCCGCACCGGGGCGAGCCAACGCAGCTCCTCCAGGCCGGGGGACGCGTCGGCGGCGGCCCGGGACAGCAGGTGGTCGACGTACGCGCGCATGAACAGGCTGACAGTGTAGAAGCCGCTGGCGATCAGACCACCGTGCCGGCTCGCGGCGGCCAGGTCGCTGTCGACGTGGTACCACTGCGGGTCGAAACGGCGGGCGAAGGCGACCATCTCGTCGGCGTCCACGGTGACCACGCCGAGGTCGACGGTGAGCCCCGGGACGAGATCCTCGAAGAACAGCTCGGCCGGTCGCCCCGTGCCGGAGCGGGCGTCGGGTGTCGTCACCGGCGGGGCGCGCGACGGGTGCTGACGTGCAGCTCCGCGGCGAGTTCCGCGTCCAGGTCGACGGCGGGGCTGACGCTCAGCCGTGGGAGCCGGCTCTGAGCCGGTGCGCCGGCTGGGGAGTCGAGCCGTTGCGCGGACTCCGCCTCCTCCAGCTCGGACACCGACTCCGCCAACTCGGCGACCGGGTCCATCTCCGCCATCGTGTCCCACTCGTCGCGCGGAATGTCGTGCCAGGTGGAGTCGGGCTTCGCGGCCTCGTCCTCGGCCGGTGCGACGGGTTGGAAGACGAAGGTGCGGTACGACCAGAACCGGAACAGCGTGGCCAGCATGACGCCGACGGTCTTGGCCAGATTCAGAGCCAGCAGGCCGTGTACGCCGAGACCGTACTTGGCCGCCGCCACGGCACCCAGCTCAATGAGCAGGCCAGCACCGTTGAATAGGAAGAAAAGCAGATATTCCCGGCGAAGCGCCGATTTCGGGCGATCGCGGTACGTCCAGTGCCGATTCATGAGGTACGACGTGATGGTGGCGACGATCGTCGCGATCACTGTCGCCTTCAACTGACCATTGACGAAAACGGTCAGTGCAAGGGCGTTGAACACCGCGTAATTGATGACGGTGTTGATGCCGCCGACGATGCCGAACTTGAGCGCCTCGTGGATGAACTTCTGCCAGCGCTCAGGCAGCAGGCGGACAAGACGCATGCGAAACACCTTAGGGCAGTCGGTGCGGCCGGCGATCACCGGCCGAACGAGGTGGGCGGCAGGTCACGCCCTGTGGTCACGGTCGGGATCCACCTGCGGAAGGGTCGGGGTTCCCGCTTCGACGAAGACGAACCGCCGGTACGACCAGAATCGAAACAGCGTGGCGAACCCCGTGCCGACGATGTAGCTGGCCAGATTGTCCGCCAGGCGCGTCTGGAACACGGCCGGCCAGATGGCTCCGAGCCCGTAGCGGCTGAGCGCGAGGCAGGCCACAGTGATGCCGAGACCGACGGCGTTGAAGAAGAAGAAGAGCGCGTACTCGCGCGCCGCGTTGTTGCGCTGGCGGTGCCGCCACGTCCAGAACCGGTTGCCCACGAAGGCGACGGACGCCGCGATCACCGTGGAGATCGTCTTCGCCGTCAGCTCTTCGACGCCGTGCTTGCTCGTCAGGTAGTTGAAGAGCGCGAAGTCGACGAGGAAGGCGAAACCACCCACTGTGGCGAACTTGCCCATCTCGCGGATGAGATGACCGAAGCGGTCGAGGAGTAAGCCGACGAGACCCCGTCGGGTCTGCCGGGGACCCGGTTGTTCCCCGGTCATCGTGGCGGCCACGGAGGGAGCCTACCGGCTGCCGGCCAGTCGGAGGGGTAGCAACGGCAAGCGGGCGTGGTCTCCCGGAGGGGCCCAGCGCCGCGTACGTAACCGCTGCACAGAGCGTAGCCAATTCGGAGGACTGAGCCGCCGCGGAACGGGAATCACCGCACCGGTCGGCGGGGCAGGTCCACGGCCCGACCGCAACAAGCGTCCGCCGGGGTGCACAACAAGATTTGCGTGAAACTGCGCGGGAAAGCGGGTATCAGCTCGTGATGCCGCAGCGAGGCCGTAGCTTGTGCAGTTCTTCACAACCTGTCCCACTGACTCGGAAGGCTGCCCGGTTTACGCTGAGGCCAATCCCAGGTTTCCACGAAGGCGACGCATCGCGCCGCTGAGTCTCGTGCATCCCATAGATCGGTCAGCGTCGACCACAAGGAGATGTGTCATGGTTGCTCCGGCTGTTGTGCGGGGTATTGATCAGGCCCCGACGTCCCATCCGAAACTGCTCGCCTGGGTCCGTGAGGTCGCGGAACTGACCACCCCCGACCGTGTCGTCTGGGTGGACGGGTCCGACGAGGAGTGGCGCCGCCTCACCGATGAGCTGGTCGAGGCCGGAACCCTGATCCGGCTCAACCCGGAGAAGAAGCCCAACTCGTTCTACGCGCGCACCGACCCGACGGATGTCGCCCGGGTCGAGGAGCGCACCTACATCTGTTCCGTCGACGAGGCGGACGCTGGCCCCACCAACAACTGGATGGCGCCGGCCGAGATGAAGCGGACGATGACGGACCTGTACCGGGGCTCCATGCGCGGTCGCACCATGTACGTCATCCCGTTCGTCATGGGGCCGGTCGAGGCCGAGTCCCCGATGTTCGGTGTCGAGGTCACCGACAGCCCCTACGTGGTCGCCTCGATGCGCATCATGACGCGGATGGGCACCCGGGTCCTCGAGGCCATGGGCAACGACGCGGACTTCGTGCACGCCCTGCACTCGATCGGCGCCCCGCTCGCCCCCGGCCAGCAGGATGTCGCCTGGCCGTGCAACGACACCAAGTACATCTCGCACTTCCCGGAGAGCCGGGAGATCTGGTCGTACGGCTCGGGTTACGGCGGCAACTCGCTGCTCGGCAAGAAGTGCTACTCGCTGCGGATCGCCAGCGTGATGGGCCGGGACGAGGGCTGGCTCGCCGAGCACATGCTGATCCTCAAGATCACTTCGCCGGAGGGTAAGACCTACCACATCGCCGGTGCGTTCCCGTCTGCCTGCGGCAAGACCAACCTCGCCATGGTGGAGCCGACGATTCCCGGCTGGAAGGTCGAGACCATCGGCGACGACATCGCCTGGATGCGGTTCGGGCCGGACGGCCGCCTCTACGCCGTCAACCCCGAGTACGGTCTGTTCGGCGTCGCGCCCGGCACCGACTGGAAGACCAACGCCAACGCCATGCGCACGCTGGACCGGGGCAACTCCGTCTTCACCAACGTCGGCCTCACCGATGACGGCGACGTCTGGTGGGAGGGCATGGGCGAGCCGCCGGCACACCTGATCGACTGGAAGGGCAACGACTGGACGCCGGAGAGCGACAGCCTGTCCTCCCACGCCAACAGCCGGTTCTGCACCCCGATCACCCAGTGCCCGATCCTCGCCGACGAGTACTTCGACCCCAACGGGGTGCCGATCGACGCGATCCTCTTCGGCGGTCGCCGCAAGGACACCATCCCGCTGGTGACCGAGGCCCGCGACTGGGTGCACGGCGTCTACATGGGCGCCACGCTCTCCTCGGAGACCACCGCCGCCGCGTCCGGCGCCGTCGGCGTGGTCCGGCGGGATCCGATGGCGATGCTGCCGTTCATCGGCTACCACGCCGGTGACTACTTCCGGCACTGGATCGAGATGGGCAAGGGCGCCGACGGCGACGAGGCGAAGCTGCCGAAGATCTACTACGTCAACTGGTTCCGCAAGGACCCGGACGGCTCGTTCCTCTGGCCGGGCTTCGGGGAGAACTCCCGGGTGCTCAAGTGGGTCGTCGAGCGGATCGAGGGCACTGCCGGCGCGGTCGAGACGCCGGTCGGCATGGTCCCCGCTCCGGACGCCCTGGACGTCGAGGGCCTGGACATGACCCCGGAGGACGTTCGGATCGCGCTGAAGGTCGACCCGGACGAGTGGCGCAACGAGCTGCCGATGATCACCGAGTGGTTCGAGAAGTTCGGTGACAAGCTGCCCGGCGTGCTCTGGGCCGAGCTGGACGCGCTGCGCGCCCGCCTGGACGCCGCGCAGCCGCAGCGGTAGGTGTGAACGAGACCCTTCGCGGGCAACATCGGATTTCATGAGGACGGCCGCCGAGACCCAGGTCCGGCGGCCGTCCGCCGTCCGGGTGCTGACCACCCTGCTGGCGACGACGGCGGCGGCCACCGTCGTGGTCGAGCTGCTCAACTGGTGGTACGCCCCCGAGCAGGGATTCGGGCTGGCCGTACGGACCGGCTGGGCCATGCTGCGCTCGTTCGGCTTCCTGCTGCTGATCGGGCACGTGCGACGGGGTCGTACCGCGGCCCGCCCGTTCGGGCTGATCCTCGCGGTCACCACGATCTTCGCGGTCGCCCGGCTCATCGTGCCCCGGCAGGGTGTGCCGCCACTGCCCGGCCTGCTCGGCTTCGCCATTCTCACGGCGCTCTGTGTCGCGGTGGTCTGGTTGCTCTACCGCTCGCCGGCGTTGGCCGGGCACCTGGTCCGGCACCGTCCACGCCTCGTCATCGACCGGGACGGCATCTCCTGGCGGGAGACCCCACCACGTCGACCACAGGCCAGTGCCTGGTTGTTGACCAGCCGGGTGGCGGCGTTCACCTACAGCCCGCTGATGCTGGTGCCGGCCCTGGTGGCCGGAGGTTCCATCCTGGACGGTCGACTGACAGCGGTGCCGGCGGTGCTGTTCTGGTTCGGCGCGGGCATCACGGCCAGCTACGCGGTGCTGTTCTGCACGGCGTTCCTGATGCGGGGCAAGGACTGGGCGCGTGGCCTGCTGGTCGTCGTCACCGTGGCCGTACTCGCCGTGGACCTGCCGCTGTGCTGGTGGCTGCTGGGCGTCGACGGCCTGATCCGCGACGGCGCCCCCCTCCTGGCCGCCGCCGGCCTGGCCCTCTACGGCCTGCGCCGCGCCGCCCGCACCGAAGACCACGCCCCGGCCTAACCCCCACCCCCCACCCCACCCCCACCCGCGTCGATCATTTGCCACTTTTGTGAACCAGCACAACTCCATGATCGACGGGGTGGGGCCGGCTGGCGCGCCGCGCGGTCGGTCTGCCTGCGCCGGTACGGGGCAGGATGGCGGGTGGTGTCGGTCACAGTGGTCGACGTCGGGGCACTGGCGGATCGCCGGACGGGGCAGGAGCGGGCCGCCACCGAACGGAGGGAGGCGCGCGGTGGACGACGAGTTCGACGTGGTGGTGGTGGGGGCGGGGCCGGCCGGGGCGGCAGCCGCGTTGACGGCGCGCCGGGCCGGTGCCAGCGTGCTGCTGCTGGACCGGGCCGATTTTCCCCGGGACAAGGCGTGTGGTGACGGGATCGCCGCGCACTCGGTGGACGTGCTCGCCGAGCTGGGGGTGACCGAGGCGGTGGCCGGTTACGCGCCGCTGCCGGCGTTGCGCATGATCTCGCCGGGTGGTGGTGCGGTGGCTCGGGCGCTGCCCCGACCCGCGTACACGGTGCCCCGGGAGGTTTTCGACGCGCGGCTGGTGGCGGCCGCTGTGGCCGCCGGCGCGCAGCTACGCCGGCACACGGTGCGCCAGGTCGAGCCGCGCGCGGACCGGGTGGTGCTCGACGGGCAGGTGTCCGGCCGGGTGGTGATCGGCGCGGACGGCGCCGGCTCGGTGGTGCGTCGGGCGCTCGGCCATCCGCAGAATCCCGACCGGCACCTCGCGCTGGCCATCCGGGGGTACGCCCCGGCCCTGCCCGGCCCGTCCGAGCAGCTCATCGTCACATCGAAGGCACGCTGGCCGGCGTACGCCTGGTCGTTCCCGATCGGCGACGGGCGGGCGAACGTCGGGTACGGGGAGGTCCTGCGCGGCGAGCCGTTGAGCCGCGCGTACCTGCTGGATCGGCTGGCCGCGCTGCTGCCCGGCACCGACTTGGCGACCGTGACCGCGTTGCGCGCGCATCACCTGCCGCTCTCCACTCACCGGCCGTCGCCGGGGCGAGGGCGCACGCTGCTGGCCGGGGACGCGCTGTCGCTGATCAATCCGTTCACCGGGGAGGGCATCTTCTACGCGTTGCTCTCCGGCGCGCTCGCCGGCTCGGCGGCGGCCCGGTCGCCCGAGGGCGCGGCTGGTCGTTACGCCGACGGGTTGCGCCGCCGCCTCGGCACCCACCTGCGGCACAGTTCGGTAGCGGCCTGGTTGGCCCGGCGACGCCGGGTGGTGGACGCGGCGGTCCGGGCCGCCCGTCGGGACGACCGAGTGTTCTACGACGTGGTCGAGTTGGGACTGGGTGACGGACGCCTCACCGCTCGTACGCTCGCACTGATCGGCGCCGGTCTGGGCGGCGGGGATGGGGCTCCGAGGCAGTGAACTGGCTGAAGGGTCGCTACGCTGCTAGGTGATGACGCTGCGGAACCTTATCTACTCCGTGTACGAGCGCCGGCTCACGGCGAAGCTCGCCGGTAAGCCGGTGCCCCGGCACGTCGGGGTGATGTGCGACGGCAACCGCCGATGGGCCAGGGAGATGGGCTTCGTCGACCCGAACGACGGGCACCGGGTCGGCGCGGCGAAGATCAAGCATGTCCTCGGCTGGTGTGACCAGGCCGGCGTCGGGCACGTGACCCTCTACCTGCTGGCCACCGACAACCTGCGCCGTCCGGCCGCCGAGCTGGACCCGCTCCTCAAGATCATTGAGGACCTCGTGGTGGAGCTCTCCGAGGAGGGCAACCCCTGGCGACTGCGCATCGTCGGAGCGCTCGACCTGCTGCCGGCGCAGACCGCGGCGGCGCTCAAGGGCGCCGAGGAGCGCACCCGCGAGCGCACCGGTGGCGCGGAGGTCAACATCGCGGTGGGCTACGGCGGCCGCCGGGAGATCACCGACGCGGTCCGTTCGCTGTTGCTGGAGCACGCCGCCACCGGGGGCACGATCGAGGAATTGGCCGAGGTGCTGGACGTCGAGCACATCGCCGAGCACCTCTACACCCGGGGCCAGCCCGACCCGGACCTGGTCATCCGCACCAGCGGTGAGCAGCGGCTGTCCGGTTTCATGCTCTGGCAGTCCGCGCACTCGGAGTTCTACTTCTGCGAGCTCAACTGGCCGGACTTCCGGCACATCGACTTTCTGCGGGCCCTGCGTTCGTACGCCACCAGACAACGCCGTTACGGCGCCTGACCCGGCGGCGACGCCGTCGGTCGCCGCCTGAGCCAGGTCGGTTCAGGGCAGGTGGGTCAGTGCCTGGGTGAGGAAGTCGCCCAGGGCGGCCGGCGACTCGATGGTCAGGTCGGCGGCGTTGGCCACCTCCTGGCCGGTCTCCGGGTTGGCCACCGCCACGCAGACACCGAGGAAGTCCGGGTCGGCGGCGGCGCGAGCGCGCAGCGCGGCGAAGGCCTTGATGTCGGAGACGTCGTCGCCGAAGTACCAGGCGCCGGTGGCACCCTTGATCGCCTCGCCGATCACCATGCCCTTGTCCCGGTCGACAGGTGGCTTGAGCTCCAGCACCATTCGCCCGGCCTGCGAGCGCAACCCCAGACGGTCGGCCTGCGCCTGCCCCCACTGCTGCACTGTCGCGCCGAGTTGCGGGGCGGTACGCCAATGAAGCGCGACCGAGAGCCGCTTGTACTCCACGAGCGTGCCGGGCGGCAGTTCCGCCCGGGCCAGGTCGGCCAACTCCGCCATGGTCGGCACCCAGGGCAGTGCTGCCGGTTCGGTGACAGTTTCGCCGCCGGAGTGGCTGTGCTCCAGCCCGTAGAGGCCGTAGAGGTCCACGCCAGCGAGCCCGCCGAGTTGATCCCGAAGGAACTCGACGGGTCGGGCGGAGACGATCGCGACCCGCCGCACGACCGGGGCGAGCGCCTCGATCGCGGCCAACGCCTTGGGTGCCGGGCGTACCGCTGTCGGATCGTCGTCGACGGGCGCGAGCGTGCCGTCGAAGTCGAAGAAGAGCACGGTCCCGGCCGCCCGGCTGGCGGTTATCCGCCAGGCCTGGTCGGCGTTCAACGGAGTTCTCGGCTGCTGATTGCCCAGATTCAACGGCGGCACGCGCGTCAGCGTACCCCGGCGATCCAGGCTCATTCCTGGCCGAGCGGACCCATTGAGCGGTATGGGATCAGCGTTCGGCGGCTCCTCGTCCGCGCCGGCCGAACGGCACCACCGCCGCCTCCTGGCCATGGCTCAACAGGTAGCCCTCCACGAACCCGGTGTTGCGATCGCCGGTGTGGTTGTCGATCTCGTTGAGCCGTGCCACCAGGAACTCGGTGAGCGCGCTGATTCGGTTGTTCAGACGCTCGTGCAGCTCGGCGACGACGGCCAGGACGACCGCGGTGCCGGCGGTGATGAGCGCAAAGAGGTTGACGAGCAGCGGCAGCTGCCCGCCGTCGACCGCGAGGGTCACCGTGTTGCCGGTCGCCCACAGTGTCACCGACACCGTTGCGACCACGACTGCCAACCACTTCAGGGTCATGGACAGACCCCTCCTTCTGTCCCGCAGGGCTGGGTTCGGCCTTGTCCCGTCCCCCCGCCGATGACGAGCCCAAGCAGTACGAATAGGGACGCTAGCGTGCCCGTTCCAGCCCCGGAGGCAAACGAATGAACCTGACCAGGCGTTCTTTCGCTATCTGAGGAACTAGCCTGCCTGATTGCCCCTTTTTCGGACATCGACCGGCAACGTTGGGCGGTATGCGAGGTATCTGATGGTTTCCCGGATGTGGAACTTCTCCGCGTCCGACACCTGAGGGTCGACCAGGCGGCGCAGCAGCGCCTCCACGTCGGGGTCCATCGGAGGGGCGGCCTGGCCGGCGCGGGGGCCGGCCGCGGCGCGGTCCCAGCCGAGCGCGGCGAAGGCCGCGGCCGGGTTCACCCCCAGGCCCTCGCAGAAGGCGACCACCCGCTCGGCCTCCGGGTCGCTGGCCCAGTCCCCCCGGACCCAGCGGTTGATGGTCTGCCGGGAGACGCCGGTGCGCCGGGACACCTCGGTGCCGCTCCAGGCTCGGGTCGCCCGCGCCTCGTCCAGAGCCCGTCGGACGAAGGTGGCGAAGGCGATCTTCCGCGCATTGGCCGTCTCGGTCACTCCGTGACGGTAAGGCCAGCCGGCTGCGAGTGCGCGCCCCGGCTCGCCACTGTCACGCGGACGTGACGAGAGGTTCGGGTTTCCGGTAAACGAGTCAGTGCCACTGTTGAGGGGTGTCACGCGGGCAGAATAGATGAACGTAGTGGCAAACGTAAGCGGACGAAAAGCTGATACTGTCACGCCCATGGGACAATCTACGGTGTGTCACGTGCATGAGACGATTGGTGCTCGCGTGCGTCACGCCCCCGGTGCCAGGGGGTCGTGGTGACCGAGCTCGCCACCCGCGCCCAGGCCTTCGGGCTGATCGCCGAGGGGGTCGCCGCAGGGCTGACCGCCCCCTGGCGGCTCTACCTCGCCCGAGGCTGCCGCTACCTGTCGCTGAGCGTCGGCGATCGTACCGAGTGGAACGCCTGGCGTACCCATCTCGGCTGCCCGGAGCTGAGCGTCCGGGTCTACGACGCCGGCGGCGAGATCCGCCGCTCCTCGGTGGCCGAAGTCGTGCTGGACGGCTGCCGGATCAGCGTCGAGCTGGTCGAGGAGGTCAGCACCGACGACCTGGACCGGCTGCTCGTCGCCGACCCCACCACGATCGAGCCGGAGGAGCGATGACCTGGCGTCCCGGCTGGGCCGGAGCTGCCCGATGAGCCCGTTTCTCGCGGTGTTCCTCGTCCTGGTGCTCGGTGCCACCAGTTACGCGGCAGGCCGGCTGCACGGGCAGCTCAGCTACCGCATCGGCTACCGCTTCGGTTACCGGCAGGGCTACTTCGACGGTGACCGAGGCGCCTGGAACCGGCGTCGTCGGGACGCCCAGGCGGCGATCGCCTCGGCCCTGTCGGTCTCACCAGCGGGCGTGGTCCGCTCGGCCGGCGCTGTCGAACGCCCCGGCACCACGTACACCGGCTCGTCGTTCAGCGCGCCGGCCGCCCCGATCACCGGGCGGCACCCGACCGGCACGCTCGTCCGACGTACCGGTTGAGGTCGGTCGGCGGGGCTGCCCCGCCGACCGGCGCCACGAGCGCGGTGCGTCGTCCGCGGCGGACACGCACCGTCGGGGTCACGTCAGACCGGTGACGGTGGCCCCACCCGGCCGGGATGCGCGCAGGGGGCATGCATCCCGGCCGGTTCCGCCGCGTTCGCGACAATGCCTTTCGGCTGGTGCGGGCGTCGACGGAGCCCTGTTCACGAGCGCGTCTTGGGAGATCCACGTTCGGCCCCTAGCCGGGAAGGTCCGGCGGGGCTAGCGTCTAGGCATGGCACGGGGTTCTCCCGAGCCAGCCGGTCCGCCCGGATCTGCGACCTCGCGCATGGGGTTCCGCATCCGACCCCGTGTCCCCGGGCACCGGAGGAGGCGGAACACGGGTGGCGGGTGCCCATCCGTCGGAGCAGGCCTGTGACGACTCGCCGTACCATCGCCGGTGCCGACCAGACCCCGGCCGCGACTGCCACGCCCCGCCGAGCCGCCAGGAGCCGCCGTTCGGCGGCCGCCGCGCCGGCCGACCCCAAGGAGCCGCGACCAGCCGGCCAGGCCTTTGTCCTGGACACGTCGGTGCTCCTCTCCGATCCGGCGGCGTTCCACCGGTTCGCGGAGCACGAAGTGGTGCTACCTCTGGTGGTCATCACCGAGCTGGAAGGCAAGCGGCACCATCCGGAGCTGGGCTGGTTCGCCCGGCAGTCGCTGCGGATGCTCGACGACCTGCGGGTTCGGCACGGCCGACTCGACCGCCCGGTGCCCGCCAACGACGTCGGCGGCACCCTGCGGGTGGAGCTCAACCACACCGACGACGGCGTCCTGCCGCCCGGTTTCCGCACCGAGAGCAATGACGCCCGGATCCTCTCCGTCGCGCTCAACCTCGCCGCCGAGGGGCGGGAGGTGACCCTGGTCAGCAAGGACATGCCGTTGCGTGTCAAGGCTGCCTCCGTGGGTCTGCGTGCCGACGAGTACCGCCACGGCCAGGCCAGCGACCCGACCTGGACCGGTATGTCGGAGATGCAGTTGAGCGAGGAGCAGATCGGCCAGCTGTACGGCGGCGAGACGCTCGACCTCGACGAGGCGGCCGGGCTGCCCTGCCACACCGGTCTGGTGCTGCACTCGGGGCGCGGCTCCGCGCTCGGTCGGGTGCTGCCGGACAAGTCGGTGCGTCTGGTCCGGGGCGACCGGGAGGCGTTCGGGCTGCACGGCCGCTCGGCCGAGCAGCGGATCGCTCTCGACCTGCTGTTGGACGAGTCGATCGGGATCGTCTCACTGGGTGGTCGGGCCGGCACCGGAAAGTCGGCACTGGCGCTCTGCGCCGGGCTGGAGGCGGTGATGGAGCGCCGCCGCCACAAGAAGGTGATCGTGTTCCGCCCGCTGTACGCCGTCGGCGGCCAGGAGTTGGGCTACCTGCCGGGCTCGGAGTCGGAGAAGATGTCGCCGTGGGCCCAGGCGGTCTTCGACACGCTCGGCGCGGTGGTGCACGAGAACGTGCTGGAGGAGGTCACCTCGCGGGGCATCCTGGAGGTGCTGCCGCTGACCCACATCCGCGGGCGCAGCCTGCACGACGCCTACGTGATCGTGGACGAGGCCCAGTCGCTGGAGCGCGGGGTGCTGCTGACCGTGCTGTCCCGGATCGGGCAGGGCTCCCGGGTGGTGCTCACCCACGACGTTGCCCAGCGGGACAATCTGCGGGTCGGCCGGCACGACGGGGTGACGGCTGTCATCGAAGCGCTCAAGGGTCATCCGCTCTTCGCGCACGTCACCCTCAGCCGTTCGGAGCGATCTCCGATCGCCGCGATGGTCACGGACCTACTGGAGGACATCCCGATCTGACGGATGTTATGTGGGCTTTTGTCCGCATTCTTGGTGTGGCGCAGATCACAAACGGCCCGGTTGGTTTCCCATCAGCCTCACTGTGCGCAATCGTGTCCCACGAGCGTCCATGCACCACCGGAATCGTTGGCGATCGTTCGTCTTCGAGACGGACGACATCGGCGAAGGTCGGTGCGTCGGCGCGACCGGCAACCGGTCGGGGCGCTCGTGGCACGGCTGACGGCCCACCTGTGGTCTGCGCCGCGCCACGTCCTTGCTCCCGACGAAGGGACCACTTCGTGAGTCGGCTGTGGAGCCGGTTGGGCGCCCGTACGGCTGCTGTAGCGCTGCTCTCCGTGGGCGTTGCCGGTGGCTTCTACCTGGGCGAAGACCGGGAAACCCAGCAACAGGGTCTGACCGAGCAGGTCAGCCTCGAGGTCGACCGGGCCGACCTCGCGTACCAGCGCGAGCGGCAGGCCGCCCACCAGGTGCAGTTCTCCAAGCAGCGGGCCGCCGAGTACCAGGCCAAGCTGCGGGCGAAGCAGGCCGCCAAGGAAGCCGCCGAGCGTGCCCGCCGGGCCGAGGCCGCCGCGGCGTCCCGCAAGCGCGAGCGCGCCGCCGCCAACGCGCCCGCCAAGCCGTACGACGGGCCGATCCCGGCGTCCTGCGCCGAGTACAGCGGCAACCGCAAGACTGGCTGCGCCCTGATGATCAGCGCGGGTTTCGGCATCGCCGAGTTCCCCTGCCTGGAGAAGCTCTGGACCAAGGAGAGCGGCTGGAACCACAAGGCCAACAACTCCTCGTCCGGTGCGTACGGCATCCCGCAGTCTCTGCCGGGCAGCAAGATGGGCTCCGTCGCGTCCGACTGGCGGACCAACCCGGCCACGCAGATCAAGTGGGGGTTGGGCTACATCAAGGGCAGGTACAAGACGCCCTGCGGCGCCTGGACCTACTTCCAGAACAACAACCACTACTGACGGCTCTCGAAGGCGGGGCAGGTGGCTCTCCACTCGCCCCGCCTTCGCGCGTACCCCGACGGGACGTGAGTGGCGGTCGGCCGCTTTTGCTGATAGCAGTTGTGGAGTGACCCTGCACCCGTCAAGCGGCGACCCCTACCGGTTCGGCACCGAGGCGTTCTACGCCGCGCTCGGCCGGGCGTTCGTCGCCATGTGCGCGGTGGTCCCGTTCCTCTTTCTCATCGAGGCCGTCGACCAGGGGCTCGAGTTCGGCCTGGACGCCACCGCCGGCATCATCCCGCAACGCATCGACGGGCTCGACGGGGTCTTCTTCTCCCCGTTCCTGCACCACGGCTTCGACCACCTCTACAGCAACAGCATCCCGCTGATCCTGCTGGGCACCTTCGTCCTCGCCGCCGGCGCCCGCCGGTTCCTCTGGTCGACCCTGGTCATCATCCTGGTCAGCGGGCTCGGCGTGTGGTTCACCGGCTCACCCAACTCGGTGGTGGTCGGCGCCAGCGGCGTCATCTTCGGCTACCTGGGCATCCTGCTCACCCGGGGCATCGTCGAGCGCAGCTGGTGGAACTTCGCGGTCTTCCTCCTTGTCGGTCTGCTCTACGGCTGGCAGCTGGTCGGCATCCTCCCCACCGACGAGCGGATCTCCTGGCAGGGGCACCTGTTCGGCCTGCTCGGCGGGGTGGTGGCGGCGATCCTGTTCCGTCGGCGGCGACCCGCCGTGGGCGGCCAGGACTACTCGGGCTCCACGCTCAGCCTGCCCTGAGGCGATTCTCCGGCGCGCCTCTGGGACGTGCTTGCCCGACCGTCACCGCCCGCTTACGGTCGAGATCAGCACGCGTTGATCCGTGAGCGGAAAGCGACGGTACGCCATGCGCGAGGTCGATGTCGCCGTGATCGGGGCCGGTCCGGCCGGTCTCTTCGCCGCGTACTACGCCGGGTTCCGGGGGCTGTCGGTAGCGGTGATCGACGCGTTGCCCGAGCCGGGCGGTCAGGTCACCGCCATGTACCCGGAGAAGCTGATCCTCGACGTCGCCGGCTTTCCCGCGGTCAAGGGCCGCGACCTGGTGGCCAACCTGGTGGCCCAGGCGGCACCGTTCGGTCCGCAGTACCTGCTCGGCACCCGGGCGGAGAAGCTCGCGTACGCCGACGGTCGCCCGGTGCTCGGCCTGGCCGGTGGCGAGCAGCTCGCGTGCGGCGCGATAGTGGTCACCGGCGGGCTCGGCAGCTTCAGCCCTCGGCCGTTGCCGTGCGCCGACGGCGCCCCCGGCTCGGGGATCGTCTACTTCGTGACCGAGCCGACCGAGCTGACCGATCGGGACGTGCTGATCGTCGGTGGCGGCGACTCCGCGTTCGACTGGGCGCTGGCGCTGCAACCGCTGGCCCGGTCGGTGACCCTTGTGCACCGCCGGGAGAAGTTCCGGGCCCACGCCTCGACTGTCGCCCGGGTGCTCTCCCTGCCGGTGCGGGTGGTGGTCAACGCCGAGGTCACCAGGCTGCTCGGGGACGGCGCGGTAACCGGTGCCGAGGTGACAGTGCGCGGCGGCGCTACCGAGACGCTGCCGGTGGACACCGTGGTGGCCGCCCTCGGCTTCACCGCCGACCTGGGCCCGCTCGCCGAGTGGGGGCTACGGCTGGACCGCCGGCACATCCTGGTCGACAGCGCGATGGCCACCAACCTGCCCCGGGTCTTCGCGGCGGGCGACATCACCGAGTACCCGGGCAAGGTCCGGCTGATCGCCACCGGCTTCGGTGAGGCGGCAACGGCGGTCAACAACGCGGCGGTCGCCATCGACCCGAGCGCACACCTCTTCCCCGGGCACTCCTCCGACGCCGGCTGACATTCGTCATCGAGGGCGGAGCGGCGGTCACTGACGAGGTCGGCCCTCTGCCGTCACACGCGGACATCACGTCGGCGGGCGGGTGGCGCCAGCGCGGCGATCAGCACCGCCACCATTGTCAGCGCCGCGCCGAGCAGGGTGTTCACACCCGGGTGCGAGGCCGCCGTGGGGAGGATCAGGTCCAGCAGGACGGCGCCCACGATCTGCCCGGCGATGGTGGCCAGGCCGAGCAGCAGAACGCCGGTGAAGCGGACGATCGCGGCGGCGATCGCGATGAACACGATGCCGATCGGGCCGCCCAGGTAGAGCCACGGTTCGGTCGGCAGGTGGCCGCCCGGCCAGCCGCGTACGGCGATGTCGATCGCGAACGCGACGAGCAGGGTGACGGTGCCGACGGCGAAGTTGACGAGCGTGGCGGTCAACGCACTGTCGGCCGCCGCGCGGACCCGGCCGTTGACGGCCTGCTGCCAGGCGATACCCACCCCGGCGAGCAGCGGTAGCAGAGCCAGCGCCAGCGCACCCGGGTCACCCAGACGGTCGCCGACCGCCAGGCCGACCGCCAGCACTGTGAGCACCGCTCCGGCCAGCCGCTGCCTGGTGATCGGCTGCCGGCCGGTCGGCCCGATCCCGGCCCGGTCCACGGCGAGGCTGCTGCCGGTCTGACCGGCGACCACCGCCACGGTGAAGACCGCCACGCCCAACGTGCCGATGGTGAGGCCCTGGGTGGCCACCAGGAAGGCTCCGCACATCCCGCCGAGGCACTGCCAAGGCCGCAGCGTGCCGGCCCGCAGGGCCCGCCGTGTCGCGACCAGCCCTCGCCGACCACCGGGGGTCGCGGGCACCAGGACCAGCAGCACCAGCAGGCCGATGCCGAACGAGACGACGGCGGCGGCGAAACCGTCGTCGAGGCGTACCCCGAGCTCGCCGTTGATGCGCGACTGCACCGCCACAGCGACCCCGGAGGCCGACGCCAGCGCGACGCCGGTGATCCGGCGGGCGGCCGACAGGGTCTGCGGGGTCGCCGTGTCGGCGGCTGTCACTCCTGCTCGGCCAGCGGACGACCGTCGAAGTCGACAGCGGAGTAGAGCGCCAGCTTCTCCAACCGGTGGTACGAGTCGATCACCCGGATGGTGCCGCTCTTCGAGCGCATGACGATCGACTGGGTGTACGCGCCGCCCGCCCGGTAACGCACCCCGCGCAGCAGGTCGCCCGAGGTGACCCCGGTCGCCACGAAGAAGCAGTTGTCGCCGGTGACCAGATCGTCGGTGCCCAGCACCCGGTCCAGGTCGTGCCCGGCCGCGATCGCCTTCTCCCGCTCCTGCTCGTCGCGCGGCCACAGCTTGGCCTGCATCGCGCCGCCCATGCACTTCAGCGCGCACGCGGAGATGATGCCCTCCGGGGTGCCGCCGATGCCCATCAGGACGTCGACGTCCGACTCACCCCGGGCCGCCGCGATGGAGCCCGCGATGTCGCCGTCGGAGATGAACCGGATCCCCGCCCCGGTCCGGCGGATCTGCGCGACCAGGTCGTCGTGACGGCTCCGGTCCAGTACGCAGACTGTCACCTCGGAGACGTCGGTGCCCTTGACCTTGGCGATCCGGCGCAGGTTCTCCGCCACACCGGCGTTGATGTCGATCACGTCGGCGTACGCCGGCCCGACGGCGAGCTTCTCCATGTAGAACACGGCGCTCGGGTCGAACATCGCACCGCGCTCGGAGACGGCGAGCACCGCCACCGCGTTCGGCATGCCCTTGCTCATGAGTGTGGTGCCGTCCACCGGGTCGACGGCGACGTCCACCTCCGGGCCCGTGCCGTCGCCGACGTGTTCGCCGTTGAAGAGCATCGGGGCGTTGTCCTTCTCGCCCTCGCCGATCACCACCACACCGCGCATCTGGATCGAGTTGATCAGCTTGCGCATCGCGTCGACAGCGGCCCCGTCGCCGCCCTCCTTGTCGCCCCGACCGACCCACCGGCCGGCGGCCATCGCCGCAGCCTCGGTGACCCGGACCAGGTCGAGGGCAAGGTTTCGGTCGAGATCCTGCGGGATCCGCGTCCTGGTGTTCGTCATGACGGCTACTCCTCCTCGCGACGGTGCGGGGACGGCCGGCGGCGGGGAGGCCCCCACTGCCGGCTTTGTCGCTGATCCTCACACGATGGCCGACCGGGCGTCGGCGCGGGGCGGTGATGGCCCGGATACCGCCGGTCGGGCGGCTGCGAAGATAGTGGGGTGGAACCCGCACAGCCAGCCGACCGCGTACCCGCCGACAGCACGCCGCCCGACGGTCAGCCGCCGGCCGACGTCCCCGCCGGCCGCGGTGGTGAGCCCGCCGCGACCGACCCGACCCCACCGCCGCCGGCGGTGTCCGGCAAGTCCGAGCGGTCGCCGAAGGACATGGCGATCTCGCTGCTGGTGCTGCTCGTCCCGATCGCGCTGCTGCTGGCGTTCTACCGGGGATTCCTCGGCGGCGACCAGGCCACCACAGTCGATCCGGCGCCCGCCATCGAGCAGGCACGTTCGGCGAACGTCTTTCCGGTGAGCCAGCCGCAGGGGCTCGGCGCCGACTGGAAGACGGTCAGCGCCCGCTACCAGGCCGTCGAGGGCGGTGTGAACCTGCGACTCGGCTACCTCACGCCGGAGGGGCGGGGCGTCCAACTGCTGCAGAGCAGCGTCCCGGCGGACCGTCTGCTCCCTGCCGAGCTGACCAGTCAGAGCCAGCCGCAGGGCCCCACCGAGCTGGCCGGGCGCGCCTGGCAGCTCTACACGGCCCGGGGGAACCAGCAGGCGCTGGTCCTGCTGGAGCCGACCCGCACGGTGATCGTCGTCGGCGACGCCCGGGACAACGAACTCCGCGAACTGGCCGGCTCGCTGCGCTGACCGGACCCGGTGGGGTGGCCCGCCGGCGTCGAATCTGGGCAACAGGCCCGAAGGGTGATTGTCCGACCGGTCGACAGGGAACAAAGAGGGGGTGATCCGGGCGCGCTGCTCGGCCCGGGTCGCGCGACGCAGCCGACGGTGCTGCTGCGTCGCCCGGTTTCCGGCGCCGCCCAGGTCGTCGGGTGACCCCCTTGGGAGACACGTATGACTGTTCGACGACTCGGCGCCGGCCTGGTAGCCGCCGCTCTGATCACGCCCGCACTGGCCGCCTGCGCCAGCGGAACCGGCACCGCCGGATCGACTCCGTCCCCGACTGTGAGTGCGTCCGGCACGGCGAGCCCGTCCGGTGCCCCGGTGGCGGGTGACGCCAAGCAGGCCCTGCTCGACTCCACCAAGGAGATCAGCAACGGGAACTTCCGGTTCACCCTTGCCGGCGCCGGCTCGACGGCGGAGGGGCTCGTGCACCAGCCGAGCCAGAGCGCGGCGATGAAGATCGCGATCGGTGGCCCGTCGTCCGACCTGGCGATGAAGCTCGACGTGGTCCACTTCAAGCCGGACAGTTGGGTCAAGCTGGAGCTGACCGGCCCCACCGCCGACAGCCTGCCCGCCATCAAGCAGCTCAACCTCGGCAAGTACCAGCACCTGGACCAGAACCGGATCAAGGGCAACCGCAACCTCGGCTTCGACTTCGAGAAGGTCGACCCGGCCGGTAGCGCGGTGCTCACCCAGGGCATCACCGAGGTCCGCAGCACCGGCACCGGCGCGTACGCCGGCACCATCGACGTCACCAAGGCCGCCGAGGCGGGCTCGTTGAACGCCGCCACTATCGCCGCGCTGGGCACCCAGGCGAAGACCGTCCCGTTCACCGCGAAGGTCGACCCGCAGGGCCGGCTCAGCGAGTTGGTGCTCCAGTTGCCGGCCGCCGGGCAGACCGCCGCCCAGGAGATCAAGATGACCTACTCCGACTACGGCGCCGCCACCGCCGCGCAGAAGCCGCCGGCGGCCCAGGTCGTCGAGGCACCGGCCGAGCTGTACAGCCTGTTCAACTGACGTACCGAGGTGGGGCGGCTCCGGCCGCCCCACCGGCGGTTGGTCAGGAAGCGGGCTCCTGCCGGGCGGCGTCGATCCGCGCCCGCGCACCATCCAGCCAGCGTTGACAGATCACCGCCAGCGCCTCGCCGCGCTCCCAGAGCGCCAGCGACTCCTCCAGCGACGTGCCGCCGGCCTCCAGGCGCTCCACCACCGAGGCCAGCTCGGCGCGGGCCTGCTCGTAACTGAGCCGCTCGTCCGGCCCGGCCTTCGTGTCATCAGTCATCGCGTTCATCTCAGCACACCACTCCCCACCGCGCCTCGTCGCCACTCAGCCATCGACGGTGGCGGCCAGTTCGCCGTCGGCCAGTCGTACCCGCAGCGGGTCGCCCTTGCCGACCTCCGCCGCCGCGCGGACCACATGGCCGTCCGCGCGCTGCACGATCGCGTACCCCCTGTCGAGGGTGGCGGCGGGGGAGAGGGCGCGCAGCCGCGCGAGGGTGTGCCGCAGGTCATCCTCGGCGGCCCCGAGCCGGTGCTCCAGGCAGCGGCCGGCCCGCTGACGCAACGCGGTCAGCTCGGTCGCCCGATGCTCCACCATCACCTGGGGCCGGGCCAGCACCGGCCGGGAACGCAGCCCGTCGAGCCGGTGCGTCTCCCGGTCGACCAGGTTGCGCACCGCCCGTTCGAGGCGGTGCCGGGCCTGACCGATGAGGCGTACCTCCTCGGTGAGGTCGGGGACGACCCGCTTCGCCGCGTCGGTCGGGGTGGAGGCGCGGACGTCGGCGACATAGTCGATCAAGGGCGCGTCCGTCTCGTGGCCGATCGCGCTGACCACCGGCGTACGACAGCCGAACACCGCGCGGCAGAGCGCCTCGTCGGAGAAGGGGAGCAGGTCCTCGATGCCGCCGCCACCTCGCGCGATGATGATCACGTCGATGCTCAGGTCGGCGTCCAGCACCTTGAGCGCGTCGACGATCTGTGGCACCGCGGACGGGCCCTGCACTGCCACGTTGACAGTCCGGAACTCCACCGCCGGCCAACGACGTCGGGCGTTCGTCAGCACGTCCCGCTCCGCCGCCGACGCGCGACCGGTGATGAGCCCGATCCGGCCGGGCAGGAACGGCAGTCGACGCTTGCGCGCGCGGTCGAAGAGCCCCTCGGCGGCGAGCAGCTTCTTGAGCTTCTCCAGCCGGGCCAGCAGTTCCCCGAGCCCCACCTGGCGAATCTCGTCGGCCCGCAGGCTCAGCGTGCCCCGGGCGGCGTAGAACTCGGGCTTGGCGTGCAGCACCACACGTGCGCCCTCGCGCAGCTCCGGCGCGCCGGAGTCCAGGACGTCCCGGTTGGTGGTGACGGTCAGGCTCAGGTCGGCCGACGGGTCACGCAGGGTGAGGAAGACGGTGCTGGCTCCCGGACGGCGGCTGATCTGCGCCACCTGCCCGTCCACCCACACCCAGCCCAGCTTGGCGATCCACGCCCCCACCTTCTGGCTGACCACCCGTACCGGCCAAGGCTCGTCAGCGCTGCTGGCCCCGCCGCCGCTGCCCCCGCCGCTTCCGCCGCTTCCGCCGCTTCCCACCCGCCCACCCTCGCTCACCCGCCCACCCTACGGACCTCCCCGGTGATCAAGAGGTTTGCGTCGGCGCTGGGCGCGTTTCTGACGCAAACCTCTTGATCACCCGGGGTTGGGGGTGGGGTTGGGGGTGGGTTGCGGCCCGGTGGCGGGTGGAGGGGTGGCACGTACGATGGGGTGGTGACTGAGGCTCAGGCGACTCACCGGACCGGCAAGCGCGTGCTCCTGGCCAAGCCCCGCGGCTACTGCGCGGGTGTCGACCGCGCGGTGCAGACCGTGGAGGAGGCGCTGAAGCTCTACGGCGCCCCGATCTACGTGCGCAAGCAGATCGTGCACAACAAGCACGTGGTGCAGACCCTGGAGGCCCAGGGCGCCATCTTCGTGGAGGAGAACGAGGAGGTGCCGGAGGGCGCCACAGTCGTCTTCTCCGCGCACGGTGTGGCGCCGGAGGTCCACGAGCAGGCCAAGGCGCGTTCGCTGAAGGCGATCGACGCGACCTGCCCGCTGGTCACCAAGGTGCACCACGAGGCACGGCGCTTCGCGGCCGAGGACTACGACATCCTGCTCATCGGCCACGAGGGGCACGAAGAGGTCGTCGGCACCGCCGGTGAGGCCCCCGCGCACATCCAACTGGTGGACGGTCCGGACGGCGCCGACAAGATCACCGTACGTGATCCGGAGAAGGTGGTCTGGCTCTCCCAGACCACGCTCTCTGTCGACGAGACGCTGGAGACGGTGGCCCGCCTCAAGCAGCGGCTGCCGCTGTTGCAGTCCCCGCCCAGCGACGACATCTGCTACGCCACCTCCAACCGGCAGCACGTGGTCAAGGAGATCGCCGCCGACTGTGACGTGGTGATCGTGGTCGGCTCGACGAACTCCTCCAACTCGGTGCGCCTGGTCGAGGTCGCCCTGGACGCCGGCGCCCGCGCTGGTCACCTGGTCGACTTCGCGCACGAGATCGACGACGCCTGGCTGGAGGGGGCCACCACGGTCGGCCTGACCTCGGGCGCGAGCGTCCCGGACGACCTGGTCCAGGAGGTGCTGGTCCACCTCGCCGCCCGCGGCTTCGCCGACGTCGAGGAGATCACCACCGCCAACGAGCGGCTCACGTTCTCGCTTCCGCAGGAGCTGAGGCGGGACATGAAGGCCGCGGCGGCGCGCGGCTGAAGCGCGGGAACGAACTCGGGTCGGCGTACGTCAGATTCGGCATGAGGACTCTTCGGCTCGCCGTCCCCGCGCTGGCCGTCTGCGTGGCGCTGAGCGCCTGCGGCGGCCAGGGTGTCGGGGGCGGCACACCCACAGCGACACCGACGGGAGCGCAGCCGGTGACCAGCCAGCCCACGCCCGACCCGACGCCCTCGCCAGAGACCGTCACCCGGTCCGTGCCGCCCGGGCTGAAAACTCCGAAACCGGGTGGCCCGAGCACTCCGCCGGGCGTCGGGGCCACCACACTGAGCGGCACCGTGCAGGGCGGTGTGGAGCCCGGCTGCGTACTGCTCGACGGTTACCTGCTGCTCGGCGGCCCGCGTGAGGTGCTGACGCCGGGCGCCCGGGTCGAGGTCACCGGTCGGGTGGAGCCCGGCATGATGACCACCTGCCAGCAGGGCACCCCGTTCGTCGTGACGGCCGCCCACCGGTCCTGACCCTTCGCCCCCCTCACGCGCGGAAGCCCGCCCCCGGACCTGGGGACGGGCTTCCGCTGGCGTTACGGACGGATCAGTTCACGGCACCGATGGACACGTTGCCGCGACCCACGATCGCACCCTCGCTGGTGACGATCGCCAGTTCACCGGAGAGCTGACGCCCGTCGGCCGGAACGGCCACCGCCGTCACAGTGCCGGTGATGGTGGCCGACTCGCCGTGCATCAGCGGCACCGCGACGGCCGGAGCGGTGATCGTGCCCAGCGACGCCGACGCGAACGCGTCGTAGTAGTCGTAGGCGGTGCTGGTGCCCGGCCCGTCAACACCGTACGGCTCCACCACGACGCGGTAGGTGCCGGCGGCCGGGTTCGTCAGCGTGACCGCCTCCTCCGAGTCGCCGTCCGCGGCCCGACCGACCTCGGTGGTACCCCGGTAGACGAACAGGTCCAGGTCGGCGCCCGCGTTGGCGGGGTTGCCGATCCGGGCGGTGAACGTCGACGTACCCGCCGGGATCTCGACTGTCCACTCCTGGTTGGGACCGCCCTCGGTGATGGTCGGACGCTCGGTCCGCACACCGGTCAGCGCGCCACTGCGGCCGCTGACCGAGACCGGACCGAAGGCGTTGGTGACCTTCCAGCTCACCGGGGTCGGCTCGCCGGCCTCGACACTGGGCAGCTCGACCAGGGCTGGCTCGACAGTCAGGCCCTGCACCCGCGCCTGGAGCTTGAACGGGTTGTTCAGCGCCGGGGACGTCCGCCGCGACTCCACCTCGATCTCCCAGACCCCGGGAAGCGGGTTCTGGTAGTCACGCTCCTGCGGCTTGCAGACGTTGACGTCGGAGAAGTTGGTGTAGCAGACGGTGCTGGTGGTGGCCTCCACCGGCACACCCAACGGGTTGATGGCGATGAACCGGGTCTGCGAACCCGTCGCGATCCCGGAGAGGTTCACCTGGAGGGCCTTGGCGCCCTCGGGCACCGTGACGAAGTACGACGTGAAGCCGTTGCGGTCGACCGAGCCCTCGTTGGTGTACGAGAAGTTGGGCTTCTTCACGTCGTTCGAGGCCACCACCACTGTGGACACCTCGAAGTCGACAACGTTGGTGGCCGGGTCGTCGATCCGCACGATCGCGCCGTGCGCGCCCTCGCTGGCCGGCTTGGCGGTGACGCTGATGGTGACGGCCTTGTTGAGCGGCAACGCGACGGTCTTCGGTGCCTTGAAGGTGCCGTCGTTGCCCTGGAGCGTGATGTTGTGCTTGATGGTGCCGGTCGGGCCGCTGGTGCGGGTGAGCTTGACCGGGTACGTCTTGCTCTGGCCGACCTTGTGGCCACCCTCGGACGAGGTGCAGCGGTTGTAGACGCCGGTGCCCCGACCCGGGTTCGGCACGAACTTCACACCGTTCCAGATGGTCAGCTGCTCGGCCAGAGGGCTGCAGACCGGCGCGTCGGAGACGTACGACCGGGCTTCGACGCCCTGGCGCAGCAACTGCCAGGCGCCCGGAACGTTGACCATGCCGTAGCCCTGCGCGTACGTCGGCACGTCAGCGATCGGCTTGGCGGAGGTGAACAGCGCCCGCCGCAACGCCGCCGGGCTGACGCCCCGGTCGGTGGCCTTGGCGGCCGACAGCAGCAACGCGCCGGCGCCGGCGGTCTGCGGAGACGCCATCGAGGTGCCGTTCAGCATCGCGTAGCCCGGGGGCAGCGCGTATCCGGCCTCGGGGACCGGGGCGCCGAGCTGCCAGGTCGGTGCGGTGGAGATGGCCGAGCCGGGGGCGGCGATGTTCGGCTTGAAGCCGCCGTCCTCGCGCGGGCCACGGGAGGAGAAGTTGAACAGGGCGTTCTTCTTCTTGACGACCGAGCCGTAGTTGGCCAGCCAGGTGTCCTTGCTGATGTTGGCGGCAACGCTGATCACGTTGCTGGCCACCGACGGGTCGCCGACGGTGTTGAGACCCGGGCCGGAGTTGCCGGCCGAGATGACCAACTGCACGCCGTACGTCTCGATCAGTTCGTTGTAGAGGTTCGTCCGCGCGTTGTTGCCGTCGTTCAGGCCGGGAAGGCCACCGATCGACATGTTGACGATGTCGACGCCACGGTTGGCCACCAGGTCGATCATGCCGGTGGTGAGGGCCGCCGCGCTGCAGCCGCCGCCCCAGGAGCAGGCGCGGGCGGAGACCAGCTTGGCACCTGGCGCGGCGCCGTCGAAGGCTCCGTTGCCGAGCATGTCGTTGGCGGCGGTGATGCCGGCGACGTGGGTGCCGTGGGTGCTCTCGACGATGCCGATGCTGACGTAGTCGTAGGTGCCCGGCAGCCCGATCGGCGTGGTGTTGACGTTCTTGCGGAACTCGACGACGAACGGCTGCCGTTCGGCGACCGGGGTCGCCGGGTTGTCGGTACCGAAGTAGCCGATGTCGTACTTTTCCTTGTACGGCCGCATGACCGGGTCGTCGGTGAAGTTGAGGTTCTGGTTGGCGTCAACCCGGATGTTGTTGGTGGCCGGGTCGAAGAGCACACCCCAGGTGTCGGTCGTGTCGCCGTCGCGGTTGACGTCACCCCGGGCGTCGCTCGCGGCGGTGACCGACTCGCTGAACAGGTTGAAGCGGTACGTGCCGGCCGGTGCCGTCCAGGTGCCGCCGGCGATGGTGAACGACGGGCCTGCGACCTCGGCCTGCATCCGCCGCCACGAGCCGTCCTCCAGCGGATCGGTGGCGGTGACCCAATCGACGATCTTGCGCTCGCCCGTGGTGGTCTGCTGCAACGCCGGGTGGGCGAGGTCCACACCGGAGTCCATGATGCCGATCGTGACGCCCCGGCCGTCCCACTCGGGGTGGGCCGCGGTGAACGCCACAGCGCCGGTCTCGTTCGTCGGCATGTAGGCGTTGTCGGCCGGGGTGGTCTCTCCCGGCGCCCCGACGGTGGCCTGCCGCGCGCCGGCGGTGCCGGTGGCGGTGCGCTCCGGGGCCGGGTCCGGCAGTTGGATGACCTCGTCCAGGTCGACGGCCGAGACGCCGGGCAGTCGCGCCGCCTTGAGGACACTGTCGGTCGGGACCTTGGCCAGCACGAAGCCGACCCGGTCCTGCCGCTGGCTGACAGTGCCGCCGAGCTTGGTGAGGCTGTCGGCGACGTCCCCCGCCTCACCCTTCTCGGTGGCGACGATCAACGTGACGGTCGTGGCCTTCTTGGCGCGGGCCTCGCTGAGCAGTTTGGCGTCGTGGGCGCCCAGCGTCTCGGCGGCGGTGGCCGGGGAAGCGTCCGGTGTGGTGGCGGGAGCGGCGGCCGCGGTGGCGGCACCACCCATGGTCGTCACGGCGCTCGCCGCCAGGACCGACGCGAAGAGCGCGGCTGAGGTGCGCCGGCTCAAATTTCGGAGTCTGCTCACGTTCTCTTTACCTCCAGAGAACAGGGCCCTTCAGAGAAGGGCGCTCGGGTGAGCAGAATCTTTCGCGGTATCGACAAGCACTGTCACTACTGGTCAGTCCCTTGTGACCAGTTCGTGATATGCAGGCATACGCACTGTCACATAAATGGCTAACGGGCCGAGACCTCGTCGTCGGCCGGATCGGCCAACTCGGGGGCCTGCGGCTGTCGGGGCGTCAACTCGACCTGCGCCGGGGTGGCCAACTCGTCGTCGGAGACGCCCAACTCGGCGAGCTTGCGGGCGCTGACCAGGACCCGGGCCTCCAGCGAGCCGACCGCCCTGTTGTAGGCGGTCACCGCACCGGCCAGCGAGGACCCGAGCTTGCCCACATGGTCGCCCAGGGTGGAGAGCCGGCCGTACAGCTCCCGGGCGAGGGTGTGCACGGCGAGCGCGTTGCGGGCCAGTGCCTCCTGCCGCCAGGAGTAGGCCACAGTGCGGAGCAGGGCGACCAGCGTGGCCGGCGTGGCGAGCACCACGTTGCGGGTGAAGGCGTGCTCCAGCAGCGTCGGGTCCCGCTGGAGCGCGACGTCGAGGAACGGGTCGGCCGGGACGAACAGCACCACGAACTCGGGTGAGTTGTCGAACGCCGACCAGTACGACTTGGCGGCCAGGGCGTCGACGTGCCCCCGCAGGTGCCGCGCGTGCGCGTCGAGGTGGGTGTCCCGGCCGCGCTCGTCGCGGGCCTCCATGGCTGTCAGGTACGCATCGAACGGAGCCTTGGCGTCCACCACCACCGAGCGACCACCGTGCAGACGGACCACCAGATCCGGTCGGACGACCTGCTGGTCGGTGGCGGCGGTGACCTGCTCGGAGAAGTCGCAGTGCTCCAACATGCCGGCAGCCTCGACGATCCGGCGCAACTGGTGCTCGCCCCAGCGGCCCCGCACCTGCGGTGCGCGCAGCGCCGCCACCAACTGCTTGGTCTCGGTGCGCAGCTCACCGGAGACTGCGGTCATCGAGCGGACCTGCTCACGCAGCTCGGCGTACGCGTCGACGCGGTCGTGCTCCAGCTCGGCCACCCGCTGCTCGTAGCGGCGCAGGGTGTCGTGCAGCGGCGCGACCGCCCGGGCCACCGCCTCCTGGGACTGTGCGGTGGCCTCGTAGCTCAACGCCCGCATGGACTGCTCCAGCCGACCCTCACCCTCCCGGGTGGCGGCCAGTGTGGCATCCAGGCGGGCGATGTCGGCCGCCGACCGGGACCGGGCCGCGAGCCAGCCCACCGCCCCGCCGGCACCGAGGCACACGATCACCAGGAGCAGTGTCGAGACGTCCATCACCGGAGCTTGCCAGACGGATACGACGTGCGACCCGGGGGTACGTTCGATGACATGGAACTTGTGCTCTGCCTCGCCGTTGTGCTGGTCGGCGCGCTGGGCGTCGCCGCGCTCGTCCGCGCTCAGGCCGGTGCCCGTCGGCGCACCGAGCTCGGCGACGCCCGCGCGGAGGCGCAGCGGTGGTACGAGCGTCTCGGCGGCCAGTTGATGAACCTGCAGGGCGACGACCCAGCGGTACGACAGGCGCTGGCCGACGCTGGTGAGCGGTACAACGCGGCGGGCTCCCAGCTGGAGCAGGCGTCCACGCCGCACCAGTTCGGGCTGGCCCGGGAGACCGCGCTGGAGGGTTTGGCGTACATCCGGGCGGCACGTACGGCGCTGGGCATCGATCCGGGCCCCGAGGTGCCGACACTGGCCGCCGCCCGCGGTGTGGGGCAGCTCACCAAGGAGCGCGAGGTCGATGTGCAGGGGCAGACCTTCCGGGCCGGGCCGCAGCCCGGCCGGGAAACGCCCTACTACTACCCCGGTGGGCGTTATCAGGGTCGACCGGTGCCCGCCGGCTGGTATTCGACGCCCTGGTGGAAGACGGCGTTGGGTGCCGGTGCTGGTGTGCTCGGCGGCATCCTGATCGCCGACGCGCTCTTCTCGCCCGCCTTCGCCGACCCGGGGTACGGCTACGACGCCGGTTACCAGGAGGGCTTCGGTGACGGTGTCGACCAGGGCGGCGACGGCGGCGACCAGGGCGGCGACTTCGGCGGTGGCGACCAGGGTGGGGACGTCGGTGGTGGCGACTACGCCGGTGGGGACTTCGGCGGTGGTGGCTTCGGCGGCGGCGACTTCGGCGGCGGCGATTTCGGGGGCGGCGACTTCTGACCGTCGTTCATTCCTACGGGAACGGGCCCCGGTCGCAGCGACCGGGGCCCGTTTTTCGTACCAGTCGATCAGCCGGTGTTGCGCATCCCGGCGGCGATGCCGTTCACAGTCGTGAGCAGCGCCCTTTCCAGGGCGGTGCCGTCGCTCGGTGCGCGTCGGCCGCCCGGTGCGGTGGCTATCGCTCGCCCGGCGGCCCCCGACTCCCGGTACTGCCGCAGCAGCGCCACCTGGAGATGGTGCAGCGGCTCCAGGTAGGTGTCGCGGACGGCCAGCGTCCGCTGGAGCACCGGCGAGTTCTCCAGCAGGGCCGGTGAGGCGGTCACCGCCAGCACCTCCCGCTTGGTCAGCTCGTACTCCTGCTCGATCTGCTCGAAGATCGGGTGCAGCTTCTTCGGCACCAGCGTCTCGACGTACCGGCGGGCGATGCTCAGGTCGGTCTTGGTCAACATCATCTCGACGTTCGACAGGAACGTGCGGAAGAAGTGCCAGTTGCGGTGCATCTCGGCCAGGACGTCGGCGAGACCGGCCTCGCGGGCGGCGGCCAGCCCGGAGCCGACGCCGAACCAGCCCGGCACGATCTGCCGGGTCTGCGTCCAGCCGAACACCCACGGGATGGCCCGCAGCCCGGAGAGCCCGGCGCCGGTGTTCGGGCGCTTCGCCGGCCGGGAGCCGATGTTCAGCGCGCCGAGCAGCTCGGTGGGGGTGGACGCCCAGAAGTACGCGGGCAGGTCCGGGTCCTCGACGAGCGAACGGTAGGACCGGAACGCCGACTCGGAGACCACGTCCATCGTCGCGTCCCAGCGCTCCAACATCTCGGCCGGCTGCCGGGGCGCGGTGTGCAGCAGGGTCGCCTGGAGCACCGCGGCGAGGGTGAGCTCCAGGTTCTCCCGGGCCAGCGAGGGCAGGGTGTACTTGTCGGAGATCACCTCGCCCTGCTCGGTCACCTTGATCGCGCCGTCCATGGTGCCGTACGGCTGCGCCAGGATCGCCTCGTGCGTCGGCCCGCCACCGCGCCCGACAGTGCCGCCCCGACCGTGGAAGAGCCGCAGGTGCACACCGTGCCGGGCGGCCACGTCGCGCAGCGCGCGCTGCGCCCGGTGGATCGACCACTGGCTGGTGGTGATTCCTGCTTCCTTGTTCGAGTCGGAGTAGCCGAGCATGACCTCCTGCACGTCACCCCGGGCCGTCACCAGCGCCCGGTACGCGGGCAGCGACAGCAGCTCGTCGAGGAGTTCGCCGCCGGAGTTCAGCTCGGCCGGGGTCTCCAGGAGCGGCACGAACCCGACCCGGGCCCGCCCGCTGTGCACGTCCACCAGGCCGGCCTCGCGGGCCAGCACCACGGCGGCCAGCACGTCGTCGACACCCAGGGTCATCGAGATGATGTACGACTCGATCACCTCGGCGCCGAACCGGTCCTGCGCCTCCCGGATGGTGCTGAACACGTCGAACGTCTTGCGGGTCGGCTCGGACAGCGAGGTGTCCGCTGTCGACAGCGGACGGCGACCGGTCAGCTCGTCGGCGAGCAGCTTGGTGCGTTCCAGCCGGGTCAACGCCGGGTAGTCGGAGACCTCGCCGACCGCCTCGTAGAGCTGCGCGAGCACCGCGTGGTGCGCCTCGGCGTGCTCCCGGACGTCCATGGTGGCCAGGTGCAGGCCGAACGCGGAGACCGTACGGATGGTGGAGGCCAGCCGGCCGACCGCGGTGAGCTGCCCGGAGTTGCGGGCCAGCGAGGCGCGCAGCAGGTCCAGGTCGGCGATCAGCTCGGCGGAGCCCCGGTAGTCCCGGCCCGGTACGTGCGCGGTGCCCTGGCGCAACCTCAGCCGGGTGTTGGCGAGCTTCGCCTTCACGCAGCGCGCCTTGAGCCGGTACGGCTCCTCCGCGTTGACCCGGCGGAAGCGTTGCGCCACCTCGGGCAGCGCGTCAAGGTCGGCGGCGAGGCTGGCGGAGAGGTCCAGGGACACCCCACGCAGCCGGCGCGACACCGAGACCTCGTTGATCAGGTGGTCCATCGCCTTCTCGGTTGCCGCGATGCCGTGCTCGTGCTGAATGGTCAGCACCTCGCGGGTGACCGCCGGGGTGACGAACGGGTTGCCGTCGCGGTCGCCGCCGATCCAGGTGCCGAAGCTCAGCGGCCGGGCCGTCGGTGAGGTCTCCACACCGAGCGTGCGCAACGTGTCGGCCAGGTCGTCGAGCACCTGCGGGGCGGCCTCGGCGTACAGGTCGCGCAGGTAGTAGATGGCGTTGCGGGCCTCGTCGGTCGGGTCCGGCCGGTCGAGCCGCAGCTCGTCGGTCTGCCACATCAGGTCCAACAACTCGGCCAGCCGGCGGTTGGCCGGGCCCTCGTCGCTGGCGCCGTAGAGGATCGCGTTGGCGGTCTCGGTGTCCAACTCGTCGGCGATCGCCCGAAGCTTGGACAGGATCGAGCGCCGGGCTGCCTCGGTCGGGTGCGCGGTGAAGACCGGTCGCACCGCCAGCCGGCGCGCCGCGTTGGCGATCTCCTCGGCCGGCACCCCGCGCTCGGCGATCATCTTGGCGGCCTGGTCCAGCCAGCCGCCCTGCACCGCGCGGCGGCGGCGCAGGTCCCGCGCACGGTGCACCTGCTCGGTGATGTTGGCCAGGTGGAAGTAGGTGGAGAAGGCGCGAGCCAACTTGGTGCCGGTGGTCACGTCGAGCCCGCCGAGGCGCTGGGCGGCAGCGGGGGCGTCGGAGCGAACCTGGGCGCGGATCTCCTCGACGAGGTCGAGCAGCGGGCGACCCTCCTGGCGGGCCAGGGTCTGGCCGAGCAGGGTGCCGAGTCGGCGAATGTCGGCGCGCAGTGCGGCGTCCGGGCCGTCATGGTCGTGCTGGTCGGTCACGATGCGCTCCCTTACGTGGATACGAAGGACAGCGCTGTCCGACTTACTGGATGGTATCCGCGCGCAGAGGATGTCTGGAGGGCCCCCTGGTGATCCACTGCCCTCGGGAGGCTGTTTTCCGGGGTGATCTCAACCACCGTCGCGGTCCGGCGAGGGGCCGGAGCGGGTCGTTCCAGAGCCGGAGGAGGCGGCCCGGCGACCCCGGACCAGGCTCGCGCTGACCAGTCCGAGCCCGCCGAGCACCGTCCAGATTCCGAGGGCGGAAGCCGGCCAGCCGGCCGATCGCCAGTCGAAGTACACGGCGGCCTTGGTCAGGTCGTTGGCGAGCCCGGGGATGTTCCAGCGGTGCATACCGCGCAGCACCCCGGGCAGGAACTCGGGCGCGTAGATGCCGCCGGAGCCCGGGTTGCCGAGCACCACCAGCAGCAGGATGACCAGCGCGGTGCCCGCGACGCCGAGCCAGCCCTGAATGGCGCTGGCGAACATGGCGGCGGCGAAGACGGCGAGCGCGCCGATGGCGGCGATCGTCGGCACGTCGTGGTGCCAGATGTCCAGGACGGGTCCGACCACGACCGCGCCGGCGATGCCGAGCAGCACGCTGTACACCGCCAGGGAGGCGATGCGCAGTCCGGCCCGGCGCGCCGTACGCGGGGTGGTGCCGGCGGATATCCCCAGCACTGTCGAGGCGAGGTAGCCGCCGAGCACGTACCCGACGTTCAGGTAGAAGGGCACCACCCCGCGCGGGTCGGCCGAGGGGACCGGCACCTTGTCGACGATCTGTAGCGGGGTGCCGGTGCGGCTGGTGGCGGTGCCGAGGACCTCCTTGATCGCGCTGGTGGCGGAGGGGCCGGAGGCGCTCGCCACGGTGAGGAGCAGACCGTTGTCGGGTCCGGTGCTGAGCACGGCGTACACCGCTCGGCTGAGCAGCCCGTGCTCGGCGGCGCTCGGGTCGTCGTACTCGATGGGTTTGAGGATTGTGGTCTGGCCGCGCACGGCGTCGAGCGTCGTCCGGGCGCGTTGGTCGCCGGAGGCGACGCCGATCGGCAGGTCGCGGGGTGTGGGCTGGTGCAACGCGCCGACGTAGGCCGCGATGAACGCCGTGGCCAGCACGAGAGTGCCGATGAGCAGTCCGATGCTGCGAGGCGCCCAGTCGCGGGCCGTGCCCTGCGATTCTTTGTCCACTTTATTAGCTTATGGTCCGTTTTGGGGACCGCAGGGCGGAACCGATTGGCCGTCGCCCTGCGGTCCGCCGGACTCAGCGCACGTCGTCGGCGCAGAGAACCGACTGCAGGGCGGCCAGCGCACCCCCGCTCGCCGGCACCGGAACCTGCCCCCGGACGTCCCGGTCGATGTCGTAGACGTTGCCGGCGAGGACGAGCTGCCGGGAGTCGTCCGGGCTGGTCACCGCGATGCTGGTGAAGCCCGGCCCGCCGCCGTCGGTCATCCACACCGGCGTGGGGCCGGTCGGGCACGGCACAGTCATCCGCTGCACGCCCAGGCCGTACCCGTACCCGGCCGGCGAGTCGTCCATCGGCACCACGGTCTCCAACTCCCGCTGCTGAGCCGGCGCGAGCAGCCGCCCGCCGAACAGCGCCCGATGAAACCGCGCCAGGTCAGCCGTCGTCGAGATCATCGCCCCGGCGGTCCAGTCGTACGACGGGCTGAACGTGGTCACATCCCGGCCGGTCAGGTCGTAGCCGTGCAGGTGCCGGCCATGGATCTCCGGGTCGATGACCGGGAAAGAGGTCTGACTCAGGCCAAGCGGCCCGATGATCCTCCGCCGTACCTCGTTCGCCGCGCCCCGGCCGGTGACCGCCTCGATCACCAGGCCAGCCAGCAGATAGTTGGTGTTCGAGTAGCCCCACGAGGTGCCGGGGGCGAAGTCCGGCCGGTGTGCCATCGCCGCGGCGATCACCGTGCGGGGCGGGATCACCCGATCCCAGTCGTGCTCGTCGAGGTAGGGGGCCCAGAAGCTCCGTTGCCCGGTCGGGTCCCAGATGCCGCTGGTGTGGTTGAGCAACTGCCGGACCGTGATCGTCGAACCGTCGTTGCCGTTACCCCGGACGACCCCCGGCAGCCAGCGCTCGACCGGGTCGTCGAGGGTCAGCCGGCCCTCACCCACCAGTTGCAGCAGCACCGTCGACACGAAGGCCTTGGTGTTGCTGGCGATCCGAAACCGGTCGTCCGGTCGGGCCCGAGCCCCGGTATTCCGATCGGCGACTCCCGCCGCCACCTGCCACCGTCGGTCGTCCACCCGGCCGTAGGCCACCGCGGCGGGGAAGCCGTCCGCGACCAGTTGATCGAGCGCGGCGGCCAGCGCGCGGCGTTCCGGCCCGGAATGCTCGGCACGTGCTGGCAGGGCTGGGACGGCGAGGGTGGCGACCAACGTGCCGGCCGACACCAGCACGGCCCAGAGCAGACGCGACATGATTGCTCCAATCGACGAAACTGTTGTTCCCGTCGACCCTGCCGGCGGGCGGGGCGCAGCGACATGCGGCTCTCCCGCCGATCCGGTGGGGTTAACCCGACGGATCGCGGCGGGTCTCCCGGCTGGGCGGACGGCCCGCACCCGGGCATGCTGAGCCGGAACACTCGCTGCCGGGACGGTGTCGTCCGGCACGGTCGGGAGGATCAGGTGACGAGTCTCCGGCAGCTCCGCAACCAGGTCGGCTACGTGCTGGCCAGCCTGCCGCTGGCGGTCGTCGGCTTCGCGTACGCCCTCCTCACGGTGGTTGTCGGCGGCACGCTCGCGCTGACGCTGCTCGGCCTGCCGCTGCTGTCCTCCGGCGTCCTCGGCGCGCGCGGTTGGGGCTGGCTGCACCGCGTGTTGGCCCGGGCCACGCTGGGGCTGCGGGTCGCGGGCCCCCGTCCGGTCCGACGACGACCCGGTCCAGTGGGGTACGTGCGCAGCGGCCTCGGTGACGCCACGGGTTGGCGGGCACTGGCGTACCTGATCGTGAAGCTGCCGGTGACAGTGGTCGCGACGGCGGTGATCGCGGCCTTCCTCTGCTACCCGTTGTTCCTGCTCAGCCATCCGCTCTGGTGGTCGCACCGGGTCGCCCTGCAACTCGGGGACTTCTTCTTCGACACCTGGCCGAAGTCGTTCCTGCTGGCGGCGATCGGTGCCGGGATGCTTCTCGTCGGCCGTGGGCTGCTGAGTCTGATCCTGCTCCTGGACGGGCTGCTGATCCGTGGCCTGCTCGGCCCGACCAGCCTCGACGAGCGGGTCGACGACCTCGAAGAGGCCCGTGCGCTGGCCGTGGACGACGCCGCCGCGCTGCTGCGCCGCATCGAGCGCGACCTGCACGACGGCACCCAGGCACAACTGGTCGCCCTGGCCATGAAACTCGGTCTGGCCAAGGAGAAGCTCTCCGTTGACGCTGCGCCGGAGGCCAGGGCGCTCGTGGAGACCGCCCACCGGGACGCGAAAATCGCAATCACCGACCTTCGTGACCTGACCCGGGGCATCCATCCACCGATGCTCGACAACGGTCTGGAGGCGGCGCTGGGCACCCTCGTGGCGCGGGGCGCCGTACCCGTCCAGTTGCGGGTCGAGGTGCGCGACCGGCCATCACCAGCCGTCGAGACGATCGTCTACTACTGCGTCGCCGAGCTGCTCACCAACGTCGCGAAACACGCCACGGCCCAGGGGGCCACCGTCGAGGTACGTCAACACGACGGTCTGCTGCGGGTGCAGGTCGGAGACGACGGCGGCGGCGGTGCCACGCTCGGTTCGACGACTCACGCGCTGCCCGGCGGCGGGCTGGCCGGGCTGCGCGACCGGGCCCGTACCGTGGACGGCACGATGCGGATCGACAGCCCACACGGCGGGCCGACGCTTGTCACCCTGGAACTCCCGGTGCGGATATGACCGGCCTGCGCGTGGTCATCGCCGAGGACTCCGGGATCCTTCGCGACGGGCTCAGCTACCTGCTCGTCGATCGAGGGCACCAGGTGCTCGCCGCGGTGGGCGACCCGGAGGCGCTGCGGGCCGCCGTGCACGAGCACCGGCCCGACGTCGCGGTGATCGACATCCGGATGCCGCCGACGTACACCGACGAAGGGCTGCGGGCCGCGCTCGCCGTACGCGCCGCCCATCCCGGTACGCCGGTGCTGCTCTTCTCCCAGTACGTGGAGACCCGGTACGCGGCGCAGTTGCTCGCCGGCGGGGCCGGAGGCGTCGGTTACCTGCTGAAGGACCGGGTGGCCGAGGTCGGCGAGTTCGTCGACGCGCTCACCCGCGTCGCCGGCGGCGCGACCGTGCTCGATCCGGAGGTGGTGACGCAGCTGCTCGGCGCGGCCCGGGGCCCCGGGGAGCTGGCCGGCCTCTCCGAGCGGGAACGGACCGTGCTGGCCCTGATGGCCGAGGGGCGCTCGAACGCGGCGATCGCGTCGACGCTGTTCCTCAGCGTGGGGGCGGTGGAGAAGCACATCACCAGCATCTTCGGCAAGCTCGGTCTGCCGCCCACCGAGACCGACCACCGTCGGGTCCTCGCGGTGTTGCGTTACCTCCAGTCCGGGAGCTGACGCGTCGCTGTCGACCGAGGCTGCTCGGATCCACGCGGGACCGGGCCGGTTTGAGCAATTTTCTTCAAGACTGCGGAACGCGGCGACCCGACGATGGTTCATGTCGATCCGGACGCCGCCGACGAGGACGGGCAGCGGAGCGGGGTACGCGGACCTTTTCGGGGAGGCCCGATGCCCCGGCCGAGCCCGCAGGCGGCCCGAGCCGGGGGAGGCCGCACGGTCAAGCAGACGCGCGTCCTCCCCCAGGGTCACTCCACGTGCGGTGACGCCGATCCGATCGGGCCTTCGTCGACCGGGGTGAGCAGCCGGCGCAGCCGGGCCGGCGGGTGGCCCACCTGCTCCCGGACCACCCGGGTCAGGTGCGCCTGGTCGGCGAAGCCGTAGTCGCTGGCGAGCGCACCGAGCGGACGGCCGCCGGGCTCGGCGAGGGTGTCCAGCACCTCCCGTACCCGTAGCCGGTTCCGGTAGGCGGTCAGGCTGCTGCCGGTCATCCGCTGGAACACCCGACTGAGATGGTGCGGGGAGCTGCCGACCTCGCGGGCGACCTCGTCCAATCCGAGGGTGAAGCTGGAGTTCGCCAGCACCTCCCGAGCGCGGTCGGCCAGCCGGCGGTGCGCTGCCAGCGTCGCCGGTCGCCGACGTACGGCCCGATCGATCTCGCCGCCCACGTCGTCGGTGCTGAGAGGGCTCTGGTGCAGCAGGCGAGCCAGGAAGCGGTGCAGCCGCTCGGCCATCTCGAACCCGTCCAGCCCGCGCCGGAAGTCGGCCACCAGTAGTCGGTGCGCCAGGTCCAGTGCGGCGTCCGAGGTCCCGGACCAACCGCCCCGGTCCACCCAGCTCGCCGCGTCCGTCCGGTCCGCCAGCACGGTCGGATCGATCTCGATGCAGGTGTACGAGTCGCCACAGCCGAACGGGTGCGCCACGGCCATCTCGTCGCCGGGGCGGGTGAGCAGCACGGACGTGGCATCGGAAAGCTCGACCACGCCGTTGAGCCGACGGCGGTACACGCCGGACCGCCCCAAGATGACCTTGTGGCGGTCCTCGGCGACGGACTCCGTCCAGCCGTGGTTCTCCACGATGCACCGCACCTGGTAAATCAGCATCCGGTCCGGGTGCCCCAACACCCGCCACTGGGCGGGCGTGGTGCGGCGACGCGGATCACTGCCAGTTCCCTCGGCGGGCATCAGGGGTTGACGGTGGCGAAGGCGCGAACCGGAAAGGTGCCCATGCCGGCCACCATCGGCGGGGCCGCGGTGAACCGGAACCCGTTCGGCGGCAACGTGTCCAGGCCGGTCAGGTGCTCGACGATCGGGATGCCGGCGGCGAGCAGCGCGCTGTGCGCGGGGCGTACGCCGTCGGCCGCCGGGCTCATGTCGTCGATGTTGATCGAGTCGATGCCGACCAGGGCCGCCCCCGCGTCGACAAGCGCCTGGGCGGCGTCCCCGGTCAGGTACGGCGCTTCCGGCGCGCTGTACCGCTCGGTGCCGAAGTGCGTGTCCCACCCGGTGTGCAGCAACACCGCCCGCCCGGCCACCTCGTACGGGGCCAGCATCAGCCGGTCCACCGCGCGGACGCCGGCCGGCACCCGGACCACCACCCCCGGTAGGTCGGCGAGCCGGTCCAGCGACACTCCGGTCAGGTCGTCCCGCCCGGCCCACCGGTGGGCGGGCGTGTCCAGGTACGTGCCGGTGTTGGCGATCATGTCGATTCGGGCCACGTGGAACTCGGTGCCCGGGGCGTACCGCTCACGGGATGCCGCGAAGGTCAGCCAGTCGGTGATCCGGGGCCCCGGCCAACCCGGCAGGGTTGTCATCCCGTCGCTGATCACGTGGCTCAGCTCGACCAGCCGACGACCGGCGCCGGACTCGTCGACCGCGACACCCCGGCCGCCCTTGTGCGGCTCCTCGATGATCGTCTTGGCGCTGATCCGTACGTCGGCGACCATCAGTAGCCCGAGATGCCGGACGAACAACGCCGCCAGGTCGTCGTCGGTGATCTCCCGACCGGGGATGTCCAGCCGGAACCCCTCGGTACGCAGCCCGCCGCCGTTGGCGAAGCTCACCTCCGCGTCGAACTGTGCCCTCCACTGCTCACCCATACCGAAACCCGACCACGCCTACCGACGCCGGTCAAGATCCCCTGGCGGCGGCCGGGCTCGATCCCAAGATCGCGCAACATCCAGGATGTAGTGGCCTCGCTGCGTCGATGAGGCCACTACATCCTGGATCGAGCACGATCTCGCCGGGACAAGGGGTGACGCGCGCGGCGCGGACCTGGGCGGAAGGGGGTGACTGTCGGTCGACGGGGCTAGGCTTGTTGTCGTGCCCCCCCGTCCCGCTGGACGAGGGGCCGCCGTCGTGTGCGTCGACTCCCCGGGAAGGATTCCCTTGCTCACCGGTCTGTTCACCGCCGCCCTGGCCGACCCCGGGCTGACCCGGGCGCGTGACCTGGCGCGCTCCGGTGCCGCCCAGGTCGACGGCCTCGACATCACCGCCCCGGCGGCGCTGCGCCCGTTCGCCGTCGCGGCGGTCGCCGCTGACAACGACGGCGCCGGGCGACCGGTGCTGGCGGTGACCGCCACCACCCGCGAGGCCGACGACCTGGCCTCCGCGCTGGGCGGGTTGCTGCCGGCCGAGCAGGTGGTGGTCTTCCCCTCCTGGGAGACGCTGCCGCACGAGCGGCTGTCCCCCCGCTCCGACACGGTCGGCCGACGGCTGGCCGTGCTGCGCCGGCTGGCGCACCCGGAGGCGACCGACGCGCACGGCGGCACCGGGCCACTGCGAGTGGTGGTGGCCCCGGTCCGCTCGCTGCTCCAACCGCAGCTCAAAGGGCTCGGTGATCTGGAGCCGGTGCAGCTCGCCGCCGGCGAGGAGGCGGACCTGGAAGAGGTCGCCCGCCGGCTGACCGACATGGCGTACGCCCGGGTCGACCTGGTCACCAAGCGCGGCGAGTTCGCCGTGCGCGGCGGCATCCTGGACGTCTTCCCGCCCACCGACGAGCACCCGTCGCGGGTCGAGTTCTGGGGCGACGAGGTGGAGGAGATCCGCACCTTCGCCGTCGCCGACCAGCGGACCATCGAGCAGGTTCCGCTGCTCTGGGCGCCGCCCTGTCGCGAGCTGCTGCTCACCCCGGCGGTCCGCGACCGGGCCGCCGCGCTCGCCGAGCAGCACCCCGAGCTGGCCGAGATCCTCGACAAGCTGGCCGAGGGCATCCCGGTGGAGGGGATGGAGTCGCTGGCCCCGGTGCTGGTCGGCCCCGACTCACTGGAGTTGCTGCTGGACGCCATGCCCGCCGGCACCCACGTCCTGCTCTGCGACCCGGAGCGGATCCGCACGCGGGCGCACGACCTGGTGCGTACGTCGGAGGAGTTCTTGCAGGCCAGCTGGGCCGCCGCCGCGGTCGGCGGCCAGGCCCCGGTGGACGTCGGCGCTGCCGCCTTCCGCACCCTCGGCGAGGTACGCGCCGCCGCCGGCAAGCTCGGCCAGCCGTGGTGGACGCTGTCCCCGTTCGGGTTGGTCGAGGGGGAGACGGCCGAGGCGCGGCAGCCCTGGGAGGACGCGCCCGAGTCGGCCGCCGTCACTCCGGACGACGCCATCGCGGTCACCCTGTCCGCCCAACCGGCGCCGCTCTATCACGGCGAGACCTCGCGGGTCGTCGAGGACCTCAAGCGCTGGGCCGGTGAGGGCTGGTCGATCGCGCTGGTCTTCGAGGGGCACGGCCCCGCCCAGCGGGCGGTGGAGGTGCTGCGCGACGCCGGCCTGGGTGCCCGGTTGACCGAGGAGGTGCCGACCGCGCCCGTCCCCGGCGAGCTGGTGGTCACCTGTGGTGCGCTGAGCAGTGGGTTCGTCGACGAGGCGTCCCGCTTCGTGCTGCTCACCGGCAATGACGTGACAGGCGGTCGGGGCACCTCGACGCGGGACATGCGCAAGATGCCGAGCCGGCGGCGCAACACCATCGACCCGCTGGAGTTGAAGACCGGTGACCACGTGGTGCACGAGCAGCACGGCATCGGCCGTTACGTCGAGCTGGTGCAGCGCACCGTCAACGGCGCCAGCCGGGAATACCTCGTCATCGAGTACGCGGCCAGCAAGCGGGGCCAGCCCGGCGACCGGTTGTTCGTTCCGACCGACCAGCTCGACCAGCTCTCCCGCTACGTGGGCGGCGAGCAGCCGACCCTGCACAAGATGGGCGGCTCGGACTGGCAGAAGTCCAAGGCTCGAGCCCGCAAGGCGGTCCGGGAGATCGCCGCGCAGCTCATCCAGCTCTACGCCGCCCGCAAGGCGTCCAAGGGCCACTCGTTCGGCCCGGACACCCCGTGGCAGCGCGAGCTGGAGGACGCCTTCCCCTGGCAGGAGACGCCGGACCAGCTCGCCGCGATCGACGAGGTCAAGCGGGACATGGAGCAGACCGTCCCGATGGACCGGCTGATCTGCGGTGATGTCGGCTACGGCAAGACCGAGATCGCGGTCCGGGCGGCGTTCAAGGCGGTGCAGGACGGTAAGCAGGTGGCGGTGCTGGTGCCGACCACCCTGCTGGTTCAGCAGCACTACAACACGTTCGCCGAGCGGATGAGCCAGTTCCCGGTCCAGATCCGGCAGCTGTCCCGGTTCCAGACGGCCAAGGAGACCGAGCGGACGCTGGAGATGGTTGCCGATGGCACCGTCGACATCGTCATCGGTACGCACCGGCTGTTGCAGACGGCGACCCGCTTCAAGCAGCTGGGTCTGGTGATCGTCGACGAGGAGCAGCGCTTCGGTGTCGAGCACAAGGAGCACCTGAAGACGCTGCGCGCGTCGGTCGACGTGCTCAGCATGTCGGCCACCCCGATTCCGCGCACACTGGAGATGGCGATCACCGGCATCCGGGAGATGTCCACCATCGCCACCCCGCCGGAGGAACGGCACCCGGTGCTCACCTTCGTCGGCGCGCAGGACGACCGGCAGGTGGCCGCGTCCATCCACCGTGAGCTGCTCCGCGACGGGCAGGTCTTCTACCTGCACAACCGGGTCGAGTCGATCGACCGGGCGGCGCGGCGGCTGCGGGAGCTGGTGCCGGAGGCGCGGGTCGCTGTGGCGCACGGCCAGATGGGCGAGGACGCCCTGGAGAAGGTCATGGTCGGCTTCTGGGAAAAGGAGTTCGACGTCCTGGTCTGCACCACGATCGTCGAGTCGGGCATCGACATCCCGAACGCCAACACGCTGATCGTGGAGCGGGCCGACCTGCTCGGCCTGGCCCAGCTGCACCAGATCCGGGGCCGGGTCGGCCGGGGCCGGGAGCGGGCGTACGCCTACTTCCTCTACCCGCCGGAGAAGCCGCTCACCGAGCACGCCCACGAGCGGTTGGCGACAATCGCCCAGCACACCGAGTTGGGCGCCGGCATGTATGTGGCGATGAAGGACCTGGAGATCCGGGGCGCCGGCAACCTGCTCGGTGGCGAGCAGTCCGGGCACATCGAGGGCGTCGGCTTCGACCTGTACGTGCGGATGGTCGGCGAGGCGGTCTCCGCGTTCAAGGGTGAGCGGCCGGAGGAGGAGACCGACGTCAAGATCGACCTGCCGGTCGACGCGCACCTGCCACACGACTACGTGAGCGTGGAGCGGCTGCGCCTGGAGATGTACCGCAAGCTCGCCGAGGCGCGCGACGAGGAGCGGCTGGGTGAGGTGATCGCCGAGATGACCGACCGGTACGGCGAGCCGCCGGCCCCGGTGCAGAACCTGGTGGAGGTGGCCCGTTTCCGTCTGCTGGCCCGCCGCTACGGCCTGAGCGACGTGTCCGTGCAGGGCAAGCATGTTCGGTTCGGCCCGCTGCCCCTACCGGACTCGAAGCAGATGCGGCTCAAGCGCTACCACCCGGATGCCGTCTACAAGCAGGCCACCGACCAGGTCAGCGTCCCCCGACCGAGCACCCGTCGGATCGGTGGCGAGCCGCTGCGTGACCAGGCGCTGCTCCAGTGGTGCGCGCAACTGCTCTCCGATGTGCTCGGTGCTCCAGCCCCACTGACCGTCGCCGCGAGCGCCTGAGCCGGCGGCGTGCTCTCGACCAGGGACGGGTCGCGCGTCGACGCCGTCCCTGGTCGTGGGTTGGGCGAAGGTGGGGGGTGTCACAACCCCGGGTGACGGCGTGAGAGAGTGACGGCTATGCGTGCTCGCCGTCTTGCCGCCGTCGCCACTGTGGCGCTCGGCCTCGTCGCCCTCTCCGGTTGCCGTGCTGAGCCTGGTATCGCCGCTTACATCGGTGACCAGCGCATCACCGACGTTCAGGTTTCCACCGCAATGAAGGACCTGCGGACGAAGAACCCGGCGCCGGAGTCATCCGCCAGTGCGCAGCCCGCGGCGCCGCAACCGACCCTGCCCAAGGTGGCCGACGTGGTTCGGACCATGGTGCTGACCAAGGTGTGCGAGAAGCTCTCCGCCGAGAAGAACTACCAGCCGCGCGGCCAGGTGGCGGCCGACCAGGCCGCCCAGCAGCTCGGTCTCGACCCGGAGACCGGGCACGTGCGGGAGGTGGCGAAGCTCTTCACGTGCCTGTCCGGCTTGCCGGCCGAGCCGGTCGAGCCGACCAAGGAAGAGATCGCCGACGTGATCGCCGCCGGGCGTGCGGCCGGCAAGATCCCCGCCGAGGTGACTGATGCCGACGCCGCCCAGCAGCTCGACGGCGAGCAGCTACGCGGCGCGCTGGCGACCAAGAGGATCCTCGCCGAGGCGGTCGGTCGTTACGACGTCACAGTCAGCCCTCGGTACCGTCCGCTTGAGTTCCCGCTGCTCAGCTTCTCCGGTGACGCACCCGCTGTGAGTGTGCCGTTGGGTGAGCCGGGCTCCGACGCGGTCACCGACATTTCCACCCCGGAGGGGCCGACCGGGACGCCGGAGGCCGAGGGCACGGCCAGCTGAGCATGACCGCACGGATCGTCCTCCTGGTCACCTCACCCCGGTTGCCCGCCGGCCTGTTGACGGCCGCGGCGTGGGACGTCGTACGCCAGCACCCGGTGTTGACCGGCGCGGACAGCGAGTTGACCACGGCCGTGCGCCAGGCGGGCGCCGAGGTCACTGTGGTGGACGGCCCGGCGACGCAGCTGTTGCTGGACGCGGTGGCGGCACACGGCACCGTGGTGTGGCTGGCCGGTCCGGCGGGTGACGAGGCGCTGGCCCGGGAGTTGGGTCTGCGGCTGGCCCGGCAACCGGGGTTGGCCGAGATGGAGCTGATGTACGGCTCGTGGGATCCGCCGGGTGCCCGGCTGCTCGACGCGGTGGCCGTGCTGGATCGACTGGCCTCTCCGGGTGGCGACCCGTGGAAGCGGGCGCAGACGCACCGCAGCCTCGCCGGTTACCTGCTGGAGGAGAGCTACGAGGCGTACGACGCCATCAGGGCCGACGACACCGACGCTTTGCGCGAGGAGTTGGGCGACGTGTTGTTGCAGGTCGTGCTGCACGCGCGGCTCGCCGAGGAGTTGCCCGAGGACGAGCGGTGGACCATCGACGACGTGGCCGGTGGTCTGGTCGACAAGATGATCCGGCGTAATCCGCACGTCTTCGCCGGTGCCGAGGCGGGCACCCTGGAGGAGATCACCGAGAACTGGGAGCGGATCAAGCGCGCGGAGAAGGCACGGCACTCGGCGTTGGACGGCGTGGCCCTGAGCCAGCCCGCGCTGGCCTTGGCAACGCAGATCCTGGATCGCGCCGCTCGCAGGGGCATCGACGTCCCACTCCCACCGGCCGACACCCAGGCGGATGCCGAGGCAAGGCTGGGCGCAGACCTGCTGGCAACGGTGGCGGCAGCCCGCGAGGCGGGCATCGACCCCGAAGCAGCTCTCCGCCGCACCACCCTGGCCCACGCCGAAGCCATCCGCCACGTCGAACCCCCACCCACCAGCCCGCGCTGATCAAGAAGTTTGCGTCAGAACTCGGCTCGTGCGTGACGCAAACCTCTTGATCAACCCGACCGTGTCGGGGCGGGGCGGGGCGGGGCGGGGCGGGGCGGGGCGGGGCGGGCCGGGGGGGGGCGCGGGCGGGCGGGGCCGGAGGGGCGCGGGCGGGCGGGCGGGG
>NZ_JBEZGK010000016.1:0-139891 GCF_040649935.1 Micromonospora sp. NPDC048842 | reverse complement strand
CGGCGCGCCCCCCCCTCCCCGCGGGCCCCGCGCGGCACAACACTCCTGCGGCCCCCACACCCGACAGTCACCCCCCCCCCGGGGGGGGGGGGGGGGGGGGGGGGGCCCCCCCCCCCCCCCGCCGTCGCCCGACGGTCAGCTGACCGTGATGGTCAGGTTGAGCGAGCGGGTCTCCCCGCTGGTGTAGGTGACAGTCACCCGGGCGGTGTAGGTCCCCTTGCGGGGGTAGCTGTGCGCCGTCGACCGTAGCGTCGCCCCGTGTGTGATGGCGCTGTTGTCGCCGAAGTCCCACGCGTAGTCGGTGATGCTCTGCCCGGACGGCGCCGTCGCCGTGGCGGTGAGCGTGGTGGTCAGCGGCGCGGCACCGCCGGTCGGGTTGGCGGCCAGGGACAACGTCCCGCCCGGCTCCTGTTTGACCCCGGCGCCGTTGAACCGCAGCCAGTCCAGGGCGAGTAGGTCCGGGGTGCCATTGACCTGGGCGGCGTTGACGAACTTCGCGTACAGGGTGGTAGTGCCGGTGGGCTTGTTGGTCAGCGTGACGGTGGGGGAGACCAGGTTGTCCCAACCGCCGGTGGAGCCGATGGCGGCCGTGCCGATCAGCGTGCCGGTGGGCGAGCCGGTGCGCAGTTCGATGGTGCCGCCGAGCCCGCCGTTTGTCACACCGAACGTCACCGAGCCGACGTTGCGCAGGTCCGCCGGCCCGAACGCCACCCAGTCGTTGTGGTCGACCTCGCCGAGCCGTTTGCCGGCGCGGGCGGTGGCCCGGTCGTTGACGGTGACGCCGGACTGGGCGCTGAAGTGCTCGGCCTCCTTGCTCTTGGGCTGCAACTGCACGCGGGTCGAGCCGGTCAGCGCCGGTACGCCGCCGGCCGCGCCGCCGTCGGTGTACTGCGCGGTGATCAGGGTGTAGAGGTTCTGCCCCGGCCCGTGGCCGTCACCGGCGTCCGCCTCGGTGGCGAGCAGGCCGGAGCAACCGGTGTAGACGTCCAGCGGGTGGGCGTGCGAGTCGTGGCCGAGCTGCGTCTGCACCGTCACCTTGGCGCAGTCGATGGTGGTCTCCTCCGGGTCGGTGACCGTTACCGTGTACGGGATCTTGTCGCCGAAGTCGAAGAACCCGCCGTCGGGCACCGTGATGGTCACCGTCGGTCGGGTGTTGCCGACCACCACGTCGGTGACCGCGGTGGCGGTCAACCCGTTGCCGCTGTTGCGCACTGTCAGCCGGGCGGTGTGCTTCCCGGCCGTCGAGTAGGTGTGGCTCGGGTTGGCGGCGGTGGAGTCGGTGCTGCCGTCGTTTGTGAAGTCCCAGGCGTAGCTGTGCGCCGACCCGTCACCGGCGGACGACCCGGCGGAGGAGAACGTCACAGTGAGCGGCGTACGTCCGGTGTCCGGGGTGGCGGCGATCTTCGCGGTCGGTGGCCGCCCGTTGGCGACGTAGTCGATCCGGTAGATGCCCGCGCCGGCGTTGCTGCCGCCGCGACCGCTGCCGGTGCCCTCGCCGAAGTCGATGACGTAGAGCGAACCGTCCGGGCCGAACTCCGCCTCGAAGGGCTGGATCCAGCTCATGTTGCCGAAGATCCCGTTGATCGACTGGAGGTCACCCACGGCCGTGGGGCCGAAGCGCGAGTTGCTGAAGGTCTGCGCCGTCTTGTGGATCGACAGCGTCTTGAACCATCTGCGGGTCAGCTCATAGGTGATCCACTTGCCCTCGAAGTACTCGGGGAACTTCGTGGTACGGGTGTTGGCCGGGTCGTAGTCGTAGACCGGGCCGCTCATCGGCCCGCCACCACCGGTGCCCAGCTCGGGGAACTGGGTGGAGGCGGCGTACGCGTACCAGACCAGTGCGGACTTCGCCGCCGGCAGGGTGGTCAGGCCGGTGTTGTTGGGTGAGTTGTTCACCGGCGCGGCGCAGTTGAACTTCGCCCCCGAGGTGTTGGTGGCGAAGTTGTAGTCGTTGAACGGGATGTTGTTGCCCACGCAGTACGGCCATCCGAAGTTGCCGGCACTGGTGATCCGGTTGAACTCGACGGTCCCCTCCGGACCACGGTTGGGGTCGGCGGCGCGGGCGTCCGGACCGTAGTCGGCCACCAGCACCGCGTTGGTCTGCAGTTCGATGGTGATCCGGAACGGGTTGCGCATGCCCATCGCGTAGATCTCCGGCCGGGTCCTCGCGGTGCCGGTCGGGAAGAGGTTGCCGCTGGGCACTGTGTACGTACCGTCGGATTGTGGGGTGATCCGCAGGATCTTGCCGCGGAGGTCGTTGGTGTTGCCGGCGGTGCCCTGGGCGTCCCAGGCGGCGCGGCCGGCGCGTTCGTCGACGGGGGTGTAACCGCTGGAGGCGAACGGGTCGGTGTTGTCACCGATCGCCGCGTAGAGCCGTCCGGCCGCGTCCATGGCCAGCGACCCGCCCATGTGCGAGTTGGCCCGGCCTTCACCCCGGTAGGTGGGGATTGTCAGCAGACGTTTCTCCGAGGAGAGCGCGACGCTGTTGTTGGCGACAGTGAACCTCGACAGGTTGAGCTGTTTGAGGGTCTTGTCCGACCAGAGCAGGTAGATCCAGCCGTTGCTGGCGAAGTTGCGGTCCAGGGTCATCCCGAGCAGCCCGTCGGACTGGTCGGTCATGGCCGAGGTGTACGCGAAGTCCAGCAGCGTGGTGACCTGGAGGGTGTCGGAGTTGACCACCTTCAGCGCGCCGGTGCGCTGGATGTAGTAGACCTTCCGGTCCGGGCCGACGGCCAGCTCGAACGGATCGGCCAGGTTCTCGGTGACCAGCCCCACCCGTTCGAAGTTGCTGGTCTTGGTGGCCGAGCAGTCACCGGCGACAGCGCCGGCCGCCCACTCGATGCCGTAGCGCAGGTGCTCCAGGAAGGTCGGCGTGCTGAACTGGGAGCTGGCGTGTCCGCCGGCGGTGAACCAGGACCGGCCGCCGTCGTAACGCTGACACCAGGAGTACGCGTGGTCGACGCCCTCGTCCAGGCCGTTGATCCCGTCGCGCACCTTGATCTGGGCGAGGGTGTGCACGTTGCCGGTCGGGTTGGTCCGCCAGTTGTACCACTCCTCGCTCTGCTCCCAGAGCTCCGGCAGGTTGCGCGTGGAGGGGTGCGCCCGGTCGAGCACCTTGACCCGGCCGGGGAAGGTGCCGCCGGTGGACGAGAAGTCGGGGTGGTAGTCGAAGATCGTGCCGACCAGGCCCTCGTACCACTGCCAGTCACGTTCGCTGGCCGACGCGGCGTGCAGGCCGGCCCAACCGCCGCCGTTGCGGATGAACGTCTGCAACGCGGCCCGCTGGCTGGCGTTGAGCAGGTCACCCGAGGCCGGGAGGCTGTTGGTGTTGTTGAACACGAGAGCGTCGAAGGTGGCGAGGTTGGCGTCGGTGAAGGCCGCCGCGTCGGTGGTGGCGACGACCTCGAAGTTGTGGGCGGCGCCGAGCTGCTGGATCGCGGCGATGCCGGCCGGGATCGAGTCGTGGTAGAAGTTGGTGATCTTGGAGAAGACCAGCACCCGGAAGCGCGGGGCGGCCTCGGCGGGCAGGGCGGTGGTGGTGCTGACCACTGTGGCGATGGCGAGCAGGATCAGGCAGAACGCACGGAGGTGTCGGGGCATGGGGGCGCTCCCTGTCGGACGGTGAGGGGTCGGAAAGCGCTTTCTCGCTGCCCGCACCACGGTACTGACAGCCAGTGACGACCGTCAATAGAGTCCTGGTAAGCGGTTTCCTGGCGTAGCTGTTTTCGCGCGTCGGTAGGGCGTGTCACCGTTCACGTCGTCGGGTATCAGGCGTTCATGTCCCTTGAGGAAAGCCCCGACGAGGGGCGCAAGGAGCCGGCACGCTCGCGCGGCGCCGGCCGCCCCGTACTGGCCATCGCTCTCGGCCTGGCAGCCGGCGCGGCGATGGGTGCCATCATCTACACCAACGGCTTCGGCCGGACCAGTTCGTTGGGCGAGGGATCGGTTCCGGTCGCTGTTCTGGCCGGCCTGATGGTGACGGCCGGCACCGCCTGGACGATGTTCCGCAGGGGCTGGTAGGGGACATCGGCGAGGCTCGTTTGGGACCACCGCGTCGACAGTCGTCGCCTACCATCAATGGCGGTCGACCTGGGGAGGTCTCATGACGATGCCGTCCACGTCGGAATTGCCCGAGGGTCGCGGTGCCGACCGGATCGACACCACGACTGTGCATCCGGCTCGCCGCTACAACTACTGGCTCGGCGGCAAGGACAACTTCGCCGTCGACCGGGAGTCCGGCGACCAGATCGCGGCCGTCTACCCAGGGGTGCGCATGCTCGCCCAGGAGAACCGGGCCTTCCTCGGCCGGGCGGTCCGCTTCCTCGCCGAGGAGGTCGGCGTTCGGCAGTTCCTCGACATCGGCACCGGCATCCCGAGCGCCGACAACACGCACGAGGTGGCCCAGTCGGTGGCCCCCGACTCCCGGGTGGTCTACGTCGACAACGACCCGATGGTGCTGGTCCACGCCCGGGCGCTGCTGACCAGCGACCCGGCCGGCGCCACCGCCTACCTGGACGCCGACCTGCGCGACCCGGAGAAGATCCTCGCCGACCCGCAACTGCACGCCACACTTGACCTGTCCCGACCGGTGGCGCTGGTGCTGATCGCCGTGACGCACTTCCTCACCGACGACGACCGCCCACACGAGCAGGTCGCCCGCCTGCTCGACGCGCTGCCGTCGGGGAGCTGGCTGGCGCTGACCCACTTCACCACCGACCACCTCCCCGCCGAGATCGTCAGGCGGATGGAGGCCGAGTTCGCCGCGGGCCGGATGAAGCAGGACGCCGTACCCCGCGACCGCGCCGAGTTCGCCCGCTTCTTCACCGGTCTGGAGCTGGCCGAACCGGGGATCGCCCCGGTCACCGAGTGGCGGTCGCAGGTGCCACCGGAGCAGCGTCCGCCCCTGGCCGACGCCTCCATCTATGGCGCGGTGGCCCGCAAGCCCTGACCGGTCGTGCCTAGATGCCCGAGCCGCACTGGGCGCACGGTCACGCCTTACGCGTCAGGATCCGAGGCCAGGAGCCGGTCGAAGACACGTCGGTCGCCGTCGGGGTGTCGCCGCCAGCGCGTCGGGCGTTGAGCCACGGGCCGGGCCATTCCTGGGTCAGGCAAACGGCTTCGGGTCGAAGCTGATGCCGCCCCGTTCGGCCATCCGGAGCACCCGACCGCCGTAGCGTGGGGGTTGGCGCAGGTGAAGGGTGTACCCCGATGCCTGGAACCTCAGGTCCAGGTCGCGCCCCTCGAGGTGCCAGCAGCGTTCTCCTGACCGTGCGGGGGCCTCCTGGCGCAGGTTCTTCAACTCGAACGGCAGACAGATGGAGTGCAGGCCGCCGACGATGTCCCACACGTTGTGGAAGATCAAGGTGGCCGGCGCTACCCAGAAGTGGATTTGCCGCATCGGCCCCGGATCGATCCGGCGCACGATGTAGTCGAGGTCGAGATGCAGCGCCAAGGCCGACGGTGCGGTGGGGTCGAGGTCGTCGTCCTCCCGGTAGTCCCCTGTCGGGTCTTCGGGTGGACCCTCGTCGTCGGTGACGGCGAGCGCGTGAATTCGGCAGTAGTCCCACGGCGTCTCCACCAGGTCCTGATCCGTCAGGGTGGCCTTCCGGAGACCGGACTCACTGTGCGCATCCGTCGTCATGAAACGATTATCGCCAACCGCATCGACTGCGCCAGATGTCATTCTGCGCGTGCGGTCTCCGCCGGTCGGGTGAAGAAACGGACGATGTCTTGCGCCGCGGTGGGGGAGAGCATCATCGCCTGGACTCGTGCGGACATGTCGGCGATCGGCTGAATCCTGTTGAACATCGACTCCTCGTACGTCCGGATCGCCGAATTCGGGTCGGCCGGGTTGGCAGCGAGCTGACTGGCGAGTTCTGCGGCGTCGAGCATGGCCTGGTTCGCGCCCTCGCCGACCGGTGGCATGAGGTGCGCCGCGTCGCCGATGAGGGTGACGCCCGGCCGGCTGGTCCAGCGCGTACCGATGGGCATCGCCTCGATCAGGCGTGGCGTCGGCGCGCTCTCGGCGGCCTCGATGAGTGCGGTGAGGCGAGGGTTCCAGCCGGCGAACAGGTCCAGCAGCGCCTCCTTGGTGCGGTACGCATCCAGGGGCCGGTCCTCCGCGCGCAGCGAGATCCCGACCCGGAGGCTGCCGTCGCCGAGACGTTGCGCTGCCAGGATCTGGTTCACCCCGACGCACCACAGGTTCCCGGGGCCGACCAGCTCGGCGAGATCGGGATGACGCCGGTCGACGTCGTCGACGCTCAGCTCCACGAGCGTTGCCACGTAGGACAGTTCGACGTCGGTCAGCAGTGACCGGACGACTGAGCGCGCGCCGTCCGCGCCGATGAGGATGTCGCAGCCGGCTCGTTGGCCGTCGTCGAACGTCAGTTCCCAGCCGTCGTCGGGTCGGGGGGTCGCCGCGACAAGCCGGTGCCGCCAGGCAACCGTGTCGCCGGGGAGGGAGTCGAGGAGGAGATCACGCAGTGCGCTCCGGTCGATCTCGGGACGTCCGGAGAACGAGCCGGGTTGCGGCTCGTGGTGCACCAGGGTGCGTCCGGTCGGGTCGAGGATGCGATGTTCCTCGCCGTCGGGCCGCGCCTCCGACCGGAACCGGCCGGCGAGACCCGCCTCGGCCAGGGCCAGTTGCCCGGACTCCGGGTGCAGATCGAGGGCGCCGCCCTGGGGTCGCGCGGATCGGCTTGCTTCCCGGTCGTACACCACCGCGTCGATGCCGTGTCGGTGCAGGATCCGAGCCAGCGTCAACCCGCCGAGTCCACCACCGGCGATCGCAATTCGCGTTCTCACGGCGCTACCGTACACTGTATTGGTGGATACACCGTACGGTAGTGAGCCGCTGCCCGTTTGGGAGCGGCCCGAACCTCAGCCGCGAGCGGTGCCGGTGCCGTTGAGCCGCGAGAAGATCGCCGCTACGGCGATCCGGCTTGCCGACGCGCACGGCCTCGACGGGCTGTCACTGCGCAAGATCGCCAAAGAGCTCGGTGTCGGTCCGATGCGGCTCTACGACTACGTGATCAACAAGTCGGAGCTCCTCGATCTCATGGTCGACGTCGTCTACGCCCGGATCGCCGAGGTGGGCCAGCGCTCCGGGTGGCGCGACACGGTGCTGGCCGTCGCCCACGCGACCCGCGCTGCCGCCCTCGACCACGAATGGTTCTCCGACGTGCTCGGCGGACGGCCGCACCTGGGGCCACACGCGCTCGCCGTGGGCGAAGCGACCGCCGCGGCGCTCAGCGCGGCCCCCGGCGTGCGTGACATCGACGATCTCCAGCGAGCGGTGGGCGCCCTCAACGCCTTCATCATCGGATCGGTCCGCAGAGAGGTCACCGAACGACGCACCGCACGGTCCACCGGCACCGACGAAGCCGCCTTCCAGGCCAGCCTCGGCCCCTACCTCACGCGCATGTTGAAAACCGGCAGGTATCCCACGGTGGCCCGGCTCGTCATCGACGGCGCCCACCTCAACGCCGAGGAGACCTTCAACCACAACCTGACCACCATTCTGGACGGCATCACGCGCCGACGCCCAACGTGACCTCTGAGATGTAACCGCCTCCACCAACCTGACCCGCTCGACTGGCCGTACCCACACGGCGGCGACGCGAGCCCAGACAGGAGCCCACGAGTGGACGTCAGCCTGGCGACGAGCGCCGGCAGGGCCGATCGGCCGAACGAGGACTTCGTCGGTGCGGTTCCCGGCGCTGTCGTCCTGCTCGACGGCGCCGGCATTCCGGGAGCTGAATCGCTCTGCTCCCACGGCGTCGCCTGGTACACGCACCGCCTCGGCGGCGCGCTGCTCGGCCACCTGTCGCGCGGCGACGGGCGAGAACTCGCTGCGATCCTCGCCACCGCGATCGACGAGATCGCCGCCGAGCACGGCGACACCTGCGACATCGCGGACCCCAGCAGCCCGCAGGCCACCGTCGCGATGGTCCGCGCCCACCACTGCCGCTTGGACTGGCTCCTGCTCGCGGACTCGTTCCTCGTCATCGACCAGGTAGACGCCGGCCCGCTGGTGATCACCGATGAGCGCGAGATGACCACCCGGCGGGAATGCTCGGCGCCGCTGGCCGGCGTTGCCCGGGAAACGCCGGAGTACGACAGGGTGCGGGCCTCCTGCGTCACCGCGCTGCGTGCCCGCCGGAACCAGCCGGGCGGCTACTGGCTCGCCAAGGATGACCCGCGCGCGGCGTGGGAGGCGGTGAACGGCAGCCGGTCCCTCGCCGACCTCAACGGTGTCGCGTTGCTCAGCAACGGTGCCAGCCGCATCGTCAGCCCGTACGGTCTGACCGACTGGCCGGGCGTGGTGGACCTGCTTCGGGCCGGCGGGCCGGCCGGCGTCATCGCCCGCGTCCGGCAGGCCGAGGCGCAGACCACCGGTGGCGCGGATGCGCGCAGCCCGGACGACGCCACAGTGGCCCACTGCACGCACCTGCCGCGGTGAGCACCCGCTCGTGCCGCGAGAGCGTGCTCGGCTTCAGGCGGGAGTTGGGGGAGCTGCGACAGGGGCTCGGTCGTCCGACCCCTCCGGCAGGGTGATCGGCGCCGCGATGATCCGGCTGGGCACCACCGGCGCGTCCCGGCCGGTGCCGCGCCGGTTGTCGCCGCCGGAGGATTCCTCGTGGTAGTCCTGCTCCACGTTGACCGACCAGACGTCGTGCGTACTCCCGGTTGCGATGTTCTCGGCGGTGAGCATCGCGGTCAGCATCGAGTGGTCCTGGTTGTTGTAGCGGTGCATGCCGTTGCGGCCCACCGGGTGCACGTTCGGCACCGCCTCGGTCAGCCAGGCGCGGATCACGCCCACGTTGTGCTGGTAGCGCTCGTCGTACACCGGGTAGGCCTTGGGCATGCGCACGACGTAGCCGGCCTCCACCACGCCCTGTCGAACCAACCCCAACCGCTCCAGCTCCGCGGTGGCGAGGGCCACCAGGTCGGCATCCGGCGTACGCCACATCTCGTCGTCCTCGAACACGAAGTACTCCAGGCCCAGGCAGGTGCGGCCGTCCTTGACGAGGTACGGCGACCAGGAGCCGAAGTTCTGGATTCGGCCCACCCGCACTCCCGGGTCGTGCACGTAGATCCAGTTGTCCGGGAACGAGAACTCCGCCGGCACGACCAGGGCGACAGTCAGGAAGTCGCGGTAGCGCAGGTCGGCCGCGCAGGCCAGCACCTCCGGCGGCGCCGGCGGGTGGAGCGCTGTCACCAGCTCCGAGATCGGCATGGACGAGATCACGTGGTCGGCAGCTTCGGTACGCTGCCCGCCCGCGCCGTTGACAGTCACGCTGATCGCCCGCCGGCGGGCCGGGTCGCGGTGCACGGCGGTGACCCAACTGCCTGTGGACACGTGCCCGCCTCGCTCGCGTACCTGCTCGGCGCAGCGCTCCCACATCATCCCGGGCCCGTACTTCGGGTACTGGAACTCCTCGATCAGGCTGGTCACGTCGGTGCGCCGACGCCGGGGCAGCAGCGCGTTGCGGATCGCCGTGGCCAGCGACAGGTTCTTGATCCGCTGCGCGGCCCAGTCGGCCTGCAGCCGGTCCGCCGGCATACCCCAGACCTTCTCGGTGTACGTCTTGAAGAAGATCGAGTACAGCCGCCAGCCGAACCGGGCCGACACCCAGCCCTCGAAGTGCGACTGGTCCCGTGGCGGCCGTAGCCGGGCGCGAGCGTACGAGCCGAGGCAGCGGACCGCCTCCGGCAGACCCAGGTTGCGCAGCGCGTTCACAGCGCTGAGCGGGTAGTTGAACAGGGCGCCCCGGTAGAAGATGCGACTCATTCGGGGCCTGGTCAGGAAGTCCTCGTCCGGCAGGATCTCGTGCCAGAACGCCTCCACCCGGGGCACCTTGGTGAAGAACCGGTGCCCGCCGATGTCGAACCGCCACCCGTCGCGCTCCACGGTTCGACTGATCCCGCCGACCACCTCGTCGGCCTCGAACACCTGCACCGACCGGCCGTGCCGGAGCAGCTCGTACGCCGCGGTGAGCCCGGCCGGCCCCGCACCGATGACCACAGTGCCGTTCTGCTCGCTCATGCTGACGCGCTCCCTGCTCACCGCCATGGTTGAGGCGCGGCGTCCACCCGCTCTGCGCAGAATGTCACACTTAGTGCTAGTTGGTTCCTACTTCGGTAGGGCGCGCTGCGGCGTACCACGAGAAGAGCGACTCCTCCCGCGCGGCCGGCGGACCGGGGGAGCGGGGAAGCGGGTCGGATGGACCGGTGGCGCAGCGGCGCGGCGACGCTGGCCGGGCGGGCGGTCGTGGCCGGCCGCGGCGCAGCGCGCCTGGCTCGCCGGGTGCCGGCGCCCTGGGCGTACGTCATCGGCCTGTTTCTCGGCACGAAGCTGCTGCTCACAGTGCTCGGGCTGCTGGTCCTGCACGCCTGGGACGGCGTCCCCGGGGCACCGCCGCCGGATGAGGCGTTGATGTGGGCGCAGCAGCGGCAGATCTCCGGGCACCGGTGGATCTCCTTCTGGTTCGCCTGGGACTCGCTGCTCTACCTGCGGCTGAGCACCCTGCCCCTGACCGGGCAGTGGGTGGACTTCGGCTTTCCCCTGCTGTACCCGTTCCTGGCCCGGCCGGTCGGCGTGCTGCTCGGCGGCGACACCGCACTGGCCCTGTTGCTGATCAGCAACGTCGCGTTCCTGCTGGCGCTCTGGTACGGCTACCGGCTGGCGGAGCTGCTGCTCGGCGACGCGTACGCGGCCCGCCGTTTCACCCGGTACCTGGTGCTGCTGCCGACCGCGTTCCTGTTCCAGGCCGCGCTGACCGAGTCGCTCTTCGTCTGCCTCGCGTTGGCCACCTTCTACTACGCCGAGCGACGCCGGTGGCTGCTGGTCGGCGTGGTCGGCTATTTCCTGGCGATGAGCCGGTCCGTCGGCCTGCTCGTGGCGCTGCCGCTGGCCCTGGTGCTGCTCCGGCAGCACGACCGGCGGCTCGGGCCGCGCGCACTGCTCGGCTATCTTCGGCTCGGCTGGCCGTTGCTGCTGCTCCCCGCTGGGTGGTTCACCTTCATGGCGTACTGCCGGTGGCGGGGTGGAGACTGGTTCGCCTACCAGCACGCCCAGCAGACCGGTTGGGGCATCGAGGTACAGAACCCCGTTCCGGTGCTGCTCGACGGGCTGACCGGGGAGCCGCGCGACGCCGCTCGGGCGTGGTTCGCCGTGGCCGTCCTCGCCGTGCTGGTCGCCGGGTTCCGCCGCCGGGAGCTGGCCTACCTGGTGTACGGCGTTCTCATGATGCTGGTGCCGCTGTCGATGGGCCCACCGGTGTACAAGAGCCTGCTGCGTTACCTGCTCGCCGCCTTCCCGGTGGCGCTGGTGCTGGCCCGCTGGGCCCGCCACGCCACCGTCGACGTGTGGCTCACCGCGGCGCTCGCAGTAATGCAGGGCGTGCTGTTCGTGCTCTGGCTCAGCTACTGGACCCACATGATCATCTGATTGACGCTGCTGTCGGCCGGGCAAGAGGTACGCGATGACCGAGCCACGGGTACGCCTCGACGACCTGGGCGCCTGGCTGATCAAGGGCAACGCGGACCTGGTCGACCTCGCCGCCCGGTTCGCCAGTGAGCCACTGGTGACGAGTTGGTGTGTACGTCCCGGCTACCGGGCGCGGTTGATGTGCGCCGGGCAGCCGGTGGTCTTCTGGGCCAGCGGCAGCCGGGGCCACCTGCCGTACGGGGTGTGGGGCGTCGGGCGGGTCACCGGGGCCGCCGAGCCAGGCGCACCGGGGCAACAGTGGTCGGTGCCGCTGGATCTGCCCATCCTCGCCGAACGGGACCGGGTGTCCCGGCGGCTGCTGCGCGCCGATGACCGGCTCGCCGCGCTGGAGGTGTTCCGTCAGCCGCAGGCCGGCAACCCCTCCTACCTGACAGTGGCCCAGTTCGCCGCGCTGCGGACCCACCTGCCGGAGTGAGCGCGGAGGGCGGCCGTGCCTTGCCCGAGGTGCCTGTGCGAGCCTCCTACGAACGTGAGAAGCGCATTGAGTGGAGGCCCGGTGTTCGCCCTGCCGCTGACCGAGGACGTCGAGCTGCGCCCGCTGGACCCGTGGCGGGCCGAGGAGTTCCTCGCCCACCTCGACCGGGCCCGTGAACACATCCAGCCCTGGGTGTCACAGTCCTTCGTCGCCGCTGACCTGCCGTCGGCCCGCGCGATGTTGCAGCGGTACGCCGACCTCTGGGCCAGTGACAGCGGTGGCATCTGGGGGCTGTGGTGGCGGGGCGCCCTCGTCGGTGGGGTCATGTTCGTGTCGTTCGACGTGACCCGGGGCGTCTGCGAGGTCGGTTGCTGGGTGGAACCGGCGGCGCAGGGCAGGGGCCTGGTCGCCCCGGCGGTGCGCCGCATCGTCGACTGGGCGGTGCGCGAGCGCGGCATCCAGCGGGTGGAGTGGCGGACCAACGCCGACAACATCCGCAGCAAAGCCCTCGCCGACCGGCTCGGCCTGCGCCTCGACGGCACGCTGCGCCAGGTCAGCCCGGGTCCGCACGGTCGGATCGACATTGAGATCTGGTCGGTGCTGGCCAACGAGTGGGCCGCCCGCCACGCACCGTCCACTGACGACAGCGAATAGTTGTCATACCCGCGCGGCACCATGCATCCATGGCCGTCCCCGCGCTCACCCCTCATTCCGACCCGCCGCGTTCCGTGCCGCTGCGTGAGGCGCGCACCCGGTTCAGCCAGCTCGTCGCGCTGGCCGAGCTGACCGACGCGGTCACCGTCGTCACCCGCGACGGCGATCCCCGCCCGGTCGCCGCGATCGTCCCCGCCGCAGCCGCCCGCAGCGGCGCCCAGGCCCGCGCCGACGCCGACCGGCTCGCGACGGTCACCGCCGGCTGGGCCCGCCGCCTCGAGGAGCAGCACCGACGCAGCACACAGCGGCACGCCGCCGAGCTGGGCGCGGTCCGTGCGGCGCTGGCCGAGGCGTGGGCCGAGCTGGACAGCCGGGTCGTCCCGGGCAGCGACCCGACGCTGGCCCGGCTGCGCGCCGCACACGCCGACCTGCTCGCCGGCTGACTCGCGACCGCGTCCGCGTGGCGTTGGCTGCACCAGCTGAGGCGGGTGCCGCGCCGGGTGTGCGGCCGTGTCGTGCCGGCTGACCGGTCCGCGCTGGCGGGCAAGCCGGTCGACGTCCGCGCGGGCCTGCGCTCCGCTGCGGTCGGCGTGCGCGCGGGTCGGCGTGTGCGGGCCGGCGTGCGCGCGGGCCGCCGGTCGTCTGGTCAGCCGGTGGCCGGGTACGCGTGGGTCTCGGTCGCCTTGACCGCCACCCAGACCTGCTGGCCGGGGATCAGCCGCAACTGGGCGGCGGCGGCCGGCGTGACGTCGGCGGCCACCCCGATCGGCCCGTCCAGTTGCACCCGCACGTTGTCACCATGACGCTGGACGCCGGCCACGGTGCCAGCCCAGGTGTTCCGTGGGCTGCCCTCCGGCCGGGCCGGGTGCAGAGCCACCGCGGCCGGGCGGAACGCCACGAACGCTTCGCCGTCCAACCGGTCGGCGACCGTGAGAGTCAGCTCCGGCGACACCCGCACCCCGTGCCCGTCGGCGCGACCCCGGTACAGGTTCAGCCCGACCAGCCGGGCGACGTAGTCGGTGCGCGGGCGGGCGGTGACGCTCGGCCCGTCGCCCTCCTGTACCACCCGGCCATCCTCGACGATGACCAGTCGGTCGGCCAACGCCAGCGCGTCCAGCGGGTCGTGGGTGACCAGCACCGTCGCGCCCGCGTGCGCGGACAGGTGCCGGTGCAGCTCCGCGCGGGTGTCCAGCCGGGTGCGGGCGTCCAGCGCGGCGAGCGGCTCGTCCAACAGCAGCAGCGACGGTGCCACGGCGAGCGCGCGGGCCAGCGCCACCCGTTGCGCCTGACCGCCGGAGAGCTGCCGCGGCTTGCGCTGCGCCTGCGCGTCAAGCCCCACCCGGCCCAGCCACTCCTGAGCCGTGGCGCGGGCGGCCCGGCGCTGGACGCCGTGCCGCCGAGGCCCGAAGGCTACGTTGTCCAATGCGCTGAGGTGCGGGAAGAGCAGGTAGTCCTGGAAGACCACGCCGACCGACCGGCGTTCGGTGGGTACCCAGCCACCGGTCGCCGGGCGGTCCAGGTCGACGCTGTCGAGAGTGACGTGCCCGTCGGTGAGGGGATGCAGCCCGGCCAGCGCCCGTAGCGCGGTGGTCTTGCCGGCGCCGTTCGGGCCGAGTAGCGCCACCACCTCGCCCGGCGCGACCCGCAGCGGCACGTCGAGCCGGAAGACGCCCCGGTCGACGACGAGCCGCGCGTCGAGAAGTCGGTCGCTCATGCGGTGGTCATCCAGCGGTCCCGCAGCGCCACCAGGATGCCCACCGACACGACGAGCAGCACCAGGCTGAGCACGATCGCGGACTCCAGGTCCGTCTCCAACGCCAGGTAGACGGCGAGCGGCATGGTCTGCGTCCGACCGGGGTAGTTGCCGGCGAAGGTGATGGTGGCGCCGAACTCGCCGAGCGCCCGCGCCCAGCAGAGCACCGCCCCGGCGGCCAGACCGGGCGCCACCAGCGGCAGCGTGACATGGGTGAAGGTGGTCCACCGGCTGGCGCCCAACGTCGCCGCAGCCTCCTCGAAGCGGTGGTCGGCGGCGCGGAGCGCACCCTCCACGGCGATCACCAGGAACGGCATGGCGACGAACGCCTCGGCCAGCACGACACCAGTGGTGGTGAAGGGCAGGGTGACGCCGAACGTGCTGTCGAGCCAGCCGCCGAGCAGGCCACGGCGGCCGAAGACCAGCAACAGCGCCACCCCACCGACCACCGGCGGCAGCACCAGCGGCACGGTGACCAGCGCGCGTACCAGCCGACGGCCGGGGAACTCGACCCGGGCCAGCACCCAGGCGAGCGGCACGCCGAGCAGCAGACAGAGCGCGGTGGCCAAGGTGGCGGTCTGCACCGACAGCCGCAGGGCGGTCAACGCGCCCGGCTCGGTGAGCCGCTCCGGCAGGGTCGTCCACGGCGCCCGGATCAGCAGCCCCGCCAACGGCAGGACGAGGAACAGCAACCCCAGCCCGGCGGGGATCAGCAGCGCCGCCGGCACGCGACCCCGCCGTCGAGGCGTGGCCGGGCGACCGCGGGGTGCGTTGTGGTCGGAGACCTGCCTCACGGGGCCTGGAACCCCGCCTCGGCGAGGACCGCCTGCGCCGGCGCCGAGCGGACGTACGCGACGAATGCCCGTGCGCCGTTGGGATTCGGCGCGTCCTTCAACGCGACGATCGGATAGTCGTTGACCGCCCGCGCCGACTCGGGAAACTCCACGCCGGTCACGTCGGCGCTCGCCGCCCGCGTGTCAGTGCGGTAGACCAGTGCCGCGTCGACCTCGCCGAGCTTCACCTTGGCGAGCGCACCCTTGACGTCGCGCTCCAGGGTGACCGGCGTCAGCGCGACGCCTGCCGCGTCCAGGGCGGTGCGGGCCGCCGCGCCGCAGGGCACCTGACTGGCGCAGAGCGCCACCTTCACACCCGGGCTGGTCAGATCGGCCAGGCCGGCCACTGCCTTCGGGTTACCCCGGGGCACCGCGATCACCAGCTGGTTGCGGGCGAAGACAGACGGCGTGCCGTCGGCGTCGCCGGCCTCGACGACAGTGGTCATGTTCGCCGGGGCGGCCGAGGCGAACACGTCTGCCGGCGCGCCCTGGGTGATCTGGTTGGCCAGGGCGGAACTGCCGGCGACGTTGAGGGTCACGCGGCTGCCCGGGTTGGCGGCCTCGAAGTCCTTCCCGATGCGGGTGAACGACTCGGTCAGCGAGGCGGCCGCGAACACGGTCACCGGGCCGGTCACCCTCCCGTCCCCACCGCTGCCGGTTGCCCGGCCGTCGCCCGCGCCGCAGCCGGTCACCGCCAGGCCGGTCGCCACCAGGACGGCCACCGCCTTACGCCTGCTCCGCGCGTTCGTCCGCCCGACTGTCCCCGCGTTCATCTGGCCGACCGTCCGCGCGCCGGGGTGGGTGTGGCCCGCTCCACCACGACGGTGGTCGACTTGATCACCGCAACGGCCACCGACCCGACCCGAAGGTCGAGTTCGTCGACGGCCTCCCGGCTCATCAGTGACACGACCCGGAACGGGCCCGCCTGGATGTCCACCTGGGCCATCACCGTGTCCTTACGGACGTCGACGACGATGCCGCGCAACCGGTTGCGGGCCGAGGAGAACTCGGCGCCCGCGTCCGGGTCGGTTGCTTGAGCGCGAGCGAACGCCGCCAGGTCGACGCCGTCGACAACTCGATGGCCGTGATCGTCGCGCCCGGCCGTCAGGCGCCCGGTGTCCACCCAGCGGCGAATGGTGTCGGCGCTGACGCCGAGGAGGTCGGCGGCCTCCCCGATCCGGTACGTCATCACCCGCTCACCCTAGTGCCCGCATCTGCGAGGGCGGAAGCCAGGAATGGGCAGCAACCGCGTGGATCGGCAGGTGCCCAGCCCTGCAGTTGCGTTTGCCTGCGCTGTCTCAGGACGCCGACGGCTGCCTCGGGCGAGGACGCAAGATAACGCTCGAACCACGAAGTAGTGGTGTCGACGATCGATGAGGCCACTACATCCAGGTTCGAGCACGATCTTGGCGCGGGCACCCCTACCCCCGCTCCCGGACGCTCGGGCACGGTGTCCGTCGTCAAGATCCGTGCAACTTCCCGGATGTTGCTGCCTCTCCCGCGTCGAAGGCAGCAACATCCGGGAAGTTGCTCAGATCATGGGGTGTGCGGCGGGCGGGCTCGCGTGAGCCCGCCCGCCGCTACGGTCAGCAGTTGCGGAGTTCGGGGGACTGGTTGAGCAGTTGGCCACGGGTCGACACGAAGCGGCGGTAGCGCTCGCTGTCGACGGCCGACGGGCGGAACGCGGCGACGCGGTGGCAGTTCTGGAAGGCCAGGCGTACGCCGAAGTGTCGTTCCAGGCCGGCGCGGATCGCGTCGCTCGCCAGCGCGCGGAGCAGTTGACCCCGGTCGGCGTCGGTGGGCGGCGGGACGATGTTGTCGGCCAGGTCGGCGTCGCCGGCTTCCAGTTCGGCGACCACTCGGCTGACGGTGGCCCAGGCGAACGGCAGCGAGTCACGGACGCAGGCGATGAACGCCTCGTCGTCGATGGGGCCGCGTTCGGCGGCGTCGAGCAGGGCAGGCGAGACAGTGAGCGACATGGTTCTCCTCCGCTTCAGCTAATGATTACCGTTTTCAACAACGGCGTCGACTGAGCAGACCACGTCTCTCGGGCGACGTCAACGATGTCCCGGCGCGCCACGCCGGGACCCACACGCAAAGCACATGCGAACGCGCCCGCGAACCACAGGCGCGGAGACACCCCGCCAAGAGCTTGTGCGGACGAACAGCGTCCTGGGACGACCCGTTGCGGCGTCAGGGTCGGCGGGGGTGGCCCTTGAGGTGCCGGCCCAGCTCGCGGGCGATCTCCCGGTTGGCGTCGCGCTCGGCCAGTGTCTGCCGCTTGTCGTAGGAGCGCTTGCCCTTGGCGAGGGCCAATTCGACCTTGGCGTAGCCGTTCTCGAAGTACATCGACAGAGGAACGAGGGTCACCCCGCCCTCGCGGACCTTGTCCAGGATCCGGTCGATCTCGGCGCGGTGCAGCAGCAGCTTGCGGTTGCGGCGCGGGGCGTGGTTGGTCCACGTGCCGTAGGTGTACTCGGCGATGTGCAGGCCGTACAACACGATCTCGCCGTCGCGCTCGTGCGCGAACGCGTCGACCAGCGAGGCCCGCCCCTCGCGCAGCGACTTCACCTCGGTGCCGACCAGCACGATGCCCGCCTCGTACGTGCGCAGCACTGTGTACTCGTGCCGGGCCTTCTTGTTCGAGGCGATCAACCGGCGGGCGGGTGGCGTGGACGGGGTCACCAGGCGACGATATCCGGCCGCCGGAGCAGTCGTGCCGGCCGGCTCAGTCGCGTGCCGGGCGGGCGGGGAGCAGTCGTGCGCTGAGGTCGCGTACCGCCTCCCCGAACGCATCCTGCGACTCGCACGGCCAGTGCCCGAGGATCGGTGGTGGAACGCTGTCGCTGGGCGCCGGCACCACGTCCTGCGGGTCGGTCAACCTCCGGTCCACGGTCGCCGGCGGACCGGTCAGCGTCTCGGCCTCCCCTGGGCGGTGGGACGCGAAGATCCAGCCGCCGATCGGGTCGGTGTCGCGCCACAGGTTGATCCAGCGCCAGCCGATCCGTTCGCCGATCTCCCGCAGCGCCGGCTCGTCGGCGTAGGCGGGGAACAGCCGGGAGTACAGCCGGCCCAGCGGTGACCCATACGTCAGCAGGGCCACCCGCTCGGTGATCCGGGTGGGCAGTTGCAGGACCGTGGCGGCGAGCAGCACCGAGCCGTGGCTGTGCCCGGCCAGCAGCACACCCTGCCCCTGTTCCACCAGGTAGGTGATCCGCTTGGCCAGCTCCGGCACGGCCCGCTCGGCGTAGCAGGGCGGCGCGAACGGGTGCGCCGCCCGGGGCCAGAAGGTGCCCAGATCCCAGAGCACACCCACGTACCGGCGGAACTGCGCCGTCCGGTACGCGAAGATGCCGCCCACCACCAGGCCGAGCAGGATCGCGGCGATCACGTAGCTACCCGAACCGATCAGGAAGTTGACCATCCCTTCCGGCACGCCGATGTAGCGCTGCGCCACGTCGCCGGGTGGGAGCTGGAGCAGGCCGAGCACGCTGGTGGCCAGGCCGAGCGCCGCCAGGCCGGCGTACACCACGGAGAGCGGTTCCAACCGTTCGGTGAAGCGGGCCCGGGCCACGGCCTGCTCGACCCGCCGCAGCCGGGCCGCCGCGCGTGGCGGCGCCTCCGGGAAGTCGGCGGCCACGATCGCCCGCGCGGCCCGTCGCCGCCCGCGCCGGGTCAGCCTGGTGACCAGGCCGGCCACCAGCAGTGCGGTCACCACGGCCAGGAAAAACCCGAAGATCGCCCATTTGTACGCCAGGGGAGGGCTCGTCTCCAGGCCGTCCGCTGTCGTCCCCTTGCGATCGAGCAGGTCCGCCACCCGGTAGACCAGCTCGGCCGAGAACGCCACCGCGAGCCCGGCCGAGATCGTCATGAAGACCGGTGCTCCCAAGGCGCGGATGGGTGACCGGCTCTGCCCGCCGCCCCGCCGCCAGATCACCAGCGCGGCGAGCGCGACCACCAGCACGGTCTGGCTGACGAACAGCCAGGCCACTATCGCGCCGTAACCGGGTAGCGCACCACCTTGTGGCCAGGGTGCCGGGCTGATGACGACGTGCACGATCACCAGCATCGTCAGGCCGCAGGCGATGGTGCGTAGCCCGCGGAAGGCCCCGTCCACCCGGGGCGACGGGTCGGTGCGGTCGATGCTCGGCACCACGCTGACCAGGACCAGGCAGGCCAGCAGGACCGCCCCGGTGGCCGTCAGGAGGATCACCATCACCCACGAGCGGTGCTGGCTGGCACGGGCGGCCAGCAGGCTGCCGCTCAGCGTGGCGAACGCCGCCGCGACGTGGACCGAGCGCAGTCGACCCACCAGCGGCTCGCCGTCCCACTGTCCGACGGCGCTCAACCGGTGTTTCGACGTCGGTGTCGACGGCGTCCGGAACGCGTCGAACGAATGGCCAGGGCGAGCGCCCAGCCACCAGACGAGCCCGATGGCGGCGACCGGTACGAGCGCGAGCACACCCAGGCGCAGCCCGGCCGGGCGTCCGCCGAGCCAGGACAGCCAGTTCCGGCCGGCCAGGCACGACGGGGTGTCCATGCAGCGCCAGGCGATCAGGTCCAGCGCCACCCCGACGATGGAGAGCACGTAGAGCATGGTGAGGGTGAGGGCGAGCACCCGGCACAGCGCCATGAAGCCGCGCTTCGAGACGGTGTTCGCCGGGCGCATCCAGAGCGCCACGTTGCAGAGCATGAACGGCAGCAGGAAGACCAGCGACAGCGTCCGCACGGCCGTGCCGGACGGCAGGTCACTCCATCGGTACGCCTCCAGCGTCACCCCGTCCGTCCCGGTGGAGTCCGGATAGCCGGGGCGCGGTCGGTAGAAACCTCCGCTGCGGTCCCCGGCGACCTGATGCACGAACGGCCGGTCCAACACCTGGTCCGCGCCCGCGCCGGAGACACCGTGCACCCGCAGCTCCACGATCCCGCCCGACGTCGTCGGTCCGGTCGGTGTCGCGTCCGCCATGGGCCCCCCGAGGTGTGCGCGGCAACCGGGCGGGTCGTCGATGTCCGGCCACCCGCGCGGCTCCCCGGCTTACCCGTCTGCGGGGCGGTCAACCGTGAGCCGGGCCTCGGCGATGGTGCGGTCGACCCTCGACAGGTGATTTCATGGCGCCATGGCGAACCCGGTGATCCTGACCGTCGACGACGACCCCGTGGTGTCCCGGGCGGTGGCCCGGGACATCCGGCGTCGCTACGGCGACCGCTACCGGGTGTTGCGGGCGTCCTCCGGGCCGGAGGCGCTGGACGCGCTGCGCGAGGTCAAACTGCGCGGCGAGCAGGTGGCGCTGCTGCTTGCCGACCACCGGATGCCGGAGATGACCGGCGTCGAGTTCCTGGAAGCGGCAATGGACATCTTCCCGGCGGCCCGCCGGGTGCTGCTCACCGCGTACGCGGACACCGACGCCGCGATCGAGGCCATCAACGTGGTCGACCTGGACCACTACCTGCTCAAGCCCTGGCACCCGCCGGAGGAGAAGCTGTACCCGGTGGTCGACGGGCTGCTGGAGGCGTGGGCGGTCACCCCGGACGCGGCCAGCGCGGAGATCCGGGTCGTCGGGCACCGCTGGTCGGCGCCGTCGTTCAAGGTCCGCGACTTCCTGGCCCGCAACCTGGTGCCGTACCGGTGGCTGTTGTCCGACGATCCGGAGGGCGTCCGGTTGCTCGACGCGGCCGGGGCCACCGAGGCGGACGTGCCGCTGGTGGTGACGGCGGAGGGCAAGGCACTGGTCGCCCCGAGCGAGGCCGAGTTGGCCGCGCTGGCCGGGTTGACTGTGGTGCCGGCGTGTGACTTCTACGACCTGGTGGTGATCGGCGGCGGCCCCGCCGGTCTCGGTTCGGCGGTGTACGGCGCGTCGGAGGGGCTGCGCACGGTGCTCGTGGAGCGACGGGCGACCGGCGGTCAGGCCGGGCAGAGCAGCCGCATCGAGAACTACCTGGGCTTCCCGGACGGTGTCTCCGGCGCGCAGTTGACCGATCGGGCCCGGCGGCAGGCGGTCAAGTTCGGCGCCGAGCTGCTTAGTGCCCGGGAGGTGGTCGGTCTCAGCGAGGCCGGCGGTGCCCGACTGCTTCGCTTCGGCGACGGCACGGAGATCGCCGCGCACACAGTGGTGCTGGCCACCGGCGTGTCGTACCGGGTGCTCGACGCCCCGGGGCTGGCCGACTTCACCGGCCGGGGGGTGTTCTACGGCGCCGCCGCCACCGAGGCGCCGAGCTGCGTCGAGCAGGACGTCTACATCGTTGGTGGGGCCAACTCCGCCGGCCAGGCGGCGGTCCACTTCTCCCGGTACGCGTCGAGGGTGCACCTGCTCATCCGTGGTGCGGACCTGACCGCCTCGATGTCGCGTTACCTGATCGACCAGCTGGAACGGATCGACCAGATCACAGTGCACCCGCACACCGCTGTGGTCGGCGGTGCGGGGGAGGACCACCTGGAACGGCTCACCCTGTGCGACACCCGCACCGGGGAGGCCCGCTCGGTCGACGCCTCCTGGCTGTTCATCTTCATCGGCGCGGAGCCCCGCACCGACTGGCTGGACGGGGTGTTGGTCCGCGACGACCGTGGTTTCATCGTGACCGGTCCGGATCTGCTCGCCGGGGGACGGCGGCCGGCCGGCTGGTCGCTGTCGCGCGACCCGTACCACCTGGAGACCAGCGTGCCGGGCGTGTTCGCCGCCGGCGACGTGCGGGCCGAGTCGGTCAAGCGGGTCGCCTCGGCCGTCGGCGAGGGTGCGATGGCGGTGTCGCTGGTGCACCGCTACCTGGAGGCCCAATGAGCCGGTTCTGCGAGCGAAGGAGTCCCTGTGAGCGCGAGGAGTGAGCCGGGTTTGCGAGCCCCGCAGTCGCGAGCGAAGGAGTCCCAGTGGCCACCGAGTCTGACCGGCTGACACCGGCGCGGTTGCGCACTCTGTTCCTGTTCGAGGCGCTCGACGACGGGCAGCTCGACTGGCTGGCCGAGCACGGCCGGGTCGAGCAGCGCGCCGGCGGCACCCTCGTGTACGGCGAGGGTGAGCCCGCGACCTGCTTCTTCGTGCTGGTGCGTGGGGAGGTGGCGCTGAGTCGCCTGGTGCGCGGCGACGACGTCGAGGTCAGCCGGACCGACCAGCGTGGGGTGTACGGCGGGGCCACTCAGGCGTACCTGGGTGACCAGGTCGAGCAGATCTACCGCAACAGCCTGCGGGCGGTGACCGACGCGGAGTTCTTCGTGCTGCCGGCGGAGGACTTCGCGTACGCCCTGCGGTCCTGGTTCCCGATGCCCATGCACCTGTTGGAGGGGCTGTTCTTCGGAATGCGGGACAGTCAGGCAATCGTCGGTGAGCGGGAGCGGTTGCTGGCCCTCGGTTCGCTCTCGGCGGGGTTGACCCACGAGCTGAACAATCCGGCCGCGGCGGCGGTGCGGGCCACGTCGGTTCTGCGGGACCGGGTCGCCGGGATGCGGCACAAGCTCGCCATGATCGCCGACGGGCGGCTCGACGGGAGCGCCCTGCACGGCCTGGTCGCGTTGCAGGAGGAGGCGGTGGCACGGGTGGCCACCGCGCCGAAGTTGACACCGATGGCCACCGCCGACGCCGAGGACACCCTCACCGACTGGCTGGAGGACCATGGCGTCGGTGGGGCCTGGGACCTGGCCCCGATCCTGGTCGGCGGTGGGCTCGACGCGGCCTGGCTGGCGCAGGTCAAGGCCGCGGTCGGCGCAGCGGACCTGGAGGCGGCGGTGCGCTGGCTCACCTACACCGTCGACACCGAGCTGCTGATGCGCGAGATCGGCGACGCGGTCACCCGGATCTCCGGGCTCGTGGACGCCGCCAAGCAGTACTCGCAGCTGGACCGCGCGCCGCACCGGGTGGTGGACGTGCACGACCTGCTCGACGCGACGCTGGTGATGTTCAAGGGAAAGATCCCCGCCGAGGTCAAGCTGGTCCGCGAGTACGACCGGAACCTCCCACCGGTCCCGGCGTACGCGGCCGAGCTGAACCAGGTGTGGACCAACCTGATCGACAACGCGTTGGGCGCGCTGGGGGAGAAGGGTGTGCTGACCGTCCGCACCGGACGGGTCGGCGACCAACTGACGGTGGAGATCACCGACACCGGGCCGGGCATCCCGCCGGAGGTGCGTCCGCGCATCTTCGAGCCGTTCTTCACCACCAAGCCGGTCGGTGCGGGCACCGGTCTGGGGCTGGACATCTCGTACCGGATCGTGGTGCACAAACACCACGGCGACATCCGGGTGGAGTCCGAGCCGGGCCGCACCACCTTCCGGGTCCTGCTGCCGATCACCGAAGGGCCACCGGACGGGCAACGCGACGCGCCGACTACCTAGAGACAGCGGGTGGTCGCTGGCAGTAGTCTCGGGCGGCGTTCGTGATCCCCGCCTTGAGGAGGGTCCGTGGAGTCGATGGCCCGCCAGCGCGCCGCTGCCGAGGACGACGACCAGCCGGGCGATCCGCCGGCCGCCACGATGCTGCCGGAGCTGGAGGAACGCGAGTGGCTGCATCACGCGCAGGAGTTCGCCCACACCAGCTTCTGGGCGGTGGCCCGCCGGCTGCCCCGGCTGGTCCGCGAGGCGGTCGGGCTGGCCTGGGCCACCAACCGTCGGGACACGGTCGCCTCCATCGGCCTGAACGTCGCCGCCGGGGTGATGACCACGTTCGGCCTGCTCGCCACTACCAGCGTGCTGAGCGAGCTGTTCGCCGCCGGCCCCACCCCGGACCGGGTACGCGCGGCGCTGCCGGCGCTGGTCGTGGCGGCGGCGGCGGTGTCGGCACGCGGCGGCCTGGCGATCGCGGCCGGTTGGGCACAGGCCCGACTGACCCCGCAGATCAACTATCAGGTGGAGCTGCGGCTGTTCGAGGCCACCACCGCTGTGGAGTTGGCCGCGTTCGACGACGCCGGCTTCGCCGAGGAGATGGACCGGGCCCGCGACCGCGGGATGGCGGAGGCCGCGTACATCGTCGACCACACGGTCAACCTGGTCACCGGCGTGGTCGGCATGCTCGCCACCGCCGTCGCGGTGACCGTCATCCAACCGCTGCTGCTGCCCTGCCTACTACTCGCCGCGATTCCCCAGGCGATCACCGCGGTACGGATGGCCCGCCGCGAATATCTGGCGATGCTGGCCCGGATCACCCGGCAGCGTCGGATGTGGATGCTGGCCCACCTGATGGCCAACCGGCACACCGCCGCCGAGGTGCGCGCGTACCAGATGCGCGACTTCCTGCTGACCGAGTATCGCGGCGTCATGGCCGTCGAGACCCGCGCCCAGCTGCGGCTGGTGCGGGCACAGACCGGCACACGGGTGGTCGGCGCGACGGTGGCGGGCCTGGCCACCTTCGGCGTGTACGCGGTGCTCGGCGGCCTCCTGCTGGGCGGGATGGTCGCCCTCGCCGCTGCGGCCACTGCCCTGCTCGCCCTGCAGTCCGCGCGGACCAGCCTGGGCGTGGCGGTCATCGCCACCAACTCGCTCTATGAGGACGCCCTCTACTACCAGGACTACCGGGACTTCCTGGCCCGCGCCCACGCCCGGGTGCCTGTCGGCGGCGACCGGGTGGCCGACGCGGTCCGCCTGATCGAGGCGGACGAGGTGAGCCTGAGCTACCCGGACACCGACACCCCGGCGGTGGACCGGGTCAGCCTGACCATCCGCCGAGGCGAGGTGATCGCGCTCGTCGGTGAGAACGGCTCCGGAAAGACCACCCTGGCCAAGCTGATCGCCGGGCTGTACCGGCCCACCGGTGGGGTGATCCGCTGGGACGGCGTCGACGCCGTCGAGCTGGACCCACACGCCCTGGGCAGCCAGGTGGCGGTGATGACACAGGAGTACTGGAAGTTCCCGTTCACCGCTGGTCAGAACATCCGCGTCGGACGGCATGACCGCCCGCCGGGGCGCTCCGGCCCCACCATTCAGGAGGCGGCCGGCGCGGCCGCCGCCCACGACATGATCATTGGCTTACCGCACAGCTACGACACCCTGCTCGACCGCGAGTTCAAGGACGGCCACGAATTGTCCGGCGGGCAGTGGCAGCGGTTGGTCGCCGCCCGGGGGCTCTACCGCGACGCCGCCCTGCTGATCTGTGACGAACCCTCGGCAGCCCTGGACGCCCGCGCCGAACACGCCCTGTTCCAACACCTGCGCCGCCACCCCGACCGAGCGGTCGTCCTGATCACCCATCGATTGGCCAACGTCCGGCATGCGGACCGGATCCTCGTGATGGAGCGGGGCCGCCTCGTCCAGCAGGGCAGTCACAACGAGCTGATGGCGGCCGGCGGCCTCTACCGTGAGCTGTTCGAACTCCAGGCCAGCGGCTACCTGACCGGCGCCGACGAGACCCACCCTCGATAACAGCCAACATCCCGTCCCGTTTGTCCCGCAAGATCGTGCTCGATCTTCCGCCGCTGGGTCGCCGGCGAATCGGGCGGGTGGCGGGGTCAGGCGGTGGGGCCGGGCGGGGAAGCGGGCGTGAGGAAGTCGGCGAGTACACGGGTGTGGGTGGAGAACGCCAGCTCGACCGGGTCGGTGAGCACCAGCCACTCGGTCGCCTCCTCGGTCGGCGCCGACGGTGGCAGGTCCTCGGCCGCCCGCTCGGGCAGCACTCCGAAGACCATCATCGTGCCGCCCGCCGGCGCCCCGTGCACAGCGAACAGGCGGGCGTCCTCGGCCGCCGCGATCAGGCCGGTCTCCTCCCGCAACTCCCGCACGAGTGCGTCGGACCACTCCTCGCCGTACTCGATGAAGCCGCCGGGCAGCGCGAGCAGGCCGCGGGCCGGCTCGATGTCCCGGCGGACCACCACCACTCCCAGGCCCTCGGCGGTGCGGACCGGCAGCACCGCGACCGCCACCGGCAGCGGGTTGCGCCAGACGGTCTCGCCGCAGACCGCGCAGACTCGCGGCCATCCGGCGGCCGGCGGGTAGGCGGCGCCGCAGTAGGAACAGTGCGAGTACGGCGTGCCGGTCATGCCGCAGCACGTTACTCCGACCCCCGCCCAGCCCGTCGCGCCGCCGCCCGCCCGAGCCGCCGCCGCCCGCCCGAGCCGCCGCCGCCCGCCCGGGGGCGCCGCCGCCCCGATCCCGTGCTCAGGCTGCCGGGTCGCCGGTGTAGAAGGCGGTGGTGCGTTCGGCGGCGGCCTTCGCCTCGTCGGCGTCGGTGCCGGCGGCGATGCTCGCCTCGCACCACAGCTGGCTGCTCAGCTCCATGGCCCGCCGTCCCTCGGCGGAGGCGGTCCACTCGGCGCCCTGTTCCGGGGTGATCCCGCTGCCGTCGCCGGCCAGGTGTGAGGCGAGGCCGAGAAGCCCGAGGTCCCAGCCGACACCGACCGCGCCCGGCCCGAACTGGGCCCACCGGTCCTGGTCGACGTGCGCGATGTGGTCCAGGTCGAGGCGGGCCCGCTCGTCGCCGACCGGGCTGACCCGCACCTCGATCCAGCTCACCTCGTCGCCCATTTCCCAGGTGGCGGTGAAGCGGTGCGGCGGCTCGCAGCTCTCGACGGTGCCGTGGGCGTTGCCCTCGAGCTGGTACGTGCCGCCCAGCCGCAGGTCACCGGAGATGGGCAGGAACCAGCGTGGGATGCGCTCGGCGTTGGTGCAGGCGTCCCACAGATCCTCGGCCGTCGCCTGGTAGGTCTGGCTGATCGTGGTGACCCGCGCCTCACCGGCTTCCAGGGTGCGGCTGCCGACCTTCCGCTGGACGGCGTTGATCTGCTCGGTGGCGTCGAACATCAGGTGTTCCTCTCATCGGGTGGATCGGCGGGCCCGCGCAGCCGACGCTCACGTCGGCCCCGGGCCAGCTCGGTGGCGAGTGCCGCCAGGGGCGGAGCCCAGAACCGGCGGAAGTGCTCCAGCCAGCCGTCGACCTCGCGTAGTGGGCGTGGGTCGACCGCGTAGAGCCGCCGGGTGCCCTCCGGCCGCACGGTGGCGAAACCGTTGTCGCGCAACACCTTGAGGTGCTGGGACACGGCGGGCTGGGAGATGCCGAATTCATCGCCGATGACAGCGCTGACCGCACCAGCGGTCTGCTCGCCACCGGCGAGCAGTTCCAGGATGCGGCGCCGGACCGGATCGCCCAGCACGTCGAAGGCGTGCACGACGACAGTTGTATCACTGACGGCTTATTTAAGCCAAGTCTGATACTCCGATGAGCTTGTCGAGCCGGATCGGCAGCTCCCGGATCCGTACGCCGGTCGCGTGGTGCACCGCGTTGGCGACCGCCGCCGCGGCGCCGACGATGCCGATCTCGCCGATGCCCTTCACCCCGGCCGGGTTCAGCTCGTCGTCGCGCTCGTCCAGCCAGTACGCCTCGATGGACTCCACGTCCGCGCAGCCGGTGATGTGGTAGGTGGCCAGGTCATGGTTGACCCAGTCGCCGTAGCGCTCGTCGAGCAGGCCCTCCTCGTGCAGCGCCATCGACAGCCCCATCGTCATGCCGCCGATGAGCTGACTGCGCGCCGTCGTCGGGTTCACCACCCGCCCCGCCGCGAAGACCCCGAGCATCCGATTCAGCCGTACCTCGCCGGTGTCCGCGTCGACCCGCACCTCGACGAACTGCGCCCCGTACGCGTACCGGGGCAGCGCGGGCTGCCCGCCCACCTCCTCGGTGGTGTCCGCCTCGGCGGTCACCTCGCCGGTCGGCGGCCCACCGTCGCGCAGCTTCTCGCGCAGCGCCTGCGCGGCCCGTATCACCGCCCAGCTCCAGCTCGCGGTCCCCATCGAACCGCCGGCCAGCGCCGCCGTCGGCAACTCGCTGTCCCCGATGCGGATCTCCACCCGCTCCGGCGGCACTCCGAGCGCGTCGGCGGCCACCTGCCAGATCGCCGTCCGGGCGCCGGTGCCGATGTCGGTGGCGTTGATCTGGACCAGGAAACTCCCGTCGGGCCGGGCGGTGGCCGTCGCAGTGGACGGCCGGGCCCGGGCCGGGTAACTGGAACCGGCCACCCCGGTCCCGACCAGCCAGCGGCCGTCGCGTCGGGACCGGGGCGACGGGTCACGGCCGGCCCAGCCGAACCGCTGTGCGCCCTCGCGTAGGCAGGCCACCAGGTTTCGGCTGGTGAACGGGCGCCCCTGGTCGGGGTCGACAGCGGTGTCGTTGCGGATGCGCAGCTCCACCGGGTCCATGCCGACGGCGATGGCCAGCTCGTCCACCGCCGACTCCAGGGCGTACGCGCCGGGGCACTCGCCGGGCGCGCGCATCCAGAACGGCGTGGGCACGTCGAGACGGACCAGCCGGTGCGTGGTGCGGCGGTGCGGTGCGGCGTACATGCTGCGGGTGTAGACGGCGGTCTGCTCGGCGAACTCCCTGATGGTCGAGGTCTGACTGATCGCGTCGTGGCAGATGGCGGTGAGCCGGCCGTCGGTGTCGGCGGCGAGGCGGACCCGCTGGATGGTGGGGGTGCGGTAGCCGACCGGCCCGAACAGTTGCTGGCGGGTCAGCGCCAGTTTGACCGGGCGGTCGACGTGCCGGGCGGCGAGGGCGGCCAGCACCACCGACGCCTTGGCGTACCCCTTGCTGCCGAAGCCGCCGCCGACGTGCTCGGCCACGACCCGGATCGACTCCGGTGGCAGCTCGAACAGCTCGGCGAGGGTGGCACGTACCGGTGTCGCGCCCTGGGTGGAGTCGTGCACCAGGAGCCGACCGTCGTGCCACTGCGCGGTGGTGGCGTGCGGTTCCATCGGGTTGTTGTGGTACGCCGGCGTGCGGTAGGTGACGTCCACCCGCACCGGGGCGGCCGCGTACCCGGCGTCGAAGTCACCCTCGGCGGTGTCCGTCGGGTAGCTGGGGTTGACGTGGTCCGGCTTGTACAGGCCGGGATGGTCGTCGGTGAGCACCGTGCTGTGTGGGCCGGTGTCGTAGTCGATGCGGACCAGTCGGGCGCCCTCGCGGGCCGCCTCCAGGCTGGTGGCCACCACCACGGCGACGTATTGCCCCCGGTAGTGCACATTCGGCTCCTGCAACAGCCGCAGCTCCGGCTGCGGGCCGGGCGCCATCCGGGGCGCGTTGCCGTGGTGCACCACGGCCAGCACGCCGGGCGAGGCCAACGCCTCCGTCGTGTCGATCCGGGTGATCCGGCCCCGCACCACCGCCGACGGCACCGCCCAGCCGTAGGTGACGCCGTCCACCGGGTACTCCACCGCGTACCGGGCCGTGCCGGTGACCTTCGCCGGGCCTTCGAGGCGGGGGTACGCCCGTCCGACCGCCCCGGCGCTCACGACGACGCCAGTTCGGTGAGCGCCCGCACAGTGATGGCCCGGGTCAGTGGCAGCTTGAAACCGTTGTGCCGTAAGGGGCGTGCCTCGGCCAGCTCCGCGTCGGCGGCCCGCGCCGCCAGCTCCGGGCTGAACGGACGACCGCGCAGCTCCTCCTCGGCCCGGTACGCCCGCCACGGCCGGTGCGCCACCGCCCCGTACGCCAGCCGCACGTCGCGGACCACGTCCCCGTCGAGGTCCAGCACCGCGGCCACCGAGCCGGCGGCGAACGCGAACGAGGCCCGGTCGCGCACCTTGAGGTACGTCGAGCGGCGCGCGGCCGGTAGGGGCGGCAGCCGCACGGCGGTGATCAGTGCCCCCCGGGCCATTGTGGTCTCCCGTTGCGGGTGGGTGCCGGGGGAGCGGTAGAAGCCGGCGATCGGGATGTCGCGGGGGCCGTCGGCCTCGTGCACCTCCACCACCGTGTCGAGGGCGGTCAGCGCGACGGCCAGGTCGGACGGGTGGGTGGCCACGCACTGCTCGGACCAGTCCAGGACCGCCAGGTCGCGGTTCTGGCCGTGCAGAGCGGCGCAACCGCTGCCCGGCTCTCGTTTGTTGCACGCCTTGCCGGTGTCCTGGAAGTAGAAGCAGCGGGTGCGCTGCAACAGGTTGCCACCGGTGGTGGCCATGTTGCGCAGCTGACCGGAGGCGGCGGCGAGCAGGGCGCGAGCCAGCACCGGGTAGTCGCGGCGTACCACCGGGTGGGCCGCGAGGTCGCTGTTGCGGACCGTCGCGCCGATCCGCAGCCCGCCGTCGGGCAGCTCCTCGACGGTGTCGAGCGGGAGCCGGGTCACGTCCACCAGCACGTCGGGGCGTTGCACCCCGAGCTTCATGAGATCCACCAGGTTGGTTCCGCCGCCCAGGTAGGCGGCCTGCGGTTCGGCCGCCAGCATGGCGACCGCCTCGGCCACGTCGGCGGGCCGGTGATAGCGGAACGCCTTCACGAGGACGCCGCCGTCTCGCGCACCGCCGCGACGATGTGCGGGTACGCGGCGCAGCGGCACAGGTTGCCGGCCATCCGCTCGCGGATCTCCGCGTCGGTCAGTTCGGCGGGCGTGTTCAGGTCGTCGGTGACAGCGCTGGGCCATCCCCGGGAGACCTCGTCGAGCATGCCGCGGGCCGAGCAGAGCTGCCCGGGGGTGCAGTAGCCGCACTGGAACGCGTCGTGCGCGACGAAGGCGGCCTGCAACGGGGACAGCTCGTCCGGCCCGGCCAGCCCTTCGACGGTCACCACCGACCGGCCGTCCACGGTGACCGCGAAGACCAGGCAGCTCTTCACCCGGCGGCCGTCGAGCAGCACGGTGCAGGAGCCGCACTGGCCGTGGTCGCAGCCCTTCTTCGCGCCGGTCAGGTCGAGGTGCTCGCGCAGCGCGTCGAGCAGGGTGGTGCGGTTGTCCAGAGTCACCGCACGGGACGCGCCGTTGACCTCGACCGTCACCCGGGACGAGTGGCGCTCGTCGATCGTCGTCGCGTTCTCCGGTCCGCCCTGCACCGGCCCAGACTAGCTTTGTCGGTATATCTCAGGGCGAATAACGCAAAGCCCTTCGTACGGGAGGTGACGACTGTGACCGCCGGACTGCTGCTCGCCGCCGGCGCCGGGCGGCGCTACGGCCGGCCGAAGGCGCTTGTCGAGCTGGACGGCGAGCCGCTGGTGCGGCGCGCGATACGGCTGCTCGGCGACGGCGGCTGCGCACCGGTGCACGTGGTGCTCGGCGCGGGCGTCGATGAGATGCCCGATCTGCCCGGCGCGGTGCCGGTCCGGCACGATCGCTGGTCCGACGGACTGGGCTCGTCGCTGCTGAAGGGCCTGGCCTCGCTGCCGGCCGCCGTGCCGGCCGCCGTCGTGGTCCTCGTCGACCAGCCGCTGCTCAGCCCGATCGCGGTGCGCCGGGTGCGCGCGGCGTACGCCGACGGCGCTGTCGTAGCGGTCGCCACCTACGCCGGCCGGCGCGGACACCCGATCCTGCTGACTCGACGAACCTGGCCGCTGCTGAGCGGGTACGCCGTCGGCGACCGGGGCGCTCGCGACCTGCTGCGCGACCGACCGGACCTGGTGGTCGAGGTGCCCTGTGACGACGTCGGGTCCCCGGCCGACGTGGACATCCCGGCCGACCTGCCCCGGACCTGAGCGCCGCGGAACGGCCGCCCGGGGTCGACACCCCGGGCGGCCGCTCGCACCGCCCCCGTTCAGGCCACCGGCGTCGCGGTGCCGGTGGTGCGGGCGAGCTGCTGGTGGGCGCGGATCAACTCGGCGTAGCGCAGACCGCTGGCCTTAACCGTCCGGCGCTGGGTGGCGTAGTCGACGTGCACCAGCCCGAATCGCTTGTCGTAGCCGTACGCCCACTCGAAGTTGTCAAGCAGTGACCAGACGAAGTAGCCGTCCAGGGGAACCCCTCGGGCCACCGCCGCCGCGCACGCGGCCAGGTGCTGCTCCAGGTGGTCGGTGCGTTCCTTGTCCTCCACGGTGCCGTCCGGGGTGATCTCGTCCGGCCACGCCGAGCCGCTCTCGGTGACGATGATCCGGCCCGGCCGGTACTCCTCGTGCACGTCGACGAGCAGCCGCTCCAGGCCCGCCGGGTACATCTCCCAGCCCATCGCGGTCTCCACCGAGCCGGGCACCGGCACCTGCCGGGCGTACGGGGCCGCGCCGGTCGGGTCGTCGACCACCAGCTGACGGAAGTAGTAGTTCACCCCGAGGAAGTCCGTCGGCGTGGCGATCACCGCCAGGTCGTCGCCGCGTACCGGCGGCTCGACCCCGTAGGTGGCGATCATGTCGGCCGGGTAGCCACGCCCGTGGACCGGGTCCAACCACCACCTGTTGACGTGCCCGTCCGCCCGGCGGGCCGCCGCCACGTCCTCGGGTCGGTCGGTCGCCGCCTCGATCGGGCTGAGATTGACCACCAGACCCACCGAGGCCGGCCGGGCGGCGTTGGCGCGGATCGCCTGGGTGGCCAGGCCGTGCCCGAGCAGCACGTGGTGCGAGGCGTGCACCGCCCGCGTGAGGTCCCGCTCGCCGGGGGCCATGTTGCCCTCCAGGTGCCCGATCCAGCACACGCAGAGCGGCTCGTTGACGGTGCACCAGTCGGCGACCCGGTCACCGAGGCGGGCGGCCACCACCGCCGCGTAGTCGGCGAACGCCTCGGCGGTGGCGCGCTCCGGCCAACCACCCCGGTCCTGGAGGACCTGCGGCAGATCCCAGTGGTAGAGCGTGACGAACGGTCGGATCCCGTCGGTGAGCAAGGTGTCGACGAGCCGGTCGTAGAAGTCCAGTCCGGCGGCGTTGACCCGGCCGACGCCGTCGGGCATGACCCGGGGCCAGGCCACCGAGAACCGGTACGCGTCCACGCCGAGTCGACGCGCCAGCGCCAGGTCCTCCGGCCACCGGTGGTAGTGGTCGCACGCCACCGCGCCGGTGTCGCCGTTGTCGACCTTTCCGGGGGTCGCCGAGAAGGTGTCCCAGATGGACGGCGCCCGGCCGTCGACGTCGACGGCCCCCTCGATCTGGTACGCCGCCGTGGCGACACCCCAGAGGAAGTCGGGTGGCAGCTTGGACAGGTCGGGCACGGGACGGTTCTCCTCTGGGGTTGGATGACTCACTTGACAGCGCCGGCGGTGAGGCCGGCGACGAAGTAGCGCTGTAGGGCAAGGAACCCGACGACGGCCGGGATGCTGACCACCAGCGAGGCGGCCATGATCTGGTTCCAGTAGACGTTGAACTGGGTGGAGTAGCCCTGCAGGCCGACGGCCAGGGTGCGGCTGCCCTCGTCGGTCATCACTGACGCGAAGAGCACCTCACCCCAGGCGGTCATGAACGCGTACACGGTGACCGCGACGACGCCGGGCACCGCGGCCGGCAGGATGACCTGGAACAGGGTGCGCAGCGGACCGGCGCCGTCGACCTGCGCCGCCTCGTCCAGACCCCTGGGGATCGAGTCGAAGTAGCCGACCAGCATCCAGATCGAGAACGGCAGCGAGAAGGTCAGGTACGTGATGACCAGGCCGGTGCGGCTGGCGTACAGCTCGATGCCTGTGGCGTTGCCCAGGTTGACGTAGATGAGGAACAGCGGCAGCAGGAACAGGATGCCGGGGAACATCTGCGTGGACAGCACCGTCACCGAGAAGAGGCTCCGGCCGCGGAACCGGTACCGGCTGACCGCGAACGCGGCGAAGATGGCCACCGCCACCGAGCAGATCGCCGCGATGCTGGACACCACCAGGCTGTTCACCAGGTACCGGGCCAGCGGCACTGTGCTCCACATGTCGATGAACGGTTGCAGGGTGGGCCGGCTGGGCCACCAGGTGAAGCCGTTCTGCACGTCCTGCAACGGCTTCGCCGCCGAGGTGACCATGACGTAGAGCGGGATGACGACGAAGAGGGTGAGCAGGGTCAGCACGATGCGCCGGCCCCAGCGCTCACCGGCGGTCTCACGCATGGTCGTCCCTCCGACGGTTGGTGATCAGCAGGTACACGGCCGAGACGACCAGCAGGAACAGCAGAAGCGCCACCGACATCGCCGACCCGGAGCCGAAGTCCCAGGTCTTGAAGGAGCTGCGGTAGATGTGGATGGAGATCAGGTCGGCCTGCTCCGGCGCGGAGCCGCCGAACAGCACGAACGGGGTGTTGAAGTCGTTGAACGTCCACAGGAAGAGGACCAGCAGCAGCACCAGGTTGACCGGTCGCAGCATCGGCAGGGTGACCGAGCGCAGCCGGCGCCAGAACCCGGCGCCGTCGATGGCGGCGGCCTCGTACAGCTCGCCGGGCACGTTCTGCAACCCGGCCATCAGGCACAGGAACGCGAACGGCCAGTTACGCCAGACCGACACCACCAGCAGCGACCAGAAGCTGTTGTCGCCGATCAACCAGAACGGCCGTTCGTTCATCAGCCCGAGCTGGTCCACGAGCACGTGGTTGACCAGGCCGGTGTCGCGTTGCAGCAGGAAGCTCCAGGTGATCACGGCGGCGTAGACCGGCAGCGCGTACGGGGTGAGGAACAGCGCCCGCAGGATCGCGCGTCCACGGAAGGGCCGTTGCAGGACGACCGCCGCCGAGATGCCGAGCAGCCAGGCGAACCCGACCGAGAGCAGGCTGTAGGCCAGGGTGATCCAGAACGAGTGCAGCAGTTCCTTGCCGGCGGCGCTGTTCAGGTCGAGCGTCGCCCGGTAGTTCTCCAGCCCGATGAAGGGCGCGGTGGACCAGTCACGGATGTGGAACTGGGTCAGCTCCAGCAGGCTCATCCAGACCCCGACGACCATCGGGATCACGTGGATGGCGAGTTCCAGCACGACGGCCGGTGCGAGCAGCAGGTACGGCAGGAGCGAGCGGCGGGGGCCGCGGGGCCGGCGGGCCGGCCGCCGGGCCGGCGACCCGGCCCGGGGTTCGCGTCGGTCGGCGTCCGGCGCGGTGGTGCTGGTTGCCATCGGGGTCCTCTCGGAGTCGGTGGCCGTGGCCGGGCTCAGCGCCCGACCACGGCCACCGGTGACGCCTGGGTCAGCGCATCTTCTGCTGCGCGTCGGTCAGCTTGGCCTTCACCGACTCCTCGGTGACCGGCTTGCCGCTGGCCGCGTCGGCGAACAGCTCCTTCATCGCGGTGCCGACCAGGGTCTCGAAGGTGCTCTCATCGGGAACCTGCGGCAGCGGGGCCGCGGTCGTGACAAGGGTCTCCTGGATGGTCTTCTGCTCGGTGGCGCTGAACGCCGGGTCGGAGGCCGCGGTCTTCACCGCCGGCAGCGAGCCGTACGTCTTGTTGAGGATCGTCTGCTCCTCGTCGCTGGTCATGAACTTGACGAAGCTCAGCGCGCCGTCCTTGTTCTTGGTGTGCTTGAAGACCGCCATGTTGATCCCGGCGACCATGCTGTTGACCTTCTTGCCTCCGGCCGGCGGGCTGGCCAGGAACGGCACCGGGGCCACCCCGTACGCGTCGGCGGGCATGTTCTGCGTCTTCAGGTTCGACCCGGCGGACTGCCACAGCAGCATGGCGGCCTTGCCGTTGGCGAAGTCGGAGACCGACTGGTTCTGCGCGTACTCGGCGTTGCTCGGATTGGTGATCTTGTCGGCGGCCATGAAGTCGATGTACCGCTTGATCGCCGAGACGTTCTGCGGGGTGTCGAAGGTCGGCTTGCCTGCCGAGTCGAACCACTCGCCGCCGTACTGCTGGCTGAAGGTGAAGGCGTGGTGGGCGTTCTCCGACGGGTTGGCCCCCTCGATCGCCAGGCCCCACTTGCCGCCGGTGCTCAGCTTCTTGCCGTACTCGGCGAGCTGCTCCCAGGTGGTCGGCGGCGCGGTGATGCCGGCGTCGGCGAACGACTTCTTGTTGTAGTACAGGCTGTACGCCATGCTGTAGAGCGGCACGGCGGCCGGCGGCTTGCCGGGGGCGCCGGCGGCGGCGAGCGCGGCGGGCACGATCCGGTCCTTGCCGCCGACGGCCTGCAGGGCGGCGTCGTCGAACTCGACAAGCGCGCCGGTGGCCTGCAACGACGCCGACCAGGTGTTGCCGATGTTGACCACGTCCGGGCCCTTGCCGGAGGCGGCGGCGGCCAGCAGGCGGTTGAGCAGATCCGACCAGGGGACCACCTCGACGGTGACCTTGATTCCGGTCTGCTTCTCGAACTTGTCCAACTCCGGCTGGAGGGTGGTCTTGTCGGCCTCCAGGCTGGCGCCCTGGTTGCTGGCCCAGTAGGTGAGCGTCTTGGGCGATGCGGCGGAGTCGTCGCCGGAGCCTCCGCAGGCGGTCAGCGAGGCGGCCGCCAGTACGGCGGCGGTGAATATCCCGAGGTGTCGTCTCGACACGGTTCAGCCCTTCCGGTGCGTGGTGGGGGTCCGCCGACCTTCGTCACCGATAGGGGTCGGGCGACGGGGGCCGGCTGCGGACAGGGTTCGGGGGTGCGCCGTCGGGGTCCGTCGGCGTTTCCCGGGAGTTACATCACGGCTTAAATTATGTCGTCATTAAAGTTGCTGGCCGGTGGGTCGTCAAGCACGAGGCGGTTACAGTCGCCTCGAACGGCCGACGGGAACGAGGTGACGAGTGGAGCTGGCGCGTGCCACCAACCGCAGCGTGCGGTTGCGCAACCGGTCCGCCCTGCTGACCAAGCTCTTCCTGGACGGTCCGCTCACCCGGCAGGACCTGGTGCGCAGCACCGGGCTGAGTCAGCCCGCTGTCAGCAACGTGGTGGCCGACATGATCGACGAAGGGCTGGTCGCCGAGGTCGGCGCCGCCGAGTCCGACGGCGGCCGGCCCAGCATGCTGCTGCGGATCGCGCCCCGCTTCGCGTTCCTGATCGGCGTGGACGTCGGCGAGACCCGGGTCCGGGTGGAGCTGTTCGACTTCGCGATGACCCTGTTGGCCAGCGTCGAGTACCCGCTCGACCCGGCCCGCACCGAGCCCGACCTGGTGGCCGGGCACGTGCTGGCCGGCATCGAGGCGGTCACCGGCCAGGCCGGGGTGGCCCCCGGCGACGTGCTCGGCGTCGGCATCGGTGTCTCCGGCGTGGTCGAGCAGGGCGCCGAGGCCGTCGTGCACGCCCAGGCCCTCGGCTGGGACCGGGTGCCGCTGGAGCGTCTGATCGGCGCTGGCACCGACCTGCCGTTGCACATCGACAACGGCGCGAAGACCCTCGGCCAGGCCGAAATGTGGTTCGGCGCCGGCCGAGGCGCCCGGCACGCCGTCTTCGCGCTTGTCGGCTCCGGGGTGGGCGCGTCGGTGGTGACAAACGGCGCCACCTACCGGGGCGCGTCCAGCAGCGCGGGGGAGTGGGGGCACACGACCCTGGTGTACGGCGGGCGGGTCTGCCGGTGTGGCGCGCGCGGTTGCCTGGAGGCGTACGTGGGGGCGGAGGCGATCATCGATCGCTACCGGGAGGCGCGTCGGGGTCGACCGGTGCCGGGTGAGGACGAGGAGTCCCAGATCGGCGCGCTGGTCGCCGCCGCCGAGACCTCGGCCACCGCCCGGCGGGTGCTGGAGGACACCGCCGGCTACCTCGGTGCCGGGGTGGCCAACCTGATCAACCTGTTCAACCCGGAGCGCGTGGTGCTCGGCGGCTGGGCGGCGATGGCCCTCGGCGGCCTGCTGCCGGCCGTGCGGGAGGCCGCCGGCCGGCAGGCGCTGCGCCAGCCGTACGAGCAGGCGTCGATCGAGCTGTGCCGGCTCGGGGTGGACGCGGTGGCGCTGGGCGCGGCAACCCTCCCGATCGCCCGCTTCCTCACCGAGGGTGGCGTCCGCCGCTGAGCGGGGACGACTGCTGCGCCGTCGGCAAATTACCCAAAAAGAATTCTCGGGATAAATAACGAAGTTATAGATCGATGTCTTGACGCCGTCGCAATCTCGCCGCAACACTCCTACGAGAGCGCTCTCCGACCCGCGACGCCGCATCGGCGGCACCACCCACGGCGCCACGGGGCGAGCCGATCCCACCCACGCGGCACCCCCTCGTAGCCCCCTATCGACAGGCGATGTCATGACATCTCGTGCAACATCCGTACGCCCGCGTCCTCGACGCGTCGTCCGGCACCTGCTGGTCGGGCTCACCGTGGCCCTGGTCGCGGCGCTCACCCCGACCGGTGCCACTGCGCCCGCGCAGGCCGCACCCACCCTGCTGTCCCAGGGCCGCCCCGCCACCGCCTCGTCCAGCGAGAACGCCGGCACCCCGGCCTCCGCGGCAGTCGACGGCAACACCGGCACCCGCTGGGCCAGCGCGTTCAGTGACCCGCAGTGGCTCCAGGTCGACCTGGGCGCTCGGGCCACCATCAGCCAGGTGAACCTGCTCTGGGAGGGCGCCTACGGCCGGGCCTTCCAGCTCCAGACCTCCGACGACGGTGCCACCTGGACGACGATCTACTCGACCACCACCGGCAACGGCGGCACCCAGAACCTCACGGTCACCGGCGCCGGCCGCTACGTACGGATGAACGGCACCGCCCGGGGCACCGGCTACGGCTACTCGCTCTGGGAGTTCCAGGTGTACGGCGAGACCGGCGGCAGCACGCCGACCTGCGGCAGCACCAACGTCGCGCAGGGCAGCCCGGCGACCGCCTCGTCCAGCCAGGACGCCGGCCTCGCGGCGTCCGCGGCGGTCGACGGCAACACGGGCACCCGCTGGGCCAGCACCGCCAGCGACCCGCAGTGGCTGCGCGTCGACCTCGGCAGCACCCGCACCATCTGCCGGGTGGTGCTCACCTGGGAGGCCGCGTACGCCCGGGCCTTCCAGCTCCAGACCTCGGCCGACGGTGCCACCTGGACGACGATCTACTCCACCACCACCGCCACCGGCGGCACGCAGTCCCTCACCGTCACCGGCAGCGGGCGTTACCTGCGGATGTACGGCACCGCCCGGGGCACCGCCTACGGCTACTCGCTGTGGGAGCTGGCGGTGAACACGACCGGCGGCACCAGTGAACCCCCGGTCGGCACGACCGACCCGTACAACCCCAACCTCGGGCCGAACACGTTCGTCTTCGACCCGAGCACGCCGACGTCGACCATCCAGAGTCGACTGAACACCCTCTTCACCCAGCAGGAGACCAACCAGTTCGGCCCGCAGCGCTACGCGGTGCTGTTCAAGCCCGGCAACTACACCGCCGACGTCAACCTCGGCTTCTTCACCCAGGTCGCCGGCCTCGGCATGAGCCCCGACGACGTCAACCTCAACGGCCACGTGCGTGCCGAGGCGTTCTGGTTCGGCGGCAACGCCACCCAGAACTTCTGGCGCGCCGCCGAGAACCTGTCGGTCACCCTGCCCGCCGGGCAGACAGTGGAGCGCTGGGCGGTGTCCCAGGCTGCGCCGTACCGACGGATGCACCTGCGCGGCGCGCAGAACCAGATCCAACTCTGGAACGGCGGCGACGGCTGGTCCAGCGGTGGCCTGATGGCCGACACCCGCATCGACGGCCTGGTCGTCTCCGGCTCGCAGCAGCAGTGGTACTCCCGCAACAGCGAGTTCGGCAACGGCTGGACCGGCTCGGTGTGGAACATGGTCTTCCAGGGCGTCAACGGCGCTCCCGCGCCGAGCTTCCCCAACCCGTCGCACACCGTCATCCCGCAGACCCCACAGATACGGGAGAAGCCGTTCCTCTACGTCGACGGCACCGGTGAGTACCGGGTCTTCGTGCCCGCGCTGCGCACCAACTCGACAGGCACCAGCTGGTACAACAAGACCCCGGCCGGCTCGTCCATCTCGCTGTCGCAGTTCTTCGTGGTCCAGCCCGGCACCAGCGCCGCCACCATCAACGCGGCCCTCGCCCAGGGGCGGCACCTGCTCTTCACCCCGGGCGTGCACCACGTCACCGAGCCGATCCAGGTCAACCGGGCCGACACCGTCGTCCTCGGTCTCGGCCTGGCCACCATCCAGGCCGACAACGGCGCGGTGGGCATGCGGGTGGCCGATGTGGACGGTGTGAAGGTGGCCGGCATCATGTTCGAGGCCGGCACGACGAACTCGCCGGTGCTGATGGAGGTCGGGCCGTCCGGCTCGTCCGCGAGCCACGCCAGCAACCCGACCTCGCTGCACGATGTGTTCTTCCGCATCGGCGGGCCCCACGTCGGCAAGGCCACCAACACGTTGACCGTCAACAGCGACAACGTGATCGGCGACCACATGTGGCTGTGGCGGGCCGACCACGCGGCCAGCGGCGTACCGACCGGGTGGACGCTGAACACCGCCGACACCGGGCTCACTGTCAACGGCGACAACGTCACCATGTACGGCCTCTTCGTCGAGCACTACCAGAAGTACCAGACCATCTGGAACGGCAACGGCGGGCGGACGTACTTCTACCAGAACGAACTGCCCTACGACCCGCCCAACCAGGCGGCCTGGATGAACGGGTCGACCCGGGGCTACGCCGCGTACAAGGTGGCCGATTCGGTGACCAGCCACCAAGCGTTCGGGCTGGGCAGCTACAGCTACTTCAACGTCAACCCCGCCGTCGTGGAGGAGCGGGCCTTCGAGGTGCCCACCAACCCGAACGTGCGCTTCACGAACATGGTCACCGTCTCGCTCGGAGGCGTCGGCACCATCAACCGGGTGATCAACAACGCCGGTGGCACCGCGAACGCGGCCAACCAGCAGGTGTATCTGACCACCTATCCCTGACCGGGGCGCCCGCGCCGGCCCGGTCCTCTGTGACCGGGTCGGCCGGGTAGCACCCAGGGCCGTGGCCGGCCCGGTCCCGCCGAGACCGGGCCGGCGCGGTCGTGCCGCTCAGCCGGCCAGCACCTCGGCCGCCGCCCGTTCACCGGCGAGCACCGCGCCCTCCAGGTAGCCACTCCAGCGGGTGGCCGTCTCGGTGCCCGCCCAGTACACCCGCCCCACCGGCGTCCGCAGGTGCGGGCCGTACGTCCGCCACGTGCCCGGGGTGAACGCACCGGAGAAACAGCCCCGGGTCCACTCGTCGGCCGACCAGTCGTACTCGACGAGATCCACCGGGCCCTCGGCGCGCGGCCCGACCACGCTGGCGAACGCCTCCAGCAGGCATCGTCGACGCCGCGCGGCGGACATGCCGCGCAGCGTGGCGGCGTCGGTGGAGTAGCTGAACCCGGTCAGCACCCCGGTCGGTGAGGTGGGGGTGGAGTTGTCGACCGTCTCGGTGAGCGGACCGACGCTGGTGGTGGCCACCCCGGAGCGCCCGTCGGCACGCCAGAACGGCTCCGGGTAGACGGCGTGCACCTTCAGCGCCGAACCCATCGGCATGCGCTGGGTGAGCCCGTCGCGCAACGGGGGCAGCGGCGGGTCGTACCGGATCCGGCCGGCCAGTGCCGGGGCCAGCGCGACCACCACGGCATCGCCGTCGACGCGCCCGGTGTCGGTCCACGCCGTCGCGCCGGCGGCTGTCTGTTCGATGGCCCGCACCGGCGCGGCCAGCGTCAGCGCGCCCGGCGGCAGGGCGGTGGCCATCCGTTCGGCCAGCGCCGGCGGCCCGCCCACGATCCGGTCCTGCTGCGCGCCGCCGGCCATCCCCAGCAACGGCCCGGTCCCGCCAGCGCTGCGCAGGTAGAACAGCAGGTGCAACAGGGACAGCTCGTCCGCGCCGGTGGCCAGCAGCCCTCCGGCGAGCACCCGCCCCAGGTAGTCGGCGGTGTCGTCGTCCCCGGCCGTGGCGGCGAGCCACCCGCCGAGGGTCGTCCGGTCCCACAGTGCGGCCTCCTGCGTCGCCCAGGGTGCGGCCGGGTCCAGTCGTGCGGCGTACTCGTCGAGCAGCCCGAGCACCCGGCCCACCTGTGCGGGCGGCTCGGCCCGGGGCGCACCGGCCCAGAGCACTGTGGGCGCGCCGACCGATGCCGAGGCGAAGGTGGCCAACCCGTGCTCGGCGACCAACGCGTACATCCGGTCCTGGGTCGGGCCGATCCACTGCGCGCCCAGGTCGAGTTGCGTGAGCTCGGGCAGCCATCGGGTCAGCACGCGACCGCCCACCCGGTCGCGGGCCTCCAGCACTCGCACCTGGGCGCCGGCACGGGTGAGCGCCAGCGCGGCGGCGAGCCCGGAGAAGCCGGCGCCGACCACGACCACCCGCAAGCCGTCGGTCACGGCGCGCTGCTTACCCGCCACCGCCCGGCACATTACTCCCGGTGCTGATCGGACGGCTGATCACGTCACGGCAGCGCAGGGTCGACCCCTGCCCCGCGTCCTTTGCTCTGCTTCAACCCACGCGACACTCGGTCGCCTTTATCGTCGCGTCCGTTGAAGCAGAGCAAAGGACGCGGCAGAGCAAAGGGGGCGCCCGATAGTGCGGGCGGAGCCGCCCTTGAGATTTCTAGCAGCGGCCTGTCGATCTGAGCCGCGGCCGATCGTGTGGAGGATGAGAGGTCGGCGACGGGCCGGCCGCCTGCGAGGAGGAACGATGACGCTCTACCTGCTCAGCATCCACCAGCCGCAGGGTGAGCTGCCGCCGGAGCCGGAGTTCCTGGCCGGGGTGATGCGTCAGCTCGGCGAGCTGCGCGCCGAGTTGGCGTCCACCGACTCGTGGGTCTTCGGTCAGGGACTGCACGGCCCGGAGACCGCCACCGTGCTGCGCGCCCGCGACGGCGACGTCCTGGTCACCGACGGCCCGTTCGTAGAAGGCAAGGAGTACCTGGGCGGCATCACCATCATCGACGTGCCGGACCTGGACGCCGCGCTGGACTGGGGCCGCCGCTATGCGTTGGCGACCACCCTGCCGATCGAGGTGCGCCCCTTCCAGGGCGGGGCCGGCGACTGACCGTGCCCGACGTGGAGGCGGTGTTCCGCGCGGAGTACGGCCGCGCGGTAGCCGTCCTGGTTCGCCTCCTCGGCGACATCGACCTCGCCGAGGAGGCCGTCCAGGAAGCCTTCGCCGTCGCGGTGGAGCGGTGGCCGATCAGCGGCCCGCCGCCCAGCCCGGCCGGTTGGATCATCACCACCGCCCGGAACCGGGCGATCGACCGGCTGCGCCGCGAGGCGTCCCGGACCGAGCGGCAGGCCCAGGCGGCCCTGCTGCTCGCCGCCGACGAACCCGTCGAGGAGGGACCCGTGCGCGACGACCAGCTACGGCTGATCTTCACCTGCTGTCATCCGGCGCTCGCCCCGAGCGTTCGGGTCGCTCTCACCCTGCGGCTGCTCGGCGGACTGAGCACCGCCGAGATCGCTCGGGCCTTCCTGGTGCCGGAGCCGACGATGGCGCAGCGGCTGGTCCGCGCCAAGTCGAAGATCCGCAACGCGCGCATCCCGTACCGGGTGCCGCGCGAGGCCGACCTGCCCGACCGGCTGCACGCGGTTCTCGCGGTGCTCTACCTGATCTTCAACGAGGGGTACTCGGCCAGCGCCGGTCCGCACCTGATCCGCGTCGAGCTGTGCGTCGAGGCGATCCGGTTGACCAGGCTGCTGGTGGAGCTGATGCCGGACGAGCCGGAGGCGCTCGGCCTGCTCGCTCTGATGCTGCTCACCGAGTCCCGTCGTGCGGCGCGGACCACCACCGAGGGTGAGTTGGTGGCGCTGCCGAGCCAGGACCGGGCCCGGTGGGACGCCGAGCTGATCACCGAGGGGCAGGCGTTGGTTCGTCGCTGCCTGCGCCGCGACCGACCCGGGCCGTACCAGATCCAGGCCGCGATCGCCGCCGTGCACAGCGCCGCGCGCCGCGCCGCCGACACCGACTGGGGCCAGATCCTTCAGCTGTACGACCAACTGACCGTGGTCGCACCCAGCCCGGTGGTCGCGCTGAACCGGGCGGTAGCGCTCGCCGAGGTGGCCGGACCGGCGGTGGCGCTGACCGAGGTGGATCGGCTCGACCTGGACGGCTTCCACGTGTACCACGTGGTCCGCGCCGACCTGCTGGCCCGGCTCGGCCGGGGCGGGGAGGCCGTCGAGGCGTACCGGACGGCCGTCGCCCTGACGGACAACGCGGCCGAACGGGCCTTCCTCACCGCACGCGCGACGGCCCTGGCGACGCCCTGAGGGCGGTTTGCCGCAGGGGCGGCCGGGAACCCGAGGCACCGCCGCAGCAGGGAATGGGGAGGGGCCATGGCGTACCGACCGACAGCCGTCGACACCGTGCCCGACCTGTCCACCCTCACGCTCGGCGTGGAGGAGGAGTACCTGCTGCTCGACCCGGACAGCGGCCGGAACCTGCCGGTCGCCGACCAGGTGCTCGCCGCGCTGCGCGGCCCCGCCCGGGACCAGAGCCGCCAGGAGTTCCGGCACAGCATGGTGGAGATGGTCACCCCGGTCTGCGCCGACCTCGCCGACCTGCGCGCGCACCTTGTGTCGCTGCGCCGCTCCGCCGCCGAGGCCGCCACGGCGGCCGGGGCCCGGCTGGTGGCGGTCGGCGCCACCCCGGTGGCCGAGCCGCACCGGACGGTCCCCGACGAGCCGCGCTACCACGCGATGTCGCGCCGGTACGGGCCGGTGGCGCACGACCCGGCGGTCTGCGGTTGCCACGTGCACGTCGGGCTGCCCGACCGGGAACTGGCCGTGCAGGTCTGCAACCACCTGCGGGTGTGGCTGCCGGTGGTGCAGGCGATCACCACCAACTCGCCGCTGCACGACGGGTACGACACCGGGCACGCCAGCTGGCGCTCGATGCAGTTGGAACGCTGGCCCAGCATCGGTCCGACGCCGTACTTCGACTCCGCCGCCGACTACGACCGCACTGTCGACGAGCTGATCGCCGCCGGCATCATGCTCGACGCGGCGATGGTCTACTGGTACGCCCGGCCGTCGTCGACCTACCCGACGGTGGAGGTGCGGGTCGGTGACGTCTGCACCGAAGTGGACGACGCGGTGCTGGTCGCCGCGCTGGTCCGCTCCCTCGTGGCCACCCTCGCCGACGACGTACGCGCCGGGGTGAGCGCCCCGCACGTCCGGGACTGCCTTGTCGCCGCGGCGCACTGGCGGGCCGCCCACGACGGTCTCGACGGCGAGCTGATCGACCTGCGTGCCGGCGGCGCCCGCCCCGCGTGGGCACTCGTCGACGAGCTGATGGCGGTGATCGCCCCGGCCCTGCTGCGCCACGGCGACCTCGGGTACGTGTTGGCGCAGCTCGCCCGGCTGCGTCGCGACGGCACCGGAGCCACCCGGCAGCGGCGGGTGCTGGAGCGCGCCGGGGACCTGCACGTGGTCCTCGACGACCTGGTCGCCCGCACCGCCGCCGGCTGACACGCGCCGGGCCGGCGGCTCAACGGATGTCGTGGGTCTGGAGCCACAGCTCCAGCAGGCCGAGCTGCCACAGCTTGTTGCTGCCGGCCGCGGCCTCGGCCCGGTCGGGCTCGGCGAGCAGATGTGCCACGTACTCCGGACGGAACAGCCCCCGCTCGCGCGCGGCCGGCGCCTGCAACGCCTCGGCCACCAGCTCGCGCACCGGGCCGTCCACGTTGCGCAGCGCCGGCACCGGGAAGTAGCCCTTGGGCCTGTCGATCACCTCGGTGGGCAGCACCTCCCGGGCGACGTCCTTGAGCACGCCCTTGCCGCCCTGGCTGACCTTGTGCTCCGGCGGGCAGTGCGCGGCAAGGGTGACCAGGTCCTGGTCGAGGAAGGGCGTACGCACCTCCAGACCCCACGCCATGCTCATGCTGTCCACCCGCTTGACCGGGTCGTCGGGGAGCATCAGGTGGGTGTCCAGGCGCAGCACGGCGTCCAGCGCGGTCTGCGCCCCGGGCGCGGCGAGGTGCCCGGTGAGCAGGTCCCGGCTGGCGTCGTGCTCCAGCGCGTACGCCGGGCCGACGATGCGGCGCAGCTCGTCGTGGCCGCGGTCGAAGAACGCGGCGGCGAACGTCTCGGCGGCGCCGTGCCGGGGCGCCTCGACCAGTGGCTGGTGGTAGCCGTAGCCGGCGAACACCTCGTCGGCGCCCTGACCCGACTGGGCCACCTTCACGTGTTGCGCCACCTGCTCGGAGAGCAGGTGGAAGGCGACCACGTCGTGGCTGCCCATCGGCTCGGTCATCGCCAGCACGGCCCGTCGGACGGCGGGCACCAGGTCGTCGTCGGCCAGTCGGATCCGATGGTGGTCGGTGTCGTACGCGCGGGCCACCAGATCGGAGTAGTGGAACTCGTCGCCGGACTCGCCGTCGCGGCTGTCGAAGCCGATGCTGAACGTACGCAGGTGTTGCTGGCCGGCCTCGGCGAGCAGAGCCACGATGAGGCTGGAGTCCAGCCCTCCGGAGAGCAGCACCCCCACCGGCACGTCGGCGACCAGCCGTCGGCGTACCGCCGCGCGCAGCGCGTCGCCGATCGCGGCCCGCCAGTCGGCGGCGTCCATCCCCGCGTCGACGGGCTCCCGCACGTAGTCGGGTCGCCAGTAGACCTCCTCGCGGCTGCTCCCGTCCGCCTCGATCACCCGCAGGGTGGCCGGCGGCAGCTTGCGCACGCCACGCAGTACCGTCCGCGGCGCGGGCACGATAGAGTGCCAGGAGAGGTAGTGGTGCAGCGCCACCGGGTCGATGCCGGTGTCGACGTCCCCGGCCCGCAGCAGCGCGGGCAGGGTCGAGGCGAACCGCAGCCGTCCCGGTGTCTCGGCGAGGTAGAGCGGTTTGATGCCGAGCCGGTCGCGGGCCAGGATCAGCCGCCGCCGCACCCGGTCAACCAGCCCGATCGCGAACATGCCGACCAGGTGGTCGACGAAACGTTCACCCCAGTGGGCGTACGCCACCAGGATCACCTCGGTGTCGCTGGTGGAGTGGAAGGCGTACCCGGCCCGGCGCAACTCCTCGCGCAGCTCCGGGTAGTTGTAGATGCAGCCGTTGAAGACCAGGGCCAGGCCCAGGTCGTCGCGGACCATCGGCTGCCCACCCGCGTCGGACAGGTCGATGATGGTCAGCCGGCGGTGCCCCAGGGTCACCCAATCGTCGGCGAACAGGCCCTCGTCGTCCGGGCCGCGTGAGCGCATCGCCTCGGTCATCCGGGTGACCGCCGCCGCGTCGGGCGAGCGGCCGTCGAACCGCGCCTCCCCGCTGATCCCGCACATCAGCCGGGCCTCCCGTCACCTCGCCCCGACCGGTGTCGGCCGGTCCCGCCGACCGGACGGGGCCGCTGGCTACCCGTGGGCGGGGGGAGCAAACCCGTCAGCCGCGCAGGGTGCGCAGGATGCGGGCCAGCTCGGCGCGGTCGGTGTCGTTGAGGTGGCCGAAGAAGCGGTCGGCCTCGGCCCGGCGCGCGGCCCGGATGGCGGTGCTGACCCGGTCGCCCTCCTCGGTGAGCGCGACCAGCGTCGCCCGACGGTCGGCCGGGTCGGGTCGGCGTTCGACCAGCCCTCGGGTCTGGAGGTCGTCGACGACCTCCGTCGCCGAGCGGGGCGCGATGCGCAGGTGCTCGGCGAGGGTGCCGGGGCGTACCTCACCGTGCCGGGCCAGCACGCCGAGGGCCCGGGACTGGCTGGGGGTGACGTCCCAGGGCGCCAGTGAGTCGCGGCTCTGCCGGCGTAGACGGGACGCCACGGCCCAGAACGTCTCCGCCAGGCTCTCGTCGTCGGCGCTCTCGACGGTGTGCTCGGTCACCGGAATACGGTAGCAGGATATGTGGTTGCTCCCTCATGATGAGGTAACCTCAGCAATATTGTCGACGAAAGGTAGTGCCCCCTTGGAACCCACCCCGAAGGGCCGCGACCGCGGCCACCGCACGCTCAGCGCCGAAGAGAAGGCGCAGGCCCGTCAGGTGTCGCTGCGCCGCATCGGTCGCCTGTTCACCCCCCACCGGCCCGCGCTGGCCGCCGTCACCGCGATCATCGTGGTCTCCTCGATCATCGCGATGGCCACCCCGTTCCTGCTGCGTGCCGTGATCGACCGGGCCCTGCCGCAGGGCGACGTGACGCTGCTGGTCTGGCTGGTCCTCGGCATGGTCGCCGTCGCGGCGGTGACCTCCGCCCTCGGCGTCGTACAGACCTGGATCTCCACCCAGGTCGGCCAGCGGGTCATGCACCGGCTGCGCACCGACGTCTTCAGCCACCTCCAGCGCCAGTCGCTCGGCTTCTTCACCCGCACCCGCACCGGCGAGGTGCAGTCCCGGATCACCAACGACATCGGCGGCATGCAGTCGGTGGTCACCTCCACCGCCACCGCCGTCGCCGCCAACCTCACCACTGTGGTCGCCACCACTGTCGCCATGGTCGCGCTCTCCTGGCAGCTCTCCCTGGTTTCGCTAGTGGTGCTGCCGCCGGCCATCTGGCTGACCCGTCGGGTCGCGCGGATGCGCCGCGAGATCACCGCCCAACGGCAACGCGAACTCGCCGACCTCAACGTCACGGTCGAGGAGGGGCTCTCGATCAGTGGCGTACAGCTGGCCAAGACCCTCGGCACCGGCCCCGCGCTGATCGAGCGCTTCACCGCCTCCTCGGCCCGCCTGGTCGACCTGGAGCTGCGCAGCGAGCTGGCCGGCCGCTGGCGGATGGCCTCGATGAGCATCATCTTCGCCGCCGTACCGGCGGTCATCTACCTCGCCGCCGGGCTGCCCGGCACCGCCGGCACGCTCAGCATCGGCACCCTGGTCGCCTTCACGGCCCTGCAGGGCGGCCTGTTCCGACCGCTGATGGGCCTGCTCAACGTGGGTGTCTCGCTCACCGCCTCGCTGGCGCTCTTCGCCCGGATCTTCGAATACCTGGACCTACCGGTCGACGTGGCCGACCCCGCCGAGCCAATCCGCCTCGACCCCTCCCAGGTACGCGGCCACCTGCGCCTGGAGGACGTCACCTTCGGCTACCCGGGCAGCGACACCGCCGCCCTCGCCGGGGTCACCCTCGACGTGCCCGCCGGCACCAGCCTCGCCCTGGTCGGCGAGACCGGCTCCGGCAAGAGCACCCTCGCCGGGCTGGTCAGCCGACTGCAGGACCCGACCGCCGGCCGGATCACCGTCGACGGTGTCGACCTGCGCGACCTGCGCCTGGCCGACCTGGCCGCGATCGTCGGCGTGGTCAGCCAGGAGACGTACCTGCTGCACACCACCGTCCGGGAGAACCTGCGCTACGCCCGGCCGGAGGCCACCGACACCGAGATCGAGGACGCCGCCCGCGCCGCCCAGATCCACGACCTGATCGCCGGGCTGCCCGACGGGTACGACACGGTGGTCGGCTCGCGTGGGCACCGATTCTCCGGCGGTGAGAAGCAGCGCCTCGCCATCGCCCGGACGCTGCTGCGCGACCCGCGCATCCTGGTCCTCGACGAGGCCACCAGCGCGCTGGACACCGAGACCGAACGCGCCGTACAGCGGGCCTTCGACGTGCTCGCCCAGGGGCGCACCACGATCACCATCGCGCACCGGCTCTCCACGGTGCGCGACGCCGACCAGATCGCGGTGCTCGACCACGGTCGGATCGTCGAGGCCGGCACCCACGCCAGCCTGCTGGACCGCAACGGCCGATACGCCACGCTGGCGGCCTGAACACCAGATCACAACCGTCTCGGAACTATCTTGGAATTGTCTCGTTAAGGCGTGGTCAGGTGGCGGTAGACGGTGGCCCGCGAGACACCCAGCGCGGCGGCGATGGCGTCCACTGAATGGGTGCCCGCCGCGTGCATGCGCCGGGCCGCCTCGATCTGCTCCCGACCCAGCGCGGGCGGCCGTCCCGGCCGCCGACGTCGGCTCGCCGCTTCCGCCGGGGTCGCGCTCCCCAGGGGCGCGTCCGTGGGCGCCCCGGATGCGGCGTCAGTGCGCGGCTCGGCCGCGCTGTCCGCGGGCAGCGGCGCCAGCAGTCGGCGTGCGCCGTCGAGCATGTCGGCGCGCAGCACCTCGTCGGACACGTCGGTGAAGAAGACGACCGGATCGCTGCACGCGCCCACCGCCTGGACCGCGAGGACCCGCTCGCGACGCCCCGCGTTCGGCCCGGCGATGAGGTCGTTGGCCCGCATCGCGACCTCCATCAGGCGGTGGTACGTGTCGCCCCGACCGATCAGCGCGATGTCGTGGAAGAGCATGCCGAGTGGCCGGCGGTGGGTGAGCATGATGTCCAGCCAGCCCTCCAGCACCGTCCACCGGGCCCGCTCGGTCGGCTGTTTCTGGGCCGAGTCGAGCAGTGCCTCCAGGTCCGCGACCAAGGGCTCGACCAGGGCGGCGAGCAGATGCTCCTTGGCCGGAAAGTGGTACAGGATGGCGGTCTTGGTGAGCCGCAGCCGCTCGCCGATCTGGCGCAGCGACGTGCGCTGGTAGCCGTGTTCGGCGAACAGGTCGAGCGCGGCGCGCAGGATCCGGGTGCGGGTGTCGTCCGCGGGATCGGCGGTCATGCCGGCAAGCCTAGCGACGTCCTGACCGGTGGGCACGATCACCGTTGATTCGACTGACCATCGGTCAGTACAGTGGTGATGGTCGACGTAGCCAACGGCAGGAGGGGCCATGCCCGTCATCTCGATCGGCAACCTGGTCAAGACGTTCGGCGCCATCCGGGCACTCGACGGGTTGGACCTGCACGTGGAGCAGGGGGAGGTGCACGGCTTCCTCGGGCCCAACGGCTCCGGAAAGTCCACCACCATCCGGATCCTGCTCGGGCTGCTCCGACGCGACTCCGGTGACGCCCAGGTGCTCGGCGGCGACCCGTGGCGCGACGCGGTCCGCCTGCACCGCCGGCTGGCGTACGTGCCGGGCGACGTCAGCCTCTGGCCCAACCTCACCGGCGGAGAAGCCATCGACCTGCTCGGTCAACTGCGCGGCGGCCTCGACCGGCGTCGCCGCGACGAGCTGCTGCACCGCTTCGACCTGGACCCGACCCGCCGTTGCCGCACCTACTCCAAGGGCAACAGGCAGAAGGTCGCCATCGTCGCCGCCTTCTCCTCCCCGGTGGAGCTGTACGTGCTCGACGAGCCGACCTCCGGCCTCGACCCCCTCATGGAGGCGGTGTTCCAGGACGAGGTCCGGCGGGTCAAGCAGGCCGGCGCCACAGTGCTGCTCTCCAGCCACGTGCTCGCCGAGGTCGAGGCGCTCTGCGACCGAGTCAGCATCATCCGCGAGGGCCGTACCGTCGAGTCCGGCACCCTCACCGAGCTGCGCCACCTCACCCGCACGGCGGTGACCGTCGAGACCGCCCGCCCGGTCACCGGCCTGGACGCGCTGCCCGGCGTGCACGACGTGCACGAGGTCGACGGCCGTACCCACCTGGAGGTCGAGCCCGCCCACCTCGACGAGCTGCTCGGCCAGCTCATCCGCTTCGGCGTCCGCGCGCTGACCAGCACACCACCCACCCTGGAGCAGCTCTTCCTCCGCCACTACGGCGACAACCCCGCCGCCGCTGCCCCGGGTGCTCCCGTGTCCGGCTCCTCGGACGCCGATGTGCAGGCTGACGCCCCCCAGGGTGGTGCCCGGTGAGCGCCCTCACGGGTACGACCCTTCTGGCCCGGCTCGTGCTGCGCCGCGACCGGATCCGCCTCGCTATCTGGATTCTCGGCACACCCCTGCTCGGTTACGCCCTCGCCGGCAGCGTCGCCGGCATCTACCCGGACCAGGAGGCCCGGCTGGGTTACGCCACCACCTCGGCGTCCAGTCTGGTCGCCCGCGCCTTCAACGGCCCCATCCACGGCACCGACCTCGGTGCCGTGGTCGTCGCCGAGACGTACGTGACGCTGGCCCTGATCGTCGCGCTGCTGAGCACCTTCGCGGTGACCCGGCACACCCGCCAGAACGAGGAGACCGGGCGGGCCGAACTGCTCGGCGCCAACGTGGTCGGCCGGTACGCGCCGCTCACCGCCGCGCTGCTCGTCATCGTCGCGGCGAACACACTGGCCGCCGTGCTGCTCGCGGTCGCGCTGACCGGCGCGGGTCTGCCGCTCGCCGGCTCCGTCGCGGCAGCGGCCGCGATCGGTGGCGTCGGGGTCGCCTTCACCGCGATCGCCGCGGTGACCGCCCAGCTCTCCGTCACCTCGCGCGGCGCCAACGCGCTCGCCGCCGCCACCGTCGGACTCGCCTTCGTGCTGCGCGCCGCCGGCGACGTCCTCGGCGAACAGAGCGCCGACGGCACCCGCGTGCGCAGCGCCTGGCCGTCGTGGATCTCCCCGCTCGGCTGGGGCAACCAGGTACGAGCCTTCGACGGTGAACGTTGGTGGGTGCTCGCCCTGCCCGTCGCGCTGCTGCTCGCCGGGGTGGCGCTGGCGTACGCCCTCGCCGAGCGACGCGACCAGGGCGCCGGGCTGATCGCCCCCCGACGCGGCCCGGCCACCGGCGCGCCACAGCTGCTCAACCCCACCGGGTTGGCCTGGCGGATGCAGCGCGGCACGCTGCTCGGCTGGGCGGTCGGGGTGGCCGTGCTCGGCCTCTCCATGGGCGTCGCCGCCGACGAGTTCAACGACATGATCGACGCGAATCCGGCCGCCGCCGAAGCGATCAACGCGATGGGTGGCGGCGCTGACCTGATCAACGCGTACCTGGCCGCGATGCTCGGCCTCTTCGCCCTGACCATCGGCGCGTACGTCGTGCAGGCCCTGCTGCGCGTACGCGGCGACGAAGCCGACGGGGTGCTGGAGGCCGCCCTCGCCACGGCGGTCAGCCGTACCCGCTGGCTCGGCACCCAGGTGCTCGCCGCGACACTCGGCGCGCTCGCCCTGCTGCTGCTCGCCGGCGTGACCACCGGCCTCGGCTACGGCATCGTCACCGGAGACCCGCTCGGCCAGGCCGTCGAGCTGGGCGGCGCCGCGCTGCTGCGCCTACCCGCCCTGCTGGTGATCGCCGGCGTGGTGACCGCGATCTTTGGGCTGCTGCCCCGCTGGTCGGTAGTGCTGTCCTGGACGGCGCTGTTGGTCTTCCTGCTCCTCGGGCAGCTCGGCGCGGTGCTGAAGTTGCCGCAGGCAGCGCTCAACGTCTCGCCGTACACCCATGTGCCGGCCGTGCCCGCCGTCGACCCGGCGGTACTTCCCCTGGTGGTGCTGGCGGCGGTGGCCGCGGCCCTGCTCACCGTCGGCGTGGCCGCCTTCCGCCACCGCGACGTCCCGTCCTGAGCCCTGTTCCTTGAACCTTGCTGAACTGCCGTCGATAACCGCAACCAGTGCCGCACAGCTCGCGGGCGTGGGTCGGGGCTGCGGGGGTTGCCTGGTGCTGGCAGCCTCGACCGGGTGAGCGACCTTCTGACGCAGCTTCCGGCTCTCCTCGGCGTCCTGGTTGGCACCCTAGGCACGATCCTGGCCACCTCCCTGGCCGACCGCGCCCGATGGCGTCGCAGCCAGAGCGTCCGCTGGGACGAGCGGCGGCTCGACGCGTACGTCGACTACGCGCACGCCCTCAAGGAGAGTCACGCGGTGGCGTTGCGACTCACGGCCGAGCACCGGCCGGGATCGCGAAGCCACCCCATCGACCGCGAGGAGGGGCTGGTCCGGCTAGCTGAGGCGGACGCTCGGCGCACCATCGTCTGGGAGAACCTGCTGCTGCTCGGCGACGAGCCGACTGTCGCCGCCGCCGCTAGCTGGCGGGACGCGATCTGGCAGGTCGAACGGCTCGCCCGGGGAATCGTCGAGCCGCCATCGGACGTGGCGGAAATGCTGACCTGCGTGGACGAGGCCCGCGACGGCTACTACCGGGCGGCCCGGCGCAGTCTCGGGGTGCGCGGGGGGTCGGTGGAGCAGTCCGCCATGCTGCGGCAGGCGTTGGTTGACCGCTCCACCGCAGCGCCTGAGGTGCCAGCCGCCTGAGTGCGGCGGTGCCGCGGCTGACGCGTGTTCAGGGCGGATGCCCATTCGACGGAGATCGCTGGCGGATCGTCGCGGTAGCGCCGCCCGTTGTCGGGAGTCGAACCACACGCGCCCATGCGAGCCTCTACTTTCACGAACTTCGATGTCCTGGTCTCGGCTCGGCGTGGCGCCGTTATGCACTGTGGACAGTGATGCGAGGAGGCTTCATGCGCGGACGCAGATGGGCGACCCTGGTCACGGCGGTGGCGCTGTCGCTGGGCGGATTGGTCGGGGTCAGCGCTACTCCGGCTGCGGCGGATCCGCCGGGCGGCACGTTGCGCAACGTCTACTCCGACGGTCAGTTCTGCAACAGCTATGGCAGCGAAGGCGTTCGGACCGGCCTGTGGATCCGGTACTACTGCGAGTACCGCCAGTACGGCCCCAACGCACCCGGCTTCTACTTCCTCTGGACCTTCACCTCCTAGCGCTTCCCTCCTCGGACGGGACCGGCTCTACGAGCTGGCCGACGCGGCGCGCGGTGGGGCGGGGGCGTGTGGGTGCTCTGCCTGATGGAGGACCCGGCGCTGCTGCCCAAGCTGGACGGTGTGGTGGTGCGGGTGGGCGACAACGAGTGGATCGGCTTGCCGGACGCCTGGGTGGTCGCCCACCGCAGCATTCTGCTGTCAGCAACCGAGTCGGCCTGGTCGGCCGGGCCGGTAGGTGAAGTGGCCGGCCGACCGGTCAGTTCCTGATGGCCGTCTCCCGCCTGCCCAATCCGATCCGGTCCCGTCTACGGGACCGGACCGTCCATACCCGACGGTAACTCATCCGAAGTTCTTGATGTCGCTGCGTGAGGCTCCGTACGGTGAGCCTCCACCCGCCGCACAGTGAGCGTGGCTTGACCGTCAGCGCCGATGCGGCATGGATCGACAGAAGATCAGTCTCAGCCCCTCGGCCACCACGGGCCTGTGTGCGATGGGAGCGCGTCAATGGAATGTGTCCTGCCGTTGATCTATTTCGTCGGCTTCTTCATCGGCCTGATTTTCGTGCGAGCCAGGGCGGGGCTCGGGCAGGGCCGGATCAAGATCATTGGTGACGGCGGGGTCGGTCTGGAATGGTTCGTCGGGTCCCTGCTGACTCTGATGTTCTGGCCGGTCAGCCTGATTGTCTGGCTTGCCCGGGGTCGCCCGGAGCCACCGATTGTCTTCAACGACAAGGCGAGGGAGCGGCGTCGGCGCGCCGCCGGGATGTGAGAGGACCCGGGTATGGCGAATCACCGCGGCCATCCGGGCAAACTGCCGCCTGGCACCGCCGCCATGCTGGCGGACTTCGCCCGCTACGAGTGGTACGGCGAGCGCAGCGGCATCGGGCCCGAACAGGCATGGGGGATGCTGTCGACGCTGCTGCCGCTGAGCCGGTCCGACCCGGCCGGCCTGACTGCCGCGCTCGCCTGGGAGGTGGCCCCGCAGGGCGGCTGGTCGGCGTACGGGGCGAGCCGGGCGGTGGCCGAGCTGCTCGGCCTCGGCTTCGAGGGCGACGACGCAAAGGCCGTGCTGGACGGTGGAATCCGTTTCCTGCGCCAGAACGGCGTTCCGCCGCTGCGGGTGCGTGGTTACGAGTGGAGTCGATGGGTCGACACCGGCGGCGATGTCAACAACTGGCTCCCGACGATCCCGCCGCCGCCGCCGGAGCGGTCCGGGCTGCGTGAGCTGGCACCGGGCGAGGTGCGCCACGTCGCCACGCTGACCGCCGACCGCGATTCGAACACCGTCCACGTGTGCCGGGACGACTCAGGGGCGTACCTCGCTCTGATCGACGCGCGGTACAGCGACGAGGACCCGACCCGCTCTCGCAGTCAGTGGAAGCAGGCCGCCTCGCTCTACGAGGTCTTCGTCAATGTCGGCCTGGCGCTGCAGTCACCGCCCCACTGGGTGAGCGCAGAGCTGGAGCAGTACATCCCGCTTCCCCGGCCGAGCATCTGATGACGGAGGAACCATGCCTGGCTATGACCCGAACTGCGACAACTGCATGAAGTGCGGAACCTGCCGGGGCGCCGATGTCGTGCGGCGTACGCGCCTGGACCGGGGCAACGCTTACTACGTCGACGAAACCTGCCCGACCTGCCGCGGAGTCGGTGGCAAGTCCGCCGCCGGCAACCGCAACCACCGCTGACGGTATAGGACTGTGGATCAGCAGGCAGAGGTGCGACTCACTCGGATGCTGATGGCCGACTGCTCACGAATACTGAGCAGGTTCGCCCAGCTCCGAAGGCCCCTGACCTCGCCAGCTCGGACAGGCCAGGGGCATTACGGCTCGGCGGTTGTCAGGAACAAGTTCCCCATTGACAGTTGTGGCCCGAGGGCTTCCGCCTGAGCCCTTCAGCTTCCTTGCACCACGCGCACTTCGGTTTGCCTGCCTTGACGCATGCACAGCCCATCTTTGCCTCCTGTTTCACGTCGCCGCGCGTCATCCGCACAAGTTCTTCTCGAACACCAGCCGCCACGCCTGCTTCGTGTCGGCGGTCGAATCGTTCCAGGCTGATATCTCGCCGCCGGCGGATGTCATCCCGCCACACCGTTTTCAACGGACCTTCTCGAACACGCTCTCAGCGGAGACGGCGCCCAGGGGTGCGAGTGATGGATGGTCGTTCAGAGGGCAGCGCGCCTTTGTCTGCCGTCACAGAATGCTGATCGACAATAGGCACCCTATCGGCCCTTCGAGTGACATGCTCCGGCTGGATGCAGCCGCCCAGCTTCGCCTGCCTGCCCTCGACGTGTCACGCTTCAGTACCGGTCGGCCCCGGTGAGAAGTTGCTCAAGGCGGTCGGCGGTCGAGGTCACGAGCGCGAGTGGCCGTTCGAACTCGTTGATGTTCAGGTTGAGCAGCGGCACGGCGTGGCGGAACGTCACCATGTCGCCCAGGACGGACATCCCACCGCAGACCGTGTTTCCGATCTCGCGCAGCGCCTGCACCACGTTGACCGAGTGCAACTCCCCGAAGGACGACTCGATCTGCACCCACTCCTCGGACCCGTCCGCCAGGGTGACATGCCAGAGCAGCACCACCTGCGAACGGAGGTTCCCGGTCTCGAAGACGAGCTTGATCAGGTCCTGCTGGTCATCGGAAATCTTGTAGTTCGACCGTACGTAGGATTTGAGGTCGGCCCAAGTCGCCATGTTGACCCTCCTATGCCGTTTCTTGGCGGAGAAGGCGCTCATGCGTCAGAACTAATTTCTCGGTCGCACCGGCCTTCTGCCCATCGTCCGGGGCAAAAGTGAGTGCACTCCACTTACAGAGAAATCGCAACCCCTGATTCACGCGCTATACAAGATCTGTCATTCGACGACGACTTTCGGACGAAAATGCGGTGGAGCTTCGGTGGGCTCAATCAGCCGCTCGGTTGCCGTCGTCCGGAGGTTGCGGCCGTCAATCCCCATTGTGGCCGGAGTGGCCGCGCTCGCGGGGCCGACCCGAGGTCAGCCGTTCGTAGAACGCGCGACAGCGATTTTTCCAGTCCAATTCCGCCTCGCTCGTCAGGCAGCGCGTGAGCAGGGAACACACGCCGTCGACCACCGCGGGATCGCTGATGTGCTGCTCGTACGTCTCGAGGGTTTCGGCCAGCCGGCGGCGGGCACCGGACTCGACAAGTTCGAGCGTGGCCATCGCGCGAACGGCGGCGGGCAGATCGATGTCGACCAGCGCCGGGATGAGGCGTCTGGCGACGCCGACGTCAGCGGCCCGGTTCGCCACCGAGATGCAGTGCGCGAAGAAGTCCGGATCGGCGGGCCGGGGTGCGTAGAGCTGCGGTAGCAGCTCGATCGCGAGTCGCTGTACGCCCTGCTCCATGCTGGACATCAGCTCGATGATGATCTCCTCGTCCGCGGCACGGTGCGCGGCGAGCACGCGGATCGCCTGCTTACGGGCGATCTTGTTCTCGAACTCGTCGACAGCGATTTCAGCGCCGACCAGTAGTTCGGACCGGCTGAGCCGAGTGCGCTCATTGAACAGCCGGACCACAGCAGCCCGCTTGTTGCGTTCCTCCATCTGGCGTAGGGCCAGTTCCGTCAGTCTGGACAGCTGACTCTTGAAGCGGTCCTTGAAGCCTCCGTACGAGAACGGGATGACGGTCAGCCGTCGCTCTGACTCCACCTCGCTGAGGATGTCGACAAGCTTCTGCTTGTCCGGGTCGAGGATTCCAACGGCCTCTCTGGTGAGAGTCTTGTACACCTGGTAGGTCCGATCCAGGCAGAAGACCAGGGTCGGCTTCCCGATGACCAGCGCCTCCCGCAGCTCCGTCCTCCAAGTGATCTCTCCGTACGCCTCGACGATGACGAACACGCACACATGAGCGTGCCGCACGGTGTCGCGCGAGTTGGTCTCCCAGCTTGCCTGCGCATGGTTGACGTGCAGGATGTCTCCGGACAGGTAGTGCCAGACCTCCGCGTCGAAGCCGTTGGCGACGTGGATGAAGTCCTCGCGGTAGCGCTCTGTGTCGTGGGCGCCGCACAACATGATTCGGAGCATCAGCCCACCGCCCGCTTCCCTACGCGCCGATGCGGAACTCGAACAGCGCCGCGGGGATGAAGTTCCACGAGAGCTCCCTTTCTGCTCCACATGTCCACACCGGACTTGGCGCAGCACTTCGCATCGCTTCTGGACGGAGCTCGAGGACGCTGAGGTGGCTGGCCGATGGCCTGCCCATCGGCGAGCGCAGCGGCGGTAGTGGCAGCGCGGGTCGCACAGAGTGACCGGATCACGAGGGGCGACCGTCGGCTTGTGGCTGATCGGCGGCGTGGGAATGCAAAGTCTTGTCAGCTTCGTGACGCCCTGTCAATGACATTTACCAGACAGTGCCTCTGCCGATTGTTGCCCGCTGCTCCGGGGGACCCGCCCGAGTGACGTACCTCCCCGCTACCTGACCCCGGAACGCCGCAAGAGCCCCACCGAACCACCCACCATCGAGTGATCATGAAGGGGATGAATCAGGGGCCGAGCGAGTCTGTTGGGGTGGGACGGAGGGAGAGGGGGTCGGGTCGGGGTGGTGGCTGAGGAGTTCGTTGATCCAGCGTGCGGCGTCCTGCTGGGCGGTGAGCATGTGGTCACGGGCGTCGGTGATGTCCTGGTCAGCTGTCTCATCGACGTGTTCGTTCAGGATCGCCGTCCACCGACGGCTCAGCTCCTCGGCGTACCTGGCCTGCCGGAGCTGCTCGTCGAACTGGTACTCCAGCTTGACCAGCCGGTCGATGTGCGGCTTGAGTGCCGGCAGGATCCGGTCGTCGAGCCGGACGGCGGCGTCGGGTCGGCAGGTGATGACGACCTCGCCCCGCCTGTAGCGCCAAACGGGATCGTCCGCGAGCACCCGCTGCAACGCCACCTCCAGGTCCGCTGCCCGGTTCGGCGGCAGGTCCCGGGCGGCGTCGGCGGCCAGCCGGCTCAGCCGCTGGATCGCGTTCGGTTGGAAGTACTGCACGTACCAGCTCAGCACCTCGGACCGCAGGCTCGCCGGTGACGACCAGGCGAACGTGGCGCGGATGTAGAACGAGTACACGTACCCGCGTGCGGGGACCGCGATCAGCCGGGGTGCGTCGCGTTGTTCGACGAGTGGACCGGACGGCGACGGCGCGGCAGCGGGGCCGACGGGCGCCTCGTCCTGAAGCGCGGCGACCAGTCGATCCCAGCTACGCGCCCACCACCGCCAACCGCGCACACCGGCGTCGCGGGCGATGGTCAACCCGCGTACGCCCCGGCGCCGCCACTGGTCCGCGGGCCTCGGCCTCCCGTCGGGGGCGTCCGTCATGGCACCCCTCCACGGTCACGGATCCGCGTTTCACGCTAACAACCGGTGCCCGATATGCCTGCCGCCACGCCGTCACCGAGCAGACGGCATATCGACACCAACCAGACTGGTGATCATTCGGGGTTAACCCACCATTGCGGAGCAGTTGGGGTGCCGAGGGGTGTTGTCGTCGACCGGCAGCGGTGAGACTAGGTTCGGTCCGACAATCATGCGGATCGATGGATTGGATGGTCTGGAGGCAGCCTGTGTCCACCCTCGTGTCCCCGCTGGCCACGCTCGGCGCGATCCGCCGGCGTACCACCACCCTCGCCCTGCTCCTCGCCATGGTCGCCGCCGCGCTGGTCGGCCCGTCCGTGGTCTCCCCTCGATTGACCGACCCGGCCTCGGCGGCGGTCTACAGCTCCTGCACCATGAGTCGCTGCGCGGACGCCCGCACCGCCCGTTCGGGCTGGTCCGCGAAGGGGTTCCCGACCAGCCGAGGCTGGTACTCCTGGAGCGGCGGGAAGTCCAACTTCGCCGGCGGCCAGTTCTACAACTACGAGGGTCAACTCCCCACCAACGCCACCTACCACGAGTACGACGTCTACCCGCGCACCCAGGGCGCCGCCCGGGACGCGTACCGGATCGTGGTGAACCGCAGCACCGGGGTCACCTGGTTCTCGCCCAACCACTACACCGACTTCTACCGGCTCTGACCGACCTGGGGGCCGGCCGGCCGCAACCGGTCGGCCCCGCCGTGGGTCGTCGTACCGATCAGATCAGGAGGAACGTGATGGTCGACGAGCACGACGGTCGGGTGCCCGATTGGCTGATCGTTCCCCCCGACGGCGGCCTCGACGTGCCCGGCGCTGTGGTGTTGGCCGGAGCGACGACGCGGACCAGGGCCGGATTGTTCGCCGCGCTCGCCGCCGTACTGGCCCTGCCGGCGTACCTGGGGGAGACCTGGGACGCCCTCTCCGACGTCCTCCGGGACCAGCTCGACGCCGGTCCGCTCACAGTGCTGATCACCGACGCCGGCCAACTGCTCGTCGATGAGCCGTCCGATCAGTACGGTCGGCTGCTCGCCGTGCTCGGCGACCTCGCCGCCAGCGCCCCGCACCCGTTGCGCATCGTCCTCGACGAAGCGGTGCCCTCCTGACCGGTGCTTCGAGCCCGCCGTCGGCCGCGGTGCCCGGCGGTGCGGGCGGGTGCCACCCGCACCGCCGGTCATCCGGGTCAGTGCGTCGCGGGCGGAATGCTCTGTTCGTACTGGAAGACGTTGTGCGGGTCGTACTTCGCCTTGATCTTGCGCAGCCGGGGGAAGTTATGCCCCCAGTAGGCCTTCTCCCACTCGGCCATGCCGATGTTCGGCACGTTGACGTAGGCGCCGTCCACGTAGGGCCGCAGCGCCTGGCTGAACTCGGCGATCCAGGTCTGGGCGAGCGGGGTGATGGCATCGTCGCTGTCGGGTTCGCCGCGTTTGCCCCAGCCCGCGCCGGGCTCCGAGTAGAAGAGCGCGTCGCGGTGCGGGAACGCCGAGCCGCCGAAGGGCTCCTGGCGTTGCGCCCCGCGGCCGAAGGCCTGGGTGAAGAAGTTGCTGTCGGGCGAGGGTGCCTTCTCCATGAACTCACGGACGATGCTGACGGCCTTCTCCGGGAACGGCTCGCGGGTGAACTGGGAGAAGAACTTCCAGTTCGCCGGATCGTCCTCGTTCGGGGTCTGGAAGCCGGCGTAGACGTCGCCCCAGTTGCCGATCTGCACGGTGACTGTGGGGTTGCCGATCGACAGGATCGGCGCCAGCAGCTTCCTGGCCTCCGCCTCGGAACCCTCCGCCAGCACCGCGAAGAACAGGATCTCCTCCGGGTGGACCTCGAGCTGGCTGCCGAGGCGCGGGTCGGTGAAGGGTGCGATGCGCTGCCAGGTGTCGAAGACCTCGTGCAGGTCGTCGAGACCGGGCCAGGTCACCTGCAGGTACGCGACGCTGGTGAGCGGAGCGGCCTTGTAGGTCAGGGAGGTGACGATCCCGAAGTTGCCGTTGCCCGCTCCGCGCAGCGCCCAGAGCAGGTCCGAGTAGTTCCACGGGTCCACCTCGAGCACCTTCGCCCCGTCGGCGCCGGCCGCCACGACGATCTCCGCGCCGATCAGGTTGTCGCAGGCCATCCCGAGGTAGCGGGTGAGAAAGCCCAAGCCGCCGCCGAGGGTGGCGCCGGAGAGGCCCACTGTGCCCTCGGTGCCCGTCGTCGCCGCGAGGTCGTGCTCGCCGAGGGCGGTCACCGCCTCCGACTGGGTGAGCCCCGCGCCGACCTTCGCCGTGCCGGTGGCGGTGTCGATGTGGACGTCCTTCAGCTCGCTGACGTCGATCACGATGCCGTTGTCGACGTTCGACCAGCCTTCCAGGTTGTGTCGGCCACTGCGTACCCGCAGCGCGACGTTGTGCTGCCGCGCCCAGGTGAGCGCGTTGACCACGTCCTGGGTCTCCTGAGCGAAGACGATGACCAGCGGATAGTGCACGAACAGCTCGTCCCAGCCGAGGCTGGCCTCCGCGTAGTTGGGACTCTGCGGGCGGACGATCCGGCCGGTCAGCTGTGCCGGCGGGAACTTCGTGTCGGAGGGCCACCCGGGACCGTCGGCCGCGATCGCCGAGCTGCCGGCGATCACGCTCGGGATGGCGACCGCTCCGGCGCCGACGGCCGTCGCCCTGAGCAGATCACGACGGGAAAGGTCGCGCATGGTCCGAATCCTCTCGATTGGTGACACGCCCGAAAGATGAACCGAGAGGGAAGTTTCCTCTCATCTGGCGCAAACCAACCGTAATGCCCGAAGCCATCGGGCAGATCTGAGAACTTGTCACGGAACCCGGTCGGGTGATCCGGGGACGGATCAGTTCGGAGCGGGCTGGTCCAGGATGGCGCTGAACCGCTCCTCGGCGAGGTCAAGCTGGCCGAAGATGTGCCGCTTCACAGCGGGCGACAACGGGGTGTCCGGTCGGCCGATCAGGTCCCGGAACAGCGGCACCAGCGGCCGGTACTTCCGGGCCGACGAGATCACCTTCGGCCCGACCGTGTGGATCACGCCCACCCCGTTGTCGGTGAAGTCCGACACCTTGATCACCCGGGCCCAGGGCTCCCTGTCCAGACTGACCGCCAGATGCTCCCGGTACTGCGCGTTGCGGTCCCGCTCGGGGTCGTAAACCGGATTGGTGACGGCGGCGACCAGGGTGGCCACCCGTGGCCCGAACCGCGCGGCGAGCGCGGCCAGGGCGGCCCCGGTCGGGTCGGTGCCCGGGTCGCCGCCGGCCAGCTCGACCGGATGGTCCTCGACGGCGTCGTGCAGCAGACCGGCGACGATCACGTCCACGTCCCGCACCTGGTAGTGGTGCATCAGCCTGATCGCCACCCGCAGCAGGTGGTTCAGGTACGGCTCGCGGACGCGTCGATCGTCGCGGTGCAGTTCGGCGGCGAGGTCGAGCGCGGCGGTCAACCGCGCCCGGGCTGCGTCGTCGAACTGCTGGACCTCCAACCGGAAACGTTCCAGCAGGCCCGGTTCGCCGTGGATCTCGGTGATCGCGTGCATCGGCATGCTGCCCAGGTGCGGCGGGAAGTCCATGCGTCACTTATAGCCGATCTTCCCCACATCGATGAGCCCGTACGTCGCCGACCCGACGGCGAGTCGCGGGCGCGCCGAGCCGTCAGGTCGGCAGGCGGTTGGCGCCGGCTAGTGGGTTCACGAGGAGGGGGACCAGCCGCGTCGGCAGGACCGGGTCGCGGCGCAGGGTGGGCGTCCAGCCCGCGTCCGCGGCCAGGTCGGGATCGTGGGTCGCGTTGTACGCGGCCAGCAGGTCGACCGGTCGGGCCGCGCCACCGCCCTGGCAGACCCAGGAGCCTCGTTCGGTCAACGCGGTGCCGCCCCAGTCGTAGAGCAGGTCCGCCGGGTCGACAGCCGCGTCCAGTGTGAAGAAGTTGTTCTGCGCGTAGATCGCCGACTGGACACCGACGCCGAGCGCGTACTGGAAGTCGTCCCCACCGAGTCGGTAGTGGTTGTTGTAGACGTCGACCTGACCGAAACGCACCCGGGGCAGCCGCTGCAGGACGCTGTCGAAGAGGTTGTGGTGCAGTGTGACCTTCAGCCGGTCCACGTCCGGGCCGACGGTGTTGGACGAGCCGATCAACAGAAGCTTGTCCCGACCCGTGAAGCGGTTCCAGGAGGCGGTGACCAGGCTGGCGGTGTGTGTGACGTCCAGCGACCCGTCGTGCACCTGGTACGGCCGACCGAAGTACACCGGCTGGACGCTGTCCGGGTTGTCGCCGTCAGTGAAGGTGTTGTGATCGACCCAGACGTTCCCGCTGCGGCGTACCGAAATCTGGTCGTACTGGCTGTTCCAGTTGCCGGCCTCGCCGTCGGTCGGCGACCAGGCGGGGAAGCAGTCCCGCGCGTCGACGAGGGTCAGATTGCGGACGATGACGTTCGACGCCCGGTCGATCATGAGGGTGAGCCCGGTCAGCCGCGCGCCGCGCAACCCGACGATGGTGGTGTTCGGCCCGACGTTGATCTGGGTCTGCCGGGTCTGGTTGGTCACCGAGCGCACCCGAGCCTCCTCCAACGGCCCGCTCGGTGGCACCCGTCCCCACACCGCCGGGTCGTACGCGGCCAGGTAGGCGTCCAACCGGTAGGCCGGGTCGGCCAGCTCAGCGCAGCTCAGCGGTGTGCCGCCGGGCCCGTCGAAGCCGTCGACGGCGCCGTCGACGTAGATGAGCTTCGGGGTGGCGTCGGTGGCGTTGCCGGCGTTGTCGCCGCCCAGCGCGGCGACCAGCCCCGCCCGGTCGTGGACCACCCTGGTCCGCTCGGGGGTCGCCGCCGAGCCGCCGGTGGTGCCGGGTCCGTCGGCCGCCCAACCGTCGCCCTCGGGCAGCGTCTGCCGGCCGAGGTGATCGGCCAACCGGGAGAGCCGGTCGGCGGACGGGACGTCCGGACGGGCGGCGGCGGCAGGGGTGGTGCCGAGGAGGAGGGCGACCACTGTGGCGCCGCCGAGGATTCTGCGCATCGACTCACTCCATTCGTTTGTGGTGGAGGTCCGTCCCAGGTGGTGTCTGCCGCTATCCGGCCAGCTCGGCGCGGTACGCGCCGGACGCCCACGGCACCCCCAGTTCGCTGGGCAGCGCCCCCCGCTCGGCCGCCCGCCGCAACACGTCGACGACGCCCCGCAGGTGGCGGATCCGCTCCCCGCCCTCGCCGAGGATGGTCACCAGCTCGCCGTCGAGCAGCCGGGGCTCCGGCGCGGGCCGCAACGCGTCCAGCAGCGCGGTGAACGGCGCGGTACGAGCCAGCGGTGCGATCAGTGGCACGCCCGACGGGTCGACCCGGTGGGCGAGCAGGTTCTCCAGCAGCCCCAGCCGCCCCGGCACCCGGCGGGTCACCACGTCCCCGGGCAGGCGCAGCCGGTCGGTCGGGTACTCCAGCACCGCCTGCCCCGTCGTACCGGTCACCACCACCTCGCCCGCCACGAACTCCTCGGCGGCCAGGGTCACCGCCACCAGCACCGGCGGCCCGGCGCGGAACCGGACCCGCAACACTGCGGTGTCCTCCACCTCGATCGGCCGGACCCGGTAGCGTTCCACCTCGATCGCGACCGGCCACGGCGTCGCCCCGGCGAGCGCCTCGGCGATCGCCAGGCACTGCATCACCGCGTGCGCGAGCGGGTTGACGAGCGCGCCGTCCAGCACCGGGCGGCCGTCCACACTCCGTCGACCGGCCCAGGGGGAGCGGGCGTAGTAGGCGTCCGGCCGTTGCCAGGCGGCAATGGTGGAGATGCCGGTGACAGTGCCCAGCCGGCCGGCGGCCAGCGCGTCGGTCAGCGCGGTGAGGGCCGCCGAACCGAGCGCCTGGAAGCCGACCTGGGCCACCCGACCGGCGGCGGTGAGAGCCCAGGTCAGCTCCTCGTGCTCGGCCAGCGACAGCACCGGCGGCTTCTCCAGCAGCAGATCCGCGCCGGTGGCCAGGGCGTCGCGGGCGATCGCCAGGTGGGTGTGCGGTGGCGTGCAGATCACCACCACCTCCGGTCGGGTGGCGGCGAGCATCGCCCGGTGGTCGGTGAACACCGCTACCCCGGGCGGCACCGGGGCGGCCGGGTCGTCCTCCACCGGCCGGACGTCGACCAGGGCGACCAACCGCAGCCGACCGGCGTCGTGCAGGGGCGCGATCACCCGCCGGTGCCAGCGACCGTGCCCGTTCGCCCCGATCACCGCCACCCGGGGCGGCGGGATGGCCCCGCTCACCGCCGACCGGTCCGGGTGGATGCGGTCACCGGGCACCGGCCAGTGTGGCCTCGACGCCGTGCCGCTCCAACGCGGTCAGCCAGGCGATCACGTCGGCGCGGACCTCGTCGTCCTCGGCCACCTCCATCGGGAAGACGTCGCGCAGCGCGAATACCGCGTCGACAGCTCCCGCCGGGCTCTGCGCCCCGGCATCCAGCGCGGCCCGGATCGGCCCGGCCAGTGGGTCCTGGAGCGGCAACGGCCGGCCGTCGTCGGCGTACCCCAGCGCGAAGCGCAACCAGGACGCCACTACCAGCGCGCCCCAGCGCGCGGACCGCCCGGTCGCGCGCAGGTCGGCGATGGTGTGCAGGACGCGCTGCGGCAGCTTCTGGGAGCCGTCGATCGCCACCTGGAGGTTGCGGTGGTGGATTGCCGGGTTACCGAACCGGGCGAGGGCCTGCTCGCCGTAGTCGACCACCCGCACCCCGTCCGGGGGAGTGAAGCTGGCCGCCACGTCCTCGGCGATCAGCCGGCGCAGCACGTCACGCAGGTGCGGGATCTCCAACGCGTCGGCGATCGTCTCCCGACCCGCCAACGCTCCGAGGTACGCGATGGCGGAGTGCACCCCGTTGAGTGCGCGGAGCTTCAACCGCTCCCAGGGGCCGGCGTCGTCGGTGAGCACAGCCCCGGCGAACTCCCAACCGGGCCGACCGCCGGGGAAGTCGTCCTCGATCACCCACTGCGCGTACGGCTCCGCGGCCACCGCTGCCAGGTCGGTCACGCCGAGCGCCCGCCGGGCCGCAGCGATCGTCTCCGGGGTGCTGGCCGGCACGATCCGGTCCACCATGGTGCCGGGGCAGGTGACGTTGCCGGCCACCCACTCGACCAGCCCGGCGGGCATCCCGCCGGCCCGGCCGACCGCCTGGTCGAGCATGCCGCGCAGTCGTCGACCGTTGGCCGGCAGGTTGTCGCAGCTCACCAGGGCCACCGGCCCGGCGTCCGCGGCGGCCCGGGCGGCCAGCCCGCGCAGCAGCAGCCCCGGCACCGTGGTCGGCGGTCCGCCGCCGGCCAGGTCCGCGGCGAGCGCCGAGTCCGGGGACAGTCGGCCGGTCACCGGGTCGAGTTGGTACGCCTTCTCGGTGACGGTCAGGGTCACCACGCGGACGGCCGGGTCGGCGAGCAACGCCACCACGGCGTCCGGGTCGCTGGGCGCGTGCCGGACACCGCTCAGGGCGCCCACCACCCGGGTGGAACTGCCGGCCGCGGAGAGGGCGCTGACGCTGAACAGGTTGTCCTGCGCGGCGATCGCCTCGACCACAGCGGTGCTGCGCGGGGCGACGGCCACGATGCCCCAGTCACCCCCGGCCGCGCCGACCGCGGCCTCGGTGAAGACGGCCTGGTGGGCCCGGTGGAACGCGCCCAACCCCAGGTGTACGACGCCGGTCGGCACGGTGCCCGGCCGGATCAGCGGGCGGGCCTCGGCGGGCAGCCGGCGCAGCATGCCCATGCCGAGCCGGGAGGCCCCGACGGTCACCGCCATGCCGGACCGTCCGGGAAGCGGAACTCGGTGATCGACGCCGGCTTCATCGTGGCGCTGTAACCGGGCCGTTCGGGCAGCAGGTAGCGGCCACCGCGGGTCCGCACCGGATCGACGAAGTGTTCGTGCAGATGGTCGACGTACTCGATCATCCGACCATCCAGACCGGTGCCCACCCGCAGGTAGTCGAAGATCGCCAGGTGCTGGACGTACTCGCAGAGGCCCACGCCGCCGGCGTGCGGGCAGACCGGTACGCCGAACTTCGCCGCCAGCAGCAGCTCGGCCAGGACCTCGTTGACGCCGCCGACCCGGCAGGCGTCGACCTGCATCACCCCGATCGCCTCGGCCTGGAGCAGCTGTTTGAAGATCACTCGGTTGGCGGCCACCTCCCCGGTGGCCACCCGGCAGCGGCCGGCGGTCAACTCGGTCACGGCGCGGGCGATCCGGGCGTGCCCGAGGATGTCGTCGGCGTGGGTGGGCTCCTCGATCCAGTACGGGTCCACCTCGGCCAGTGCCGCCATCGCGGTGATCGCCTCGTCGACGTCCCAGACCTGGTTGGCGTCCATCATCAACAGCGCGTCCGGGCCGATCTCCTCGCGGATGATCCGGGCTCGCCGCAGGTCGTCGGCGAGGGGGCCGCCGACCTTCATCTTCATCGCCCGCCAGCCGTCCGCGTACGCCTGCCGGGTCAGCGCCCGCACCTTGTCGTCGGGGTAGCCGAGCCACCCGACCGATGTGGTGTACGACGGGAAACCGTCACGTTCGAGGATGGCCAACCTGTCGGCCAGCCCGTCGCGTCCCTTGTCGAGGATGGCGGCTGCCTCGTCCGGGGTGAGCGCGTCGGTGATGTGCTTGAAGTCGACGCTGGCCACCAGGTCCTCGGTGGGCAGGTCGGCGAGGAAGCGCCACATCGGCTTGCCGGCCAGTGTGGCCCGCAGGTCCCACACGGCGTTGACCAGCGCGCCGGTCGCCATGTGGATGACGCCCTTCTCCGGGCCCAGCCAGCGCAGTTGCACGTCCGCGCTGAGCGAGCGCCAGAACGCCACCGGCTCGGCCGTGATCTCCTCGATGGTGCGGCCCTGGACGTGGTGGGCCAGGGCACGCACCGCCGCGCAGGTGATCTCGTTGCCCCGGCCGTTGGTGAAGGTGAACCCGGCACCGGTCGGGCCGGCGTCGGTGCCCAGCTCCACGTACGTCGCCGAGTAGTCGCCCCGGTTGATCGCGTCGGAGCCGTCGCCCCGGGCGGCGGTGGGGAACCGCACGTCGTGCACCTCGACGGAGGTGATGGTCACCGTCACCGTTACTCACCTTTCCCGAAGTTGAAGACCCGCTTGGGCAGCCGGTACGCCAGGTCGACGATGGTCTCGGCGGCCTCGTCCATCGGTAGCCGGTGCTCGGCGACGAGCCGGGCCAGGAAGCCGGCGTCCACCCGGCGGGCCACGTCGTGGCGTACCGGGATGGAACAGAACGCCCGGGTGTCGTCGACGAACCCTGTGGTGTTGTAGAAGCCGGCGCTCTCGGTCACCGTCTCCCGGAACCGGCGCAGCACCTCCGGGGAGTCCAGGAACCACCAGGGCGCGCCGAGCAGCAGCGCGGCGTACCCACCCGCGAGGGGTGCCAACTCGCGGGTGAAGGTGTCCTCGTCGAGGGTGTAGAGCACCAGCCGCAGCCGGGGGTCGTTGCCGTAGCGCTCCAGCAGCGGGGCGAGCGCGTGCACGTACTCGGTGGCCTGCGGGATGTCGCCGCCGACGTCACGGCCGTGCCGGGCGTGCAACCACCGGTTGTGGTTGCGCACCGCGCCGGGGTGCAGCTGCATGACCAGGCCGTCGTCGAGCGACATCCGGGCGAACTCCACGAGCATGTGCGCCCGGAACGCCTCCGCGTCGGCGGCGTCGGCCTCGCCGCGTCGGCCCCGGTCGTACAGTCGCCCGGCCTCGGCCGGGGTCAGGTCCAGGGTGCGCGCGGTGGGGTGGCCGTGGTCGGAGGAGGTGGCGCCGGCGGCGATGAACGCGGCGCGTCGGGCCCGCAGCGCCGCCAGGTAGCCGGCGTACGTGCCGGTGTCCTCACCGGCACGGTCGCCGAGACGGTCCACGTTCGTCGACCAACCCTCGAACTCCATGTCCACGACGTCGTCCGGGCGGAACGTGGTGACCACCCGGCCGCCCGGCCCACCCCACCCGTCGGCGGCGAGCTTGGCGTGCTGCGCGAGATCGTCCAGCGGCGACTCGGTGGTGGCGAGGACCTCGATGTTGAATCGCTCGAACAGCGCCCGGGGTCGGAAGTCCGGCTCGGCGAGCCGGGCCGCGATCTCGTCGTAGAGGGCGTCGGCGGTGCTCGGGCGAAGCGGGGTGTGCACCCCGAACACGGTGCGGAAGGTCTGCTCCAGCCAGAGCCGCGACGGGGTGCCCCGGAACAGGTGCCAGTGCGCGGCGAAGCGTCGCCAGATCACCCGGCCGTCGGTCTCCACCGGGCTGCCGTCGCGGGTGGGCACCCCCAGATCCGCCGGGGGTACGCCCTGACTGAGCAGCATCCGGGTCAGGTAGTGGTCGGGCACGATGAGCAGCTGCGCCGGGTCCGGGAAGGGGCGGTCCTCGGCGAGCAGGGCCGGGTCGACGTGCCCGTGCGGCGAGATGATGGGCTGCTCCGCCGCCAGGGCGTACAGCTCCCGGGCCAGCGCGCGCTGGCCCGGCTCGGGTGGCAGGAGCAGGTCGGTGTGGTCGAACGTGGGCACGGAGTGGGGCTCCTCGTCTCCTGTGTCAGCGGGGGGTGAGCAGGTCGGCGACGCGAACGGGTTGGCCGGTCTCGAAGGACCGGTTGGCGGCCAGACCGGTGAGCAGGGCCAACGCGCCGTCGTCGGCGGTCGCGGCGCGGCCCAACGGGTCGGGTTGACCGCCGAGGAGCACCCCGGTCATCCGGGCGTCCGCGCCGCCGTGCCCGTGCCGACTGCGACCCTCCACCGGGATCTGCCGGGGCGGGGCCCAGAACGGGCGCAGGGTAAGCGTCGCACCACCACCCTCGGCCGGCGCCTCGGCGCCGTGCAGGGCGGCGCCCTTGACCGCGCCGGCGGTGCCCCTGTCGACGTGGTCGTTCTCGGCCACGTCCAACTCGAGTCGGCCCCGGCTGCCGTTGACCATCACCCGGTAGCCCTCCCAGGGCGCGTAGGCGGTGAGGTGGTAGGTCATGGTGGCGCCGGTGGAGTAGCGGGCCAGCACCGCCATGTCGTCCTCGATGCTCACCCCGGGCGCGAAGACGTTGCGGTCGCGCTGGTAGCCGTCCTCGGCCTCGGCGTCGAGGTACAACTCACGCAGCCGGGGGTGCGCGTCCAGGCGCAGCGCGAACGGATCGTCGGCGGCGGCGGGGGAGCCGTGCGCCCTGTCGTAGTCGCGGGCGTAGCCGTGCCGGCGACCGTCCTCGCCGTAGAAGAAGAGTCGGCCAGCCGCGTACACCTCGACGGGCGTGGCGGCCAGCCACCAGTTGACCAGGTCGAAGTGGTGGCTGGCCTTGTGCACCATCAGCCCGCCGGAGGTGGCCTTGTCGCGGTGCCAGCGGCGAAAGTAGTCGGCGCCGTGGCGGACGTCGAGCAACCACTCGAAGTGCACCGAGCCGATCTCGCCGACCGCGCCCTCGGCGAGCAACCGGCGAACCTGTTCGTGCAGCGGGTTGTAGCGGTAGTTGAAGGCGACAGTCACCCGCCCACCGGTCTCGGTGACGGTGTCCAGGATCCGCCGGCACCGGGCCGCGTCCACTGTCATCGGTTTCTCGGTGACGACCTCCCGACCGGCGCGCAGCGCGGCCACCACGTACTCGTCGTGGGTGACGTCCACGCTGGTGACCAGGACGACGTCGACGCGCTCGGAGTCCAGCATGGCCGCGAAGTCACCGGCCGGGTACGTGGGCACCGGGCGGTGACCCAGCTCGCCGAGCCAGCGGTTGTGCGCGTCCATCCGGGCCTGGTTGACGTCGGCGAAGGCGACCAGCTCGGTGGTGTCGGCGTGGTCGAGCACCAGCGCCCGGACGAACATCTCGGCCCGCGCGCCGGTGCCCACGACGGCGTACCGGACTCGTCCGGCGGCTCTCGGTGACATGCGGTCGCCTCCCGTGGTGCTGCAAAGGTTTGCAATGAAGTAATCACGATCGATCCGTTCGCGTCAACGACGACAGCGGGATCGGCGTCATTTGTCAGCGTTTGGGGGGCCGCAGGTGACCAAGGGGAGTGTGGGTGCAACGAAGCCGTAATCATTGACCGTTGACACTGGCGCAACCGTTTGCATTAATGGGCCACACCTGCGTGACCGCCACCACATCGGACGAAGGGGCCGCCGTGCCAGTCACCATTCGGGACGTCGCTCGGGCGTCCGGTGTGCACATCTCCACCGTGTCCCGCACGTTCTCCGCTCCACACCTGGTCAACCCGGAGACCCGGGTCCGGGTACTGGCCTGCGCGGAGGACCTGGGCTATCGGCCCAACCGCGCCGCACGGGCCCTGATCACCGGGCGGACGCACAACATCGGGCTGATCATCGCGGACATCGCGAACCCGTTCTTCCCGCCGCTGATCAAGGCGGCGGAGAGTCAGGCCCGGCACCGCGACTACCACGTCTTCGTGGCCGACACCAACGAGGACCCGACCGCCGAGGAAGAGCTGGTCCACGCGCTGGCCAAGCAGGTGGACGGGGTGCTGCTGTGCAGCCCTCGGATGAGCAACAGCCTGATCGAGCAGCTCAGCCGCGAGGTGCCACTGGTCGTGGTGAACCGCCAGGTGACCGGTTTGCCCTGCGTGCTGATGGACGTCGGACAGGGCGCCCGGTCGGCGATCGAGCACCTGGTGGGCCTGGGGCACCGCAGCATCGCGCTGCTCGGTGGCCCGCGCAGCTCGTGGACCAACCGGGAGATGCGCCGCGCCGCCGGCGTGGCCGCCCGAGCCGGTGGCGCGGAGCTGACCATGCTCGGCCCCAACGCGCCCACCGAGGTCGGCGGCTCCGCCGTCGCCGAGCAGGTGCGACGCAGCGGGGTGTCGGCAGTGCTCGCCTACAACGACCTGATGGCGATCGGCCTGATCGAGGGGCTGGACGCGCTCGGGGTTCGGGTGCCGCAGGAGGTGAGCGTCGTCGGGGTCGACGACATCACCCTGAGCCGGCTGACCCGCCCCAAACTGACGACGGTGGCCACACCCACCGGGGCCGCCGGCCGGACGGCCGTCGACATGCTGCTGCAACAGGACATCGAGTCACCGCGCGGTGCGCGGGGGTCCGGTGCCGGCACGGCGCTCGGCGTCCGTCGTACCACAGCACAGGTAATGCTCCAGACCGACCTGGTCATCCGCGACTCGACCGGCCCGGGCCCGTACGCCCGACCGGCACGTCCCCTGGCCGCACCACGTGGCCCGGGCCCGCATTGCCCTGCGGACCCGGGCATCCCGACTGCGGCCACCGGTGACGCCGTCGCCTCCTAATGCCGAGGAGTGAGCGCACATGCACCCCGCAACGCCCCCCACCACTGCCGCGCCCGTCGGGCGCGCCCACCGTACCCCGCTGCCTCGGCGGCGCCTGCTGCGTGGCCTGCTCGCCGTGACTGTCGCCGCACCGCTGATGTTCGGCGCCGCCGCCTGCGGAGACGACGACGGCGGCGCCGCCGACCCGAACGCCCCGGTCAAACTCTCCATCTTCTGGTGGGGTGGCGACGCCCGGGCCAAGCTGACCGAGGACGCCCTGGCCCTCTACACCAAGAAGCACCCGAACGTGACCTTCGAGAAGACCTGGCAGGCCAACCAGGGCTACTTCGACAAGCTGGCCACGCTGACCGCCGGCGGCAACCCGCCGGACCTGTTCCAGATCGACGACAACTACCTCGCCGAGTACGCGGCCCGCAACACCACGCTCGACCTGACCTCGTACCAGGAGTCCGGGAAGCTGGACACGTCCAAGTTCCCGGAGAGCCTCTGGCAGTACGGCGTTGTCGACGGCAAGCTCGCCGGGCTGGCCGCCGGGGAGAACACCCAGGGCCTGGTCTACAACAAGACGCTGTTGACCACTAACAACCTGCCCGAGCCGACCACCGGGATGACGTGGGAGCAGCACATCGCCTGGGCCGAGCAGGTCACCGCCAAGACCAAGGTGCCCGGCACCCAGGACCCGAGCGCCGACTACAAGGCGTTCTGGGTCTGGCTGCGCCAACAGGGCAAGGACCTCTACCAGGGCAAGGAGCTGGGCTTCACCGCCGAGGACGTGACCAAGTGGTTCGACCTGTGGAAGGGCGCCCGGGACCGCAAGGCCACCCCGAGCGCCGACGTCATCCACGAGGGCAACTCCAGCGACGTCACCAAGCAGTTGGTGGTCACCGGCAAGTCGGCGACCTCCTGGGTCTGGGCCAACCAGATGCCGGACCTGAAGAAGAACACCAAGGACGAGTTGGGCGTGATCGCCTACCCCGGTGACCCGAGCGCGCAGTGGGCCCGAGCCTCCATGTACTGGTCGGTGTTCAAGGGCAGCAAGAACAAGGACGTCGCGGTCGACGTGATCAACTTCCTGAACAACGACCAGGAGGCGGTCAAGCTGCTCGGCACCGACCGCGGTCTGCCGTCCAACCTGGACCTGCGCCGCGTGGTCAGCGACGACACCACCGACCCGGCCATGAAGCAGTCCATCGCCGTCGAGGCGGAGCTGACCCAGAAGTTCGGCAAGTCGCCGCAGGTACCGATCAAGGGCCACAGCAAGGTGAAGTCCGAGCTGATCAAGGCCGCCGAGAACGCGCAGTACGGCCGGGCGACCCCCGCCGAGGCCGCCGCCCAGTTCATCGAGGCGTGCAAGTCCGCCATCGCCTGACCGCGCCGCGAGGCGAGGAGAGGAGCTGTTCGTGGCGTTGACCACGGCACCCGACCCGACCCGACGCGGCCCCGGATCCGACCGGGCCCACGCTGAGAGGCGTGGGCCCGGACGCTTCCGGAACAGCGAAGGTCTGGCGGGGTACGTCTTCCTGTCGCCGTGGCTCATCGGCCTGATGGGTGTCACGGCAGTCCCCATGGTGCTGTCGCTCTACCTGAGCTTCACCAACTACGACATCCTCACCCCCTTCTCCGAGGTGGAGTGGGTGGGGCTGGCCAACTACGAACGCATGTTCACCGCCGACCCGTCGTACTGGCACGCGGTACGGGTCACACTGACCTTCGCGCTGATCGCCGTACCGCTGAAGCTGGCCGCGGCGCTCGGCGTGGCGCTGCTGCTCAACCGCGCCTGGCGCGGCGTCGGGCTGTTCCGCGGGTTGTTCTACCTGCCGTCCCTGCTCGGCGGCAGCGTCGCGCTGGCCATCGTCTGGGTCAACATGTTCAACCGCGACGGCGCGTTCAACTCGCTGCTGAGCCTCGTCGGCATCACCGGCAAGCCGTGGGTCAACGACCCCGACTGGGCCCTCGAGACACTGATGGTGCTGGCCATCTGGCAGTTCGGCGCACCCATGGTGATCTTCCTGGCCGGGCTCAAGCAGGTGCCCACCGAGCTGTACGAGGCCGCGTCGGTCGACGGAGCCGGCCGGTTCCGTCAGTTCCGCAACGTCACACTGCCGATGCTCTCCCCGGTCATCTTCTTCAACCTGGTGCTGGAGACCATCAACGGCTTCCAGGGCTTCACCGCCGCGTTCGTGCTCAGCAACGGCACCGGCGGCCCTGTCGACTCCACCCTGATGTACACGCTGAACCTCTACATCACCGGCTTCACCGACCTCAACATGGGCTACGCCTCGGCGATGGCCTGGGTGTTCCTGCTCGCCATCGCGGTCATCACCGCGATCTTCTTCAGCACCGGACGGTTCTGGGTGCACTACTCCGACGGGGAGGACCGGTGATGGTGACGGTGACCCCGACGACAGCAGCGCCGACCGCAGCGCCGCCGACCGCGCGCCGACGACCCGGCGGACGGCCCGTGCTGCGACTGCTGATCCTGGTGGCGATCGTCGCCGTGGTGCTCTACCCGCTGATCTGGATGGTGGGCACCTCGCTGAAGTCCCAGGAGGAGATCGTCAACAACGTCGGGCTGCTGCCCGAGCGTTTCACCCCGGGCAACTACACCGCCGGGTGGTCCAACTTCGACGTCAGCTTCGGTCGGTTCTTCCTCAACAGCGCCATGGTCAGCCTGCTCACCGTCATCGGCAACGGGCTCTCCTGCCTGCTGGCCGCGTACGCCTTCGCCCGGCTGCGGTTCCGGCTGCGCGGCATGTGGTTCGCCGTCATGATCGGCACGCTGCTGCTGCCTCAGCACGTGCTGATCGTTCCGCAGTACATCCTGTTCCGCACGCTCGGGCTGGTCGGCGGTGACTGGCCGTACCTGCCGCTGCTCATCCCGCAGTTCCTGGCCACCGAGGCGTTCTTCGTCTTCCTCATGGTGCAGTTCATGCGGGGCGTCCCCCGGGAGCTGGACGAGGCGGCCCGCATCGACGGCGCCGGTCCGTTCGGCATCTTCCGGCACATCATCCTGCCGCTGAGCCGCCCGGCGCTGGTCACCACGGCGATCTTCTCGTTCATCTGGACCTGGAACGACTTCTTCCGCCAGCTGGTCTTCCTGTCCCAACTGGAGGACTACACCGTTCCGGTCGCGCTGACCCTGTTCATCGACTCGACCAGCCAGAGCGCGGTCGGCCCGATGTTCGCCATGTCGGTGCTGTCGCTGCTGCCGGTCTTCCTGTTCTTCGTCGCGTTCCAGCGGATGCTCGTCGAGGGGATCAACACCAGTGGCATCAAGGGCTGAACCCGTGGACACCGGCGGGCGGCGGGACTGGCGCGACGTCGCCCGCGACGCCGCCGACCTGGCGCTGCTGGGCATCCTGCTGACCCTCGCGGCGGTGCCCCTGCTCACCGCCGCCGCGGCGGCGGGCACCGCCAGCGCGGCGGTGCACGACTGGACGCGTACCGGCAGTTGGCCGTCGGCGCGCACGACACTGCGCCGGTTCGGCCGCGCGGTGCTGCCCGGTGTCCCGGTGAGCCTGCTCGCGCTCGCCGGCGCCGCGCTGCTCGCCGCCGACCTGGCGGCGCTGGCCACCGGCCGGGTGCCGGGCGGCCCGGTCGCGCTGCTGGTGACGGCGTTGATCGCGGCCGGCCTGGCCGGGTACGCCGGGCTGGTCGTCGTCGAGGTGGGCGGCAACGGGGGCGGGCGGTGGTGGGCCTCGGCCCGCTCCGCCGCCCGCGCCTGCCTCGACGCGCCCACCCGCTGGGCGGCGCTCACCGGTGTCGTCGCGCTGGCCGGGCTGCTCACCGTCCTGGTCACCCCGGTCGCGGTGCCGATCCTCGCCGGCTACACGGTGGCCGCCCTGCACGCCGTCACCGTCCGCCGGCCGGTGTCGGTCGCCGTCGTCGGCGGCCGGCAGAGACCAGCCGACCCCAACGCCCGCCGGCGGGTGTCGGTCGCCGTCGCCGGCCGTCGGGAGCTGCCGTGAGCGGGGAGCCGGTTCGGCTGGCGGTCGGGACCACTGAGGTGGCCGAGTACATCCTCGACCCGGCGCTGGACGCGCGACACGGGCCCCGACCGTACCTGCACCCGGTACGCACGCTCGGCGGAACTGTGGTCACCGACGCGCTTCCCGCCGACCACGTGTGGCACCTCGGCGCGTCCCTCGCGGTGCAGGACGTCGAGGGCAGCAACCTCTGGGGCGGGCGCACCTACGTCCGCGACGTCGGCTACACCTGGCGGGACGACCACGGCGTCATCGCGCACACCGGCGAGGTGGAACGGTCCCCGGGCCGGTACGCGCACGATCTCCAGTGGCGCGACCGGGCCGGCGGGGTGCTGCTGACCGAGCGGAGGTGGCTCGCCGCGTCGGCGGTCGCGCCGGACGCCTGGCGGCTCGATGTGGAGTCCGTCCTCGTCGCCCCGGACGACCGTGAGATCCGGCTGGGCAGCCCGGCCACCAACGGCCGCCCGGGCGGGGCCGGCTACGGCGGGTTCTTCTGGCGGGCAGTCGCCGACGGCGAACCGGTGGTGTTCACCGCCGATGCGGCCGGGGAGGAGACTGTCAACGGCAGCGCGGCGCCGTGGCTCGCGCTGACCGGCGCCGGGTCGGGTGGCGGGGCGTACACACTGGTCTTCGCGGGCCTCGGCCGCGGCGACCGGTGGTTCGTGCGGACCGGGATGTATCCGGGAGTCTGTGTGGCGTTCGCGTTCGACCGCCCGGCGGTGGTGCCGGCCGGTGGGAGCAGGCACGGCCGGTACCAGGTGTGGGTGGCCGACGGAACCCTCGACCGGGATGCCGTAGCGGCCCTGGTCGCGACGGTGGCCCCAACCCGCTCAGGTTGGTCATGAAGTTGTTGCCACTCCGCCCGGCGTGTCATGGCAACAACTTCATGATCAACGGGGCGAGGGGCGGGTGGTCGCGGCACGGGTCGGTAGGGCGGCGGTGACTCGGATGGCCTTGACGATCGCCGGGATGGAGCCGATCAACAGCACCAACCCCCAGATGATCGCGATGATCGCGAAGACCAGCGCCGCCACGTCGTCGACGATGCTGACCAGGATCACCGGCACCAGGTTGTGCAGGAACTCCAGCACGACAGTGCACAGCAGGGTGGTGAGGATGAGCAGGACGAGACCCTTGTTCTGTAGGAAGCGCGGCTGAGCCAGCACCAGCATCAGGGCCCACACCAGTTTGAGTAGCAGCACCAGCCCGAGCAGCACCGCCGCCTCGCCGACCGGGAAGAACCCCCACAGCGCCAGGTACGCCAGCGTGCCGAACGGGACGGCCAGGAACAGCGACACCATGATGGACAGCTCCACGAACGCAACGACCAGCGCGACCAGCCCGACGATGATCAGGATGATCGAGAAGATCAGGCTGGCGACGCCCTGCACCCGCCCCTGGACGCGCTCGGGCAGCAGCAGGCCCAGGCAGAACAGCCCGGTGCTCCAGACCGCCACCGCGTCGATCAACGCCAGGTAGCCGGTGCCTCGTCCGGACGGTTCGCTGACCCCGGACACGTCGTCGATCTCCACGTCCAGCGCCCCGGCGGTGTCGGCGAGGGCCGCGCCGGCGTCGGCGCCGCCGAGCAGCAGCCCGGCACCGAGCTCCACCCCGATCGCCAGGACGATGGCGAGCATGGCCAGCAGCAGGAACGGCTTGCGCAGGTCACCCACGGCGGCACCTTCCTCTCAGCCCGGGTCGGGTCAGGACGTGGCCACGACGACAGTGCAGCCGCCCAGGCCGGGGCAGACCAGGCCCACCTCGGTGGCCTGGTCGACGGCGATCTTCGCCACCGCGCCGGTGCCGTCCGCCGCCGGCTCGACCTCGTCGCGGATGGTGAGGTCGGCGTCGCCGGGCGCCCGGGCGACGACTGTGAAGCGCGCCGCGCTGCGCAGCACCAGGGTGCGCAGCCCGCCGGGGTCCGCGACCCGCACCACGCAGCCGCCGGAGAACTCCAGCCGGCCCGCCTCGTCGGCGCAGTCGGCGCTGACCGTCGCCGGATCCACGGCGGAACGCTCGCCGCCCAGCGCGCCCAACCGGTCGACGAACCCGTGCCGAGCCTCCGGATCACCCGGCTGGTTGCGACCCGTGCTGACCGCGACCACGAACAACGCCACCAGCAGGACGGCGAACAGCCCCAGCAGCGCCTTCTGCCGACCACTCATCGCGCCACGGCCTTCGCCACGATCTCGGTGAACCGGATCTCGTCGATGCCCGCGAAGTAGCGGTTGGAGCCCTGCGTCTTACCAACCACCAGAAGCGTGACCTGGTGGGGGCCCTTGGCGAGCTGGACCGTGCCGACGTCCAGGAACTCCGTCTTGCGCACTGTCGGCGTGAAGCCGAGGAACGTGCCGCCGACCTGGTTGCCGTCGATGGCGAAGACGGTGTTGGCGTAGTCGAGGGAGGTGGTGCGTACCGCTGCGAAACGCCAGGTGCCGTCGGCCGGGATCTGCACCGTCACGGTGACCTTGTCGCCGATGGCAAGCCCCTGGAAGAACAGCTGCCTGTCGCCGGACCAGGTCACTCCGCAGCAGTTGGGTTGCGCCTCCACCTTCGCCCCGTTCTTCGCCGGGGAGTCCACCACCGCCCCTGGCACCAGGCTCTCCGCCTCGACGGTGACCACCCGCGGCTCGCCGGGGGCCGGCTCGCCGTCGCGGGTCAGCAACACCACCCCCACGGCGACCACCACAAGCACCAACGCCGCCGCGGCGGCGATCCACAACCACGGGGTACGCCGTGGCGGCGCGACCGCCCGCACCTCGTGCGTGACCCGGCCGCTGGAGCGGGAACTCTCCTCCGGCGCGGTGTTCGCCGAGTACGCGAACCCGGTCATGTCGTAGCGCCGGGGCGGGGTGCCGGCCGGCACGGCGAGCTTGACCAGGAACGACACCGAGCCCTGGCCGGGTACCACCCGTTGGGGTTCGGCGACGGTGAACCAGACCCGCTGGGAGCCGTCACCGGGCGCCACGTCGAACACCACGGTGTCCGGCGCGTTTCCCGGGTTGGAGACGGTGAACGTCAGCTCACCGCTGTTGCGCGGATCGACTGTGAACTGCTCGGCGGCGGCGACGACCGCCCACTCGGTGGTCATGACGACTCCTCTTCCAGGACGATCTCGACAGTGGCCGAGGCGGGTTTCTCCGCCTCGACGATGCGGGTGATCACGGCGAGCTGACCGGCGGCGGCGACCGGCACCCGCACCACGACGTGGAAGGCCCGCTCGGCGGGCTCGTCGATGGCGAAGCCCGACATCCCGGTGGCCAACTCCAGGGCTCTGCGCATCCCGTACGGGGTGCCGCGCCATCGGGCCAGCAGGGCGGCGTTGGCCACCAGGTCGCGCAGCCGACCCACCGGCAGCGGCAGCGGGGTGTCCGGTCGGGGCGAGGCCACCACGTGGTCCATCGCCACCCAGCGGGTCAACCGCACGACCAGCCCGTCCGGCGCCCGGTACGGGTCGAACAGCGCGTCCACCTCGGCGAGGATCGCCTCGTCCGGGGCGTGCAGCCCCTCCATCACGTCCAGCAGCGCCCAGAGCACGCTGCCCGGCACGCAGGCCCGCTGATAGGCGGCGGGCAGCAGCCGTTCAATCGCCGAGCGTCGCATCCTGGCGCACCACCTCGATGTCGTGCTCGCCGGAGCAGAGCAGCCAGGTATCGGGGACTGTCACCACGTCGGCGGTGGCCTGGTTGGCGCTGGGCGTCCAGGTGACGGCGTCGGCGCTGCGGTGCACGCCGCGTTCGCCGCTGGCCAGGATCAGCCGCTCCGTCGCGCCGGTGCCGGGCGCGGCGCTCCCGGCCGTCGGGCCGCTCACCGCGATGGCGTCGACCGGCACGAACCGGGTGCGGTCCCGCAACGGCAACCCGCAGTTGACCGACACCGCCTGCCACTGCGGCTGAGCGGCCAGGGTGTCCAGCCGCAGCACCCCGCCGCTCTGCGTGGCCGCCACCGCCTGCTGACCGGCGAACGCGAGGTCCCGGCAGGTGCCGCCGCTCCACCCCGCCTGCATCGACTGCCACTTCACGTCGGACTCGAACAGCCGGGTGCGATGACAGCCCTGGCCGGGTTTCTTCGGATCCGGCTCGCCGGCGCCGCTCCACAGCAGGGTGGCCGGGCCGTCGTACTGCACGGCGAGGACCCGGTTGTCCACGTTGGCCAGACCGACGTGGGTGAAGCTGCCGGGTCGGCCGCCGCTGGTCGACAGGTACACCCCGAAGCTGGCCTGCGCGGCCACCGCCACCCCCGGCGCGCCCCGCTCGGAGACGAACGTACGGACCGCGTAGAAGCCCCGGTCGGCGTCCGACGGGTCGACCAGGATCTGCAACGGCACCGCCCCGGGCAGTAGCGACACCTCGTACAGGCCGGTGTCGGTGGCCGCCAGCAGCGCGCCCGCGCCGTCGCGATCCAGCCAGGCCACGTCGGAGATCCGTGAGTCCAGGTCGGTGAGCAGTGACCACGTCTCGCCAAGGTCGGTGCTCAGGTGCACCCGGGAGCCGCCCGAGGCGCGCAGCGTCACCACTGCCACCGAGCCGGGACGCGCGACGATGCCCGGCCGTACCGGCGCGGGCGCGGGCGCCACCCGCAGCACCGTCTCGTCGTCGAAGCGACCGGCCGGTTCCCAACCCGCGCCGCCGTTGCTGGAGCGGAACAGCACCGGGCCGCGCCCGGCGTACCAGGTGCGCGGCTGGTACTGGTCCACGGCGAGTGCGCGGACGTCGGCGTCGGGGGCCTCGTCGACAACGAACCGCACCGACTCGACGTAGCGCACCCCCGGCTCGGCGTGCTCCAGCAGTCGGTACACGTTTGACGCCCGTAGCGGCTCGCCGAACGGCCAGCCGGTCGGGTTGAGCGCTGTGGGCAGCGGACTCAACGTCTGGTGCAGCCGGTCGTGGATGCGGCGACGGACCGCGTCCACGTCCTCCTCGCGGCGGACCACCACCCGGGCCCGCACCGACACCGCCTTGAACCGTGCCCAGGTGGCCCGGGAGCGGATGCCGACCATCCGGCGCTCCTCCAGGTCCGCCTCGACCCGGTGCCGCGCCTCGGGCACCTCGTGCTCGCGCAGCACCGCCACCGGCAGCCGCCCGCCCGGTCGGGCCGCCTCCGGCACGTACGGCACCAGCACCACCTCGACCTCACCCGGGCGGGCGAAGCTGTACACCGCGGCGCGGGTGAACGCCCGCGCCCGCGCCACCGCGCCGGAGCTGGTCGCGAGGACCTCGAAGTCGCGGGCGGTGACCGCCCGCTGCTGGGCGAAGAACTCGTACGGGCCGCGCAGTAGCACCGACTCCAGCGCCTCCATGTCCCGGCCGCCGGCCGCCGGGGCGGGGTTGTCCACGCGTACCCCCGGTAGTGGGTCGCGAAGACTGGTCAGCGTGCCCGCCGCCACGTTGCCGGTGGGTCCGCCGCCGGCGCGGTACCAGAGCCGGATCTGCCGTCCGGCCGGCGGCACCGCCGCGACGGTCACCGGCGGCACGGTGCTCGTCGGTGCGGTCGCGTCGGCGGTGACCTCGCCGGGCGGGGTCGCCCCGGCGGGGGGTCGCAGGTCGAGGGCCGGGGCGAAGATGACGGTGCCGGAGCAGCGGTCGACCAGGTACGCCTTGGCCTGCGGGCCGAGCCCGGCGAAGCTGTCCACCGGCTGCCAGATCTCGAACGTGCGACCGTCGTGCTCGCGGGCCGCCGCGCCCAGCTCGACAGTGCCGGCCGGCACCTCCACCCCGAGCAGCAGGTCCAGCGCCTCGGCGGTGTGCGTCAGCGGCGCGTGCGCCGCGCGCAGCACCTGCCCCGGCTGGCCGGTGCCCACCCCGAGCAGCTCCGCCTCGACCGGCTCGCAGTGGTGCATCCGTACCGTCACCGACGACTCGTCGGCGGGCAGCAGCGTCGGCTCAGTGGTGACGAACACGACCGGCCGGGGGTCCGCGCCCCGGGCCGCGGCGACCCGCAGCCCGGCCGGGATCCGGACCGCGCCGCGGTCGGTGCCGGTACGGGTGAAACGGACGTCCGCCCAGGCCGCGGTCGGGGCGTGCCGGGTGACCCCGAGCAGGTTCAGGAACGAGACGTACGCCTTCTCCGGCAACTGGTTCAACCGGTAGATCATTACCTCGGTGAGGTGCGCGAACGTCTCCACCAGCGCCATGCCGGGGTCGTGCGCCGACAGGTCGGTCCACGCCGGGCAGGACTGGCGGATCCGTTCCCGGGCCTCGGTGACCAGGTCGAGGAAGCCGCGATCGTCCAGGTGCGGCACGGGCAGCGTCATGACGCTCCTCCCTGAGCGGGCTCGTCGACCGGGAGTAGATCCACTGAGAAGACCAGCTGCCCGGGTGTCAGGCTGGCCCGCACCCGGTAGTCCAACCGGATCACCAGCCGCCACGCGTCGTCCGGATCCGGCCCGGCGTCCACGTCGATCACCTCGACCCGGGGCTCCCACCGGGCGATGGCCTGCCGGACGTAGTGGATGGCCAGACCGGCAGTGGTGTCGTCGTTGGGCGCGAAGACCAACCGGTGCAGCCGGGAGCCGTACCCGGGTCGCATCAGCCGCTCGCCCGGCGTGGTCGACAGGAGCAGGAACAGCGCCTGCCGGACGCTCTCGTCGCCGTCGGTCATCGCCAGGCCGCCGGCCGCGGTGAGCGCCAACCCGCCGGTGCGGCCGGCGTCGAAGCCGGCGCCGACGAAGCGGAAGGCCCTCATCGGTCCGCCCCCAGGAACTGCTGGCGGGGGTCGCGCACCGTGTGCTTGACCAGCCCCGGCGGTGTGCCGTTGGTGAACCCCTCCAGGTGCGACAGCACCAGCCGGTGCCCGTCGACGCGGACCCAGTCGCTGTAGCCGACCCGGACGGTCAGCGTCGTCGTGCACGGCTTGATGGTCGGGCCGTAGTTCGGGCAGGCGATGATTGTGCGTCCCTCCGGGTCGTCGTCGACGAGCACTGGCACACCGGTCACTGTCACCCACTGCCGTGAGGGTCGGTTCTCGACCCGGCCGTCGTGATCGCAGGTGATCACAGAGTCACTGTGGATCCAGCGCATCAGCCGCCTCCTTCGTGGTGGGCGCGGGCGAGCGAACGGGCCCGCTCCGCCGCTGTGGTCGGGTCCTCGGTCGATTCGGCGTGCAGGAAGTCCACGCTGCGGGCGCGCACCACAATGGCCCGGCCGGGTGCGGAGATCACCAGGTCGGACGCCGCGTGCAGGACGGCCAGGTCGGGGGTCAGCTCCAGGAAGCTGCCTCCCTGGGTGCCCAGGCGCAGGCTGCGCCGCACGTCGTCGACGACGATCGACTGCCCGCCGGCGGTGCGCATCGTCCAGCGGCGGGCCTTTCCGTCGTCGATGCCCGCGTCGTACGGCTCGACGGCGCCGAACAGCGAACCGAGCACGATGCCCGACGCCGGCTCGCCGCCCGGCAGCACCACCAGCACGGTGTCGCCCGGATCGGGCAGCGCCACCAGACCCTTGCCCGGCCCGGCGCCCTGGCAGAGCACGGCGAGCCAGCCGGCGTCCAGGTCCCCGTACGCCGGCAGGGTCAACCGGACCCGGCCCAGCCCGTCCGGGTCGGCGACGTCGGTGACGCTGCCGAGGGTGACCACCGCGCCGCCGGTCGGGGTTGTCGGGGTGGCCGGCGGCACCGTGGAGAAACGGGTCAGGTGCCCGTTGCCGTCCACCGTGTGCACCACCTCGGTCAGCACGTACGTCCCGGCGACCGGGTCGGGCACCCCGCCGATGTCGACGCGGCGGCCCGGCCGCAGTGCCGGATCGCCCTCGGCCACCCCCTCGGCCGTGACCAGCGCCGCCGCCCGGGTGTCCAGCCGGGCCTGGGCCAGCGCCGCCAACTCGTCGGCGCTGCGGCCGGGCTGGTCCACGGCGGTGCGAACGCCGTCGGCACCCACGTCGGTCGGGTCCGGACGGTCGTCGGCGGGTCGGCCGCAGCGCGCCTCGTCGACCTGTTGGCTGATCACCTCGGCCCGCTGTGGGTGCCAGCCCAGTGCCGCACTGGCACCGCTGGCCTGGTCGGTATTGGTGGACAGCCGCACTGTGTGCACCCCCGCGCCGAGCGTCAACGCGACCGGCTCCCCGTAGCCGGCGAGGGTGACCAGCCGGACGCCGTCACCGTCGGCGGCCAGGTGCAGCCCGGCCCGGCCGGTCACCTCGCGCAGCAGCTCCAGGTCGCTGTGCCGGTGCTGGAGAAGCCGCTCCAACCGAGGGCCGTCGATCTCGGCGGTCACCGCCAGACCCACAGCGCCGCACAGCTCCCGGGCCAGCTCGACGGCGGTCACCGAGGTGAACACCCGCAACCCCTGCCGCTTGCGCAGCCGGTGCAGCGGGTCGTACGCCCGCAGCCGCAGCACCGCCGCCCCGTCGGCGGCGTACTCCACCTCCACGCAGGTGACCTCACCGGTGAACAGGGCGTCCGCGTGGTCGGCGAGCCGTACGTCGAGCGCCGTGCCGGGGCGAACCGCCGGGTCGAACGCGCCGGTCCCGGCGGTGGTGGCGAGCACCAGCTCGGCCTGGGTGGGCTGATCGAGCCGGGCCGCGACCCGCAGTGAGCGGACCCGCTGACGAGCCGCGCCGACCAACTCGACGCCGTCCAGCAGGACGATCAACGCCCGGGGCGCGACGCTGGTCACGACGTACCCCCCGGGTTGGTGCTGGTGGCCGTGGGGCCCGACGGACCCCAGGCGGCGGGCGCGGTGGCGATCGAGGCGCCGACGAACGACGCGCCGGCACCCACCGCGCCGGCCAACGCCCGCGCGGCGCCGGTCACCGCGCCCACCACCGATCCACCGCTCGGCGCGCCTGGTGGTGGGACGGCGAGCGTGGTGCCGGCCGGCACGGCGAGGGGATCGGTGATCCGGTTGTGCTCGGCCAACAGCCGCCAGCGCAGCGGCGAGCCCAGCGCGTCGTTGGCCAGCAGGTCGAAACGCACACCGGAGCGACCCGGCTCGGCAGCGCCGTCACCGGCGGCGATCACCGCGCTGCCCGGCGCGGCGGTAGGGGTGCTCGCGGCGGCCAACTCCTCGGCGAAGCCGGCCTCGGCCTGATCGGCCGTCTCGGCGGCGCGGACCAGCTTCAGCCGCAGCCAGGACCGTCGCGGCGACCCGGTGCCGGTGAACGCGTCGAACCGTTCCGCCACCGAGATGATCACACCGGGCACGTTCCAGGTCTTGCCCCAGACCAACCGGACCAACGGCGGTCGCAGCCAACCATGCTCGGCCGTGGAATTCTCCGCCAGCATCCACAGCGGACGGGTGAGCACCCGAACGTCGGCCGGACGCAGTTGCGCCTCCACGAAGTCGACGTCGAAGAGCAGGTCCAACACCAGCTCGGTACGGCCACCGCCGGTGAAGACCAGCGGGTCGTCGGCCAGACCGGATCCGGTGAGCTGCCCACCGCCGGCACCCCGCTGCCGTACGCCGGCGAGTCGGGTCACCTGCACGGTCTCCGGGTTGAGCAGGCAGTCCACCCGAACGCCTGAGGAGTCGATGAGGAAGGCGACGCGTTCCATCAGTCACCCGCCTGTTCCCGGTCCAGTCGGGTCAGCTGCGCGGTGTCCACCGCCGCGCCGGCGACCGACCAGAGTGCGGTGTCGTCGGGCAGTGCCGGCCACGGGTCGACACTCCGCGCCGCCGCGCCGGGGAGCGGACCGTCGATGCCGGTCACTCGTCCGCCGCCGGACGTTTCCGTACCGGGGATGCCCACCGCGGCAGGGTGCCCGGGTGGCGCTGGTTCGCCGGGCAGGGCCGGCCAGGGTCCACCGTCCACGACGCGCACCAGGTCAGCGCGCCCGGAGGTCGGTCGGTTTCCGGCGCTCGTCGCCGTCGAGCTGGTCCAGGATGCACCGACCCCGCCCCGGTTCGGCTCGTTCAGGAGGCGGCGCGCAGCCATTGCGTCCACTCGGGACGTCGTGGCCGTACTCGGTGCGTCACCACGCGGGTGCCCGCTCTGGTTCTCAGTGGGCGAGGGCTGAGCGTCCGAGTCGCCCCGGAAGCCGCCGCGACCACCCGGAAGCCGGTCGGCGGTGGGTCGGGCGATCGACGAGCCGGTGGAACGCCAGTGGTCGACCTCGCCGGACCACTGTGCGTCCAGGGGCGGGTGTGAGGTGGTTCGGGTGGCTTCGGCCTCTGCCCGGTGCGGGCGGCCGCTCGGCGAACTGGGCGGCCCGAAGACCATGGAGGGGACCGACTGTCGGGGTCCATCCGCCCGGGGCAACCCCCTTGCCTCGAGGGCCGTGCTGTGGAGGGCCGTGCTGTCGACGGTCGTGGTGTCGAGGGCCGTGGTGTCGAGGGCCGTGGTGTCGGCCCGGACCGCCCGCCGTACCGGAGGCACCGTCGCGTCCGGTCCCCCCGGCCAGGTCGAGCCGGCTGGCGGGGTCGACGCGTCCGGCCAGGTGGATCCGGCCGGTGGGGTGGTCAGGTCCGAGCTGGACGACGGTGTCCCGCCGCCGGATGGGGCGGCGGCACTGCTCCCCGTACCGTCCGGCTGGCCGCCGGCCCGCGACGGGCAGGCCGACCTGCCGGTTCGGCTCTCGGCCCGCGACCTGGTCGACCTCTCGTCCCCGCTCGCACCGGGACCGCCCACGTCGGCTTGGCCGTCGATCCTGCTGGACCTGCCGGGCCTGCCGAGCCTGCTGGACTCGTCGGACCTGCCGTCAACGACCGGGTCCGCACCCTCGGCGTCGACCCGACCGGTCGATTCGCCCTGCCCGCCGTCCCGGACCTCGGCCTCGGCGGTGCCGTTCGGGGACGGGTCGAGGTCCAGGTCGTGCAGCAGGCCGGGCGCGTGGGCAGCGACCAGGTCCAGCCAGTGTCGCGGAGGCTCCCCGAAACGGCGTGGGGCCACCACGGGCGTCTGCGACGGCGGCGGAAGGTGACCGGCGGCCTCGACCCGCCCGGCGAGGCGCTGCACCGCCCCGGCCGCCGAGCGCAGCCGGCCGGCCAGCCAGCTACGCGGGCGTCGGCGCGGTGGCACCGCCGGTCTCCAGCTCCAGGCCCTCGTAGCGCAGGGTCAGCGAGGCGATGGCGATCTCGTGGCTGAGGGTGTTGAGGTGCGCCCCGCGCCACCGGGTCGGCCAGGCGTCGATCAGGTTCCAGCGCAGCACCTCGGCCGTCCCGACCGAGTCGAGCAGCACCACCGAGACGTTGCGCCGATTGAGGGTGCCCTGGGCGGTGGCGTTCACCCAGTCCCACAACTCGCGGGAGGCGGTGAGGCCGAAGTGCAGCGTCACCGGCTCGTACTCGGCCTGACCGGGCACCATCCGCATCCGACCCAGGCCGTGCTCCCGGTACGGCTGCCCAGGAATGTTCACCTCCAACCCGGTCATCTCGGTGAAGTGGCCGTTGGTGACGCCGTTGATGAGCAGTCGGAAGTTGTACGCCCGGTACGGGTCGACCGGGGCCCCGGGTTGCGGGGTGGCGGTGGTGGGCATGTCAGCCTCCGATCGTCTCGGTCTCGGTGCCGCCGGCCCACTGGCTCAGCTTGAACACCACGAATTCGGCGGGCTTGACGACAGCGATGCCGATGTGGGCGATCACCATGCCCGCGTCGCGGACGTCCGGCGGGTTGGTCTCCTCGTCGCACTTGACGAAGAACGCCTCCTCCGGGCTGCGCCCCAGCAGCGCGCCGTCGCGCCACACCCGGGTGAGAAACGCCCCGATGTCGCGTCGGATCGAACGCCAGAGGGTGAAGTCGTTGGGCTCGAACACCATCCACCGGGTGCCGTTGGCGATGGCCTGCTCGATGGCGATGCTGAGGCGTCGGACGTTGAGGTAGCGCCACTCGCTGGCCTCGGCGGCGAGCGTACGGGCGCCCCAGACGCGGATGCCCTCGCCGGCGAAGTAGCGGATCACGTTGACACCCTTGGGGTTGAGCACGTCGTGCTCCGGCCGGGTGACCAGGTAGCCCAGGTCGACGGCGCCGCGGACCGGCTCGTTGGCCGGCGCCTTGTGCACCCCGCGCAGGGCGTCGGTGCGGGCCCAGATGCCGGCCAGGTGCCCGCTCGGCGGGGTGAGTTCCAACTCGCCGCTGATCGGGTCGCGCACCCGCAGCCAGGGGTAGTAGAACGCGCCGAACTCGGACTGTCGCGGCCGGTAGGCGGCCCCCTCGTGGCCGCCGGAGCCGCCCGGCTGGGTCGGACCGCTGCCGGGACCGCCGGGGGCGCCGCCGCTCGTACCCTCGGCGGGTTTGGGGGGTTTGCCGGAGGACGGCGTGGCCACCCTTGTCAACGCGGAGATGTCGTCGATGTCCGGCGCCGGGTCGCAGATCGCCACCATGGTGCGGGTGCGCTCGGCCATGCTGAGCAGCGCCTCGTGGGACACCACGTCGTGGAAGCCGGGCGCGGCGATGATGGAGATCTCGTCGACGGCCTCCAGCAGTTGCAGACCGCCACGCCGCTGCCCGGAGCCGGTGATCGCGCCACCCTCGCCGACGTTGACCACCCAGCAGCGGGCGCCCCCGTTGTCCAGGAAGCCGAAGACCGCCCGGGCCAGCGGGGTGCTCTCCACCCGCTCCCCACCGGCGAAGAGCCGCAGGAACTCCGTCCAGTTGTTGACCGGCACCGCCTTGCCCAGGTGGGCGGAGCGGTCCGGGGCGACGCCGACGAAGGCGGCGATGCTGGTGCTCGCCGGCCCGATCGGTCGGGCGCCGCTGGGGACCTCCTCGACATAGATGCCGGGGGAGAAGTAACTGGGCATCGGTCCTCCTGTGCCTGTGGGTGTCAGTGGGTCGGTGGCGCGCAGACGATGACGATGTCGTCCTCGGCCGGGTCGACGTCGGCGGTGAGGACGAGCCCGCGGCCGGTCAGCCGCAGCCGGACCGGGCCCGGGTGCTCGGGGTCGTGCGGGACGCCGACGATCAGGAAACGGCCCTCGGTGTCGGTGTGGGTGGCGGACCCGGTGGCGGGCAGCTCGACCCGCATCGCGGCCAGTGGCTGCTCCTGGGGGCCGAGCACCCGCCCACCGAGGCTGCGCACGTCGAGTTGCCGCAACCGCAACGGATGCAGAACCGGCGGCGCCGCCGGAGTCGGGTGGTCCACCTGCGCCGCCACGTCGATCAGCAGCGCCGGTCGGGGTGCCGTACCGAACGCCGTCCACAGTGCTGGGTCGCCGGCCTCCAGCACTACCGGGTAACTGCCGTCGCTGGTCGCGGCGGTGAGCACCCGGTCCAGCCGGGGCAACCCGGCCGGCCCGGTGACGCAGAGCAGGTGGCGGACAGTGAACCGGTACGGTTCGCGGACCGCGCCGCTGGAGCGGGTCTGCCGGGCCGGGCGCAGCTCCATCGGCCAGAGGGTGAGCCCATCGGCGTCGTCGCACGCGCGGGGCGGGCCGATCGGGACCGGTTCCCCCGCCGCGCTGGCCACCCAGGCGACCAGCTCGGCGGTGGCGCTCTCGATCGGTCCGCGCCCGTGGGTGGTCATCGCGGCGGCGTCCCCTGGATCCGGTACGCGATGGCCTCGTTCCACACGTGCGGGTAGACGCCGATCTCGAAGTACCGGGTGAAGCGGTTGATCGGCGCGTTTGTGTGGTCGTGGTAGAGCAGCCACACCGGCGCGATGGTGAACAGGACGTAGTTGGCCAGCACGAGGGGGATGTAGAGCGGCCCGAGCAGGCGACCCTGGAAGATGTGCACGTCCTCGTGCCGCTGGATGCCTGAGCTGGAGCCGGCGCAGACGGTGCCGATGGTGGTGGCGTAGCGGGGCGAGACCCCCTCCACCACGCTGACCCGACCGCTGCCCAGTGAGGTGGGCCGGTCCAGTGAGTGCCCGAAGACCAGGTGCACGGTGAGGTAGATGGCGCCGACGACAGTGTTGAGCAGACTCCAGGTGTGGTCGACGACGAAGAGGAAGATGCCGCGGGCGTCCGAGCCGTACACCCCGGCGGAGGCCACCGACCAGCCGAAGACCGCGCCGACCACCAGGCCCACGACGGCGCCGATCAGCAGCCCGATCGAGCCACCGGCGAGGAAGCCGAGCAGGGCGGCGAAGCCGACCTGGATGGCTGCGCTGAGAATTCCGAAGACCATGACGACACCCCTCAGACCCAGGAACGGAAGACTCGGGGCTCACGACCGCTCGCGACCTGGGTCGGCGTCGCCTGTCGGTTGCCGGGCGGGAACTGGTTGACGCCGAGCGCGGCGGAGAAGATGACCAGCGCGTTGAAGAACGCGATGACCCACTTCTCGCCGCCGGCGTCGTCGGCGAACGCCGCTGTCACGTAGGACAGCAGCAGCGCGATGGCGATGGCGATCCACTTACGGAGCTTGTCGCCGCTCGGGCCGATCAGCCCGCCGATGACGTTGGTGGCCAGCAGGGTGGCGGCGCTCGCGCCGGCGATGGTCCCCAGGGCTGCCCAGGTGAAGAGATCGTTCATGACGATCCCCCTTCTGCGATGGTGCGACCGGGATGTGGTGGTGGTGAGGTCCGGTGCCCCCGCGCGGGAGCACCGGGGCCGGTCGCCGTCGTTTCGGGGGGCGGCCGGAGCCGGGCGTGGCCGGCTCAGCCGGCCACCAGATGGATCAGCCAGGCCCCGGAGCGCCGGCGGGCGGGCCCGGCGGCGGGGTCGGACCGGGCGCAGCCGGCGCCGCGGGGTGACGGCGACGAACCAGGAGTACGCCCACAGCGGCGAGCAGCAGCAGGAGGAGGACACCGCCGACGACCAGCAGCCAGGGGAATCCGCCGTCATCCTCCTCGCCGGCGGCAACCGGCGAGGTGGACGGTCGTGGTGGCGCCTCGGCCACGGCCCGCAGCTCGGCTGGCTTCTCCTGGTTGGGATCGACCTTCCAACTGACCGAACGGCCGTTGACGGTGCCATTGCTGTCGATCACCCGGCCGGGAAATGTCACCGAGATCTCGAACGACATGAGCTTGAGGAACGCCTGTTGGTTTTGCGGATTCTGCTCCGCAACCTTTCCGCCATATTTCTTGGGATCGAGCGGCAGCGTGAAGCGGTAAAGATCACCGTCCCGGACCAGTTTCACGCTCTCGGTGTCGAAACCGGCCAGCGGCGCCTTGCGATAACTGATCTGGGAGCCGTAGAAAGTGTCGTCCTGGTAGAGGGTTTCCTCGCCGGCCGGTAGGGCGGGGATATTCTGCCGCAACTCCGCGAAGGCGACCGGGAGGTTCTTGTTGCGGCCGCTCAGCACCGACTTCTGGGCCGTCAGCAGGAGCTGCCCGTCGACAGTGTCGTCGGCGTTGACGGTCAACCCCATGTTGAGTTGCATGCAGCCGCTCAGCGCGGCGAGAAGAAGGAGGCACACCGCGACGCGGAGTGCCCTACCGCGGTTGACTCTCCTGTTCATGGGGTCAGTGTGTGTGATCGCTTTCACTATCAGCAGTCAGCGATCGGTCACAACGAAGTCGCCGATTGTACCGGCGCACTGTCGCCTTTGATTAGCCCCGACGACGACCCGATTGACTATTCTGGAGCTTTGGGGTCACGACGGTTCCTCGCCGGCCGTAGTCTGGTCGGATGAGAATTGTCGCGTGCGTCCTGCTGGTAGATCCCGACGGGCAGCTGCTGTTGCAGCTGCGCGACGGCGACGCGACGCACCACCCGAACGTGTGGGGGCTGCCCGGCGGCCACGGCGAGCCGGGGGAGACGCCGGAGCAGACCGCCGAGCGGGAGTTGTTGGAGGAGACCGGCCTGCGGGCCGACGGGCCACTGCAACCGGTCGCCGTGCAATCGCTGCCCGAGCTTGCCCGGGTCAAGCACTACTTCCTCGGAAGCACCAGGGCCCGGCAGGAGGACGTGGTGCTCGGCGAGGGCGCCGCGATGCTCTTCGTCCCCGGTGCCGAAGTGCTCGACGGTCGTCAGTGGACGCCGGGCACAGTGGAGGTGCTGACCGAGTTTCTCGCCTCCGCGGAGTACGCCGCACTGGCCACCGGCCGGATCGCTGGGCCGGCTCAGCCCGCCGGTGGTCGCCAGTCCGCGTAGCGGGCCATGCTGCGCAGGGCGACCCTGCCCGGGGTGAGTCGCAACGCGATGGTCCGCATCGCGAAGGCAATCGGGTTGTGCAGCTGCTGTCCGAACCGCCCAGCGATGTAGGAGGCACGGGCGACGGACTGACTGCGCCCTCGACGCTGCTCGTCGTACGCGGCCAAGGCGGCCGGCACTTCCTCGGCGCCGCTGGCGCAGACCGCGCCGAGCACCACCGCGTCCTCGATCGCCTGGCCGGCGCCCTGCCCGAGGTTGGGTGTCATCGGATGGGCGGCGTCGCCGAGCAGCGCCACCCGGCCCCGCACGTACGAGGGCAGCGGCTCGGCCAGGTAGTGGATGTCGTTGCGCAGCACGACGTCGGGTGGGGTTGCCGCGAGAAGCGCCGGGATGGGGTCGTGCCATCCGCCGAAGCGCTCCCGCACTGCCGCCAGCTCGTTGGGGGCGTGGCCGCCGGGCGGGGCGTTCAGCGCGCCGTACCAGTAGAGCTGGCCGTCGCCGATCGGCACCATGCCGAACTCGGCTCCCGGCCCCCAGGTGATGGCGGCCGGGATCGGATCGGGGAACGCGATGGCCGCCCGCCACGTCGTCGATCCGGCGTACACCGGGCCGGGGTGTTGCGGCCAGAGCTGGGCGCGGACCCGGCTGCGCAGGCCGTCGGCGCCGACCACCAGATCGGCGGTGAGGGTGTGGGGGCCGTCCGGCCCCTGGTAGCGCACCTCGGCGTGGTCCGGGCCGGACTCGACGTGCTCCACCACGGCGTTGGTGTGCAGGGACGACGCCGGCAGAGCCTCGCGCAGGATGCGGTGCAGCGTGGCCCGGTGCACGCCGAGCGCCGTGGTGCCCAGCTGCCTGATCATCTCCGAGGCGTCCACCCGGGACAACCAGCGCCCGTGCCGGTTGCGGATCCCGCCGGGCGCCTCACCGTGCCCACCGCGGCGCAGGGCCGGACCGAGGTCGAGGGCGTCCAGCGCGCGCACGGCGTTGGCCATCAGGCTCAGGCCGGCGCCGACCTCGCGCATCTCGGGGGCGCGCTCCAGCACTGTGACCCGCCACCCGTGCCGGTGCAGGGCGAGCGCCGCGCTCAGCCCGCCGATGCCGGCGCCCACCACCACCGCGTGTGAGTCGTCCATGTCGATCCTCCTTCTACACCTGTAGAAGAGTGATACTACCTCCGGACCACCAGGAGGGAGAAGTGCCATGACGGCGCGGGTGAACCGGATCGCGACACTGTCCGACGCGGCCATCGAACTGATCGCCGACGGTGGCATGCGAGCCCTGACCCACCGGGCGGTCGACGGCCGCGCCGGTATGCCGCCAGGCACCACCTCCGCGTACCTGCGGACCCGGCAGGCGCTGATCGAGGCGGTCGTCGGACGGCTCGCCGAACGGGACCGGGCCGACCTTGCCGCGTACGACCTGCCGACCGGCCCGCCAACCCCGACGTCCGCCCCCCGGCTCGACAGCGGCGACCTCGACGCCCTCGCGGCCGGTGTCGCCGAGGTGCTCGACCGCTGGTTGAGCACCGGACGCAGCCGGAGCCTCGCCCGCTACGCCTGCCTGCTGGAGGCGGTGCACCGGCCCGAGCTGCGCGGCATCCTGCAACACGGCACCGGCCTTCGGGTGCAGGCCCGGGATCTGCTGACCCGGGCCGGAGCCACCGACCCCGACCGGCAGGGCGACCAGTTCGTGGCGTTCGTGGACGGGCTGCTCTTCGACCGGCTGGCCGGCGCGGGCGCGCTCAGCGCCCCACAGCCCGGCACCACGGCCAGCCGCGCCGACCTGAGCGCCGCCGTCCGTACGCTGCTGCGAGCCCTCACCGGAAGCTGACCCGCCCGGCGCCGGTCGGCGGGTGGGCCGTCAGGCCTGACGGTGTGTGGGCCTGACGGTGTGTGGGCCTGGCTGCGTGCGGACCCGACGGTGTGTGGGCCTGGTGATGTGCGGGCCTGGCTGGGTGCGGGCCCGTCTGCGCGCTGGCACCCGGGCGGGTCGCGAGCAGCCCGGTGATCAGGTCCGCCGCGTGATGGGAGACGATCGCCCCGAGATGCCGTGGGCCGCCGGCATGGCGTCGTGGGCCGGCCCTTTGGAGCTGAACTGTTTGCGACATCGCGCCTGATGCCGTGGGCCGCCGGCATGGTGTCGTGGGCCGGCCCTTTGGAGCTGAATCGTTTACGACATCGCGCCTGATTCGTCTACGGCATCAGCTCCAAAGGGCGAGCGGACAGGGTGCTGCGGTGAGCTGGCGGTGTGCCGGGGTGAGCTGGTGGCGGGTGTGGTGAGCTGGGGCCGGGGCCGGGGCCGGGGCCGGGGTCGGGGTCGGGGCCGTGGCGGCGGGCCGGGCGGCGTGGGTGGGTGGGTGGGGGAGGTTGGGCGATGGTGCGGTTCAGGGGCCTGCGGACTGCCGGCGGGCGGTTGCGGCACGGCTGGCGGCCGGTGCTGGAGGCGACCGTCGCGGCGACCGTGGCCTGGCTGCTGGCCACCCGGCTGCTCGGGCACCCGCAGCCCTTCTTCGCGCCGGCCGCCGCGTTGATCGTCCTCGGGCAGGCCCGGGGGCAGCGCATTCGCCGGGCCGTCGAGGTCATCCTCGGGGTCGCCGCCGGGGTGCTCGTCGCCGACCTGGTGGTGCAGGCGCTCGGCCCGGGCAGCACCTGGACGGTGTTCACAGTCATCCTGCTCACCGTCCTCCTCGCGGTGGCCTTCGGCGCCACCGGCGTGACGCTGGTGCAGGCGGCGGTCTCCGCGCTCTACCTGGTGGTGGTCGCACCACCGGACGGCTCGTTGGTGCCGTTCCGCTTCGTCGACGCGCTGGTCGGCGGCGCGGTAGCCCTCGCGGCCAGCCTGCTGGTCGACGCCCGGCATCCCCTCGCGCCGCTGGTCGCCGAGGTGCGGCGGACCTTCGACGAGTTGGCCGGGCTGCTCGGCGGGATCGCCGACGCGCTGGACGGCCGCGACGAGCCGGCTGCGGTCGCCGCGCTGCGGCAGGCGCGGGGGATGGACGCCCGGGTGGACGGGCTGCGCGACGGTGTGCTGGCCGCCGGTGAGGCGCTGCGGCTCAACGTCCGTCGACGTCGGCACATCGGTCGGCTGCGCTCGGTGGACGAGTCGATCCGGCAGATCGACTACGCGGTTCGCAACGTCCGGGTGCTGGCCCGTGCGGGCGTGACCCTCAGCCGGCTGCACACTCCGGCCCCACCCGAGCTGGGCGCCGCCCTGCGGTCACTGGCCGAGGCGGTCCGTCAGGCCGGCGCCGCCCTCGCCGCGGACCTGAACGGGCAGGAGGAGACCGCCGACCGACACGCCACCCGGGCCGACGAGTCGGCGTTGGCAGCGGTGCACGCCGCCGGGCAGCTCTTCGGTCCCACGCAGACCCTTCCTCTAGCGATGATCATCGGTCAGGTTCGGGCCACGGCCATCGACCTGCTGCGCGGCGTCAACCCGGAGGACGACGCCGCCGTCCTCGCCCGCGTCGACGACGCCCTCGGCCTCCCGCCGGTCTGACGTCCGCACCGCTCAACGGTGGTTCTCAGCCCGTGGAGGATGGGCGGTGAGCCAGGCGATGGCGGAATCGCGGATCGGGGCGGGGATCTCGTGGCCGCCGGGGAACTCCTGGTAGGTCACGTCGTAGCCGAGGTCGTGCAGGTGCGGGACGAGACGGCGGCTGCACACGTCGATGGGCAGCACCCGGTCGTCGACGCCGTGTGAGATGAAGATCCGTGGCCGGCCGTGGGTGACCGGTGGCGCGGCGAAACCGGGGGAGAAGGCCAGCACCGCGTCGACCAGATCCCCGTTCGCCAGGCCCAGCGACAGCGCGTACGAGGCGCCGTCGGAGAAGCCGCCGACCGTCACGTCGGCCACCGGGTAGGTGTCGAAGACGGTCGCCAACAGCCCGTCGATGCGCCCCACGTCCGCCCCGAAGCCGCCGGCGATCAGGTCCCAACTGGCCGCCGACGAGTCCGGCGCGACCAGCAGCAGGTGCTGCGCGTCCGCTACCGGCAGCAGCAGGTCCAGCCCCTGTCGCGCCGAACCGCCCGCACCGTGCAGGAGCAACACCAACCGGTACGCCGAACGGTCGGTCGCGCGCTCCGGGGCGTACCCCAGGGCCAGTCGGTCACCGTCGGGGCCGGTCATCGGCACCAGCCCGGTGCGGCCCGGCGCCACCGGCGGGTGGCGGCGGGCGGTCAACCGGCCGTCCCGGGGGCTCGGCGCCGGGTCCCAGTGCGACGGCGCGGAGTCGGACACGGGTCGGCGCTCCTCACGGTGGACGAAAGGTCCGACGCGGTTACCCGGCCCGTACGGGGTTAACCGTCAGCGTGCTCGATCGAGCGTCGACTCAGGCGCTGGCCCGCGCCACCAGGGCGGACGGGAACAGGGTCACCGGCGCCGCCGGGCGCCCGTCCAGCAGGGCGGTGGCCGCGGCGACGGCGATCCGCCCCACCGGGTGACTCGCCGTGGTCAGCGCCGGGGCGGTCATCCCGGCCAACGGAATGTCGTCGAAGCCGGCCACCGCTACGTCGCCGGGCACCCGCGCACCGGCGTCGCGCAGGCCCGCGATCACCCCGAGCGCTGTGTCGTCGCTGATCGCGTAGATCGCGTCGATGTCCGGCCAGCGGCGCAGCGCCTCGCCGGCCGCCGTCCGGCCGCGCGCCGCCCGGAAGTCCCCGGGCAGTATCCGCTCCGGTAGGCCGGCCTCGGCCATGAGTCGGCGGTACGTCTGCACCGGGCGTTGCGCGCAGGGCAGCCACCGGGGGCCGGTCACCATGGCGATCCGGCGGCGACCCGAGGCGTACAGATGGCGAAGCACCTCTTCGGAGCCGGCGGCGTTGTCGACGTCGAACGACGGCACTGTCGCCGAGCCGACGCCGATCGAGACCACCCGACCGCGTAGCGACCGGGGCACCGCAGCCAGCAACTCCTCGGTGGTGTTGACCAGGATCACCCCGCACACGCTGCGATCCCCGTCGAGTTGGTCGAGGCTGCGGGGGTCGCCGAACGGCAGCCAGTACAGCGCCACCCCGACACCGGCGGGCGTGCACACCCGGGCGGCCGCGCCGACCACCTGGTGCACGTACGGGTCGTCCAGCACCGCGGCGCTGGTGCCCAGAACGGCCACCACCAGGCGTACGCCGCCGCCGCTGACCAACGCGCGGGCTGCGGGATTGGGCACGTAGCCGAGCTGGTCGACGGCTGCCGTGACCTGCTTGCGGGCGGCCGGCGAGGCGAACCCCGTGCCGGCGATCACCCGCGACGCCGTGGACCGGGACACCCCGGCGACCCGGGCCACGTCCTCGAGGGTGGCCGCTCGGTGTGCCGCTGTCGTCATCGTCGCCTCCCGCGGCGGCCCGTCCGGTCGGACCAACGCCTGCTCACATCATGCCCCGGCCGGACCAGCAGCGGTAAGGGGCGGTTCCCGGTTGTGGTGGTAGCGCTCTCAGGTGTGCGATCGTGCCAGGAGATCACCCCGAGAAAGAGGACCTACCCCCGTGAGCGCCCCCACCAGTCGACCCGTAGCCCCGGACACCGCATCGCCGACTCTGCGGACGGTGCGGCTCGCCCGCAACGGCGTCGCCGTCACCTTCACCCTCAACGGGCTGGCCGTCGGCAGCTGGTTCTCCCGCGTCCCGGCGGTCCGTGAGGCGTTGGACCTCTCCGCCGGCCGACTCGGGTTGCTGCTGCTGGCGATGAGCGTCGGCGCGCTGCTCGCCATGCCCACCTCCGGCCTGCTCGCCCAACGGTTCGGTGCGGCCCGCACCGTCACCATGGCCACAGTTCTGGTCGCGGTCGGCCTGAGCGTGGCGGGGCTGGGCGCCACGATGACCGGGTCGTTCGCCATCGTCGCCCTGGGACTGGTCGCTCTCGGCTACGGCTCCGGCGCCTGCGACGTGGCGATGAACGTCGAGGGCGCGGCTGTGGAACGGCGGCTGGGCCGTACGATCATGCCCCGCTTCCACGCCGGGTGGAGCCTCGGTTCGGTGGCCGGAGCGGCGCTGGGTGCCGGGGCGGCCCGGTTCGACGTGTCGGTCGGCGCGCATCTCGTCGCGGTGGCGGTGGTCGTGTTGGCCGGCACCGCACTCGCCGCCCGGACGTTCCTGCCCGTGGGCAGTGATCACACCGGCGACCCTGCGGACGCCACCCCCGCCGCCCGCCGCCGGGCGCAACTCGCCGCCTGGCGTGAGCCGCGCACCCTGCTGATCGGGCTGTTCGTGCTGGTGGCGGCGTTCACCGAGGGCGCCGCAAACGACTGGCTGGCCGTGGCTTTCATCGATGGGCGGGACCTGAGCGAGGCCGCCGGCGCGGCGGTCTTCGCGGTCTTCGTGGTGGGCATGACCGTCGGACGCACCGTCGGCACCATCGCGCTGGACCGGTGGGGTCGGGTGCCGGTGCTCAGCGGCACCATCGGCCTCGCTGTGGTCGGCGCCGGCCTGGCCGTGTTGGCGGGCTCCGGGCCGGTGGCCGTCATCGGCGTCGCACTGTGGGGCCTGGGTGCGTCGCTGGGCTTCCCGGTCGGGATGAGCGCGGCGGCCGACGACGAGGCCCACGCGGCGGTGCGGGTGAGCGTGGTCGCGGTGATCGGCTACACCGCGTTCCTCGGTGGCCCGCCGCTGCTGGGGCTGGTCGGCGACGAGGTCGGCACCCTACGCGCGCTGCTGGCGGTGCCGCTGCTGCTGCTGCCGACCCTGCTGCTGGTGCCGGTGCTGCGCCCGCCGCACTCCGCTGAAACTGCTCCGTCGGTAGCTAAGAACTAACCCACCTCGCCGCCGGGGCGGTGCGGGTGCGCGGCCGACTGCGCCGCGCACCCGCACTGGTTACGGTCGCCGTCTCAGGCCCGCACGACGTGCACGACGATCTCCTGACCGTCGCCCACCGTGCCGGAGAACCCCTCCGACAACGCGTTCACGATCGTCAGCTGGAGCGCGAGAGTCTCGTGCGCGATGAGCTTCTGATGCGTGGAGATCGCCGCCGCGACATCCGGAGGCGCGGCGATCGACACCGTGATCCGGTCGGAGACCTCGAAGTCGGCGTCGCGGCGGGCCTGCTGGATGATGCGGACGACGTCGCGTGCGACGCCCTCGGCTGCCAACTCGGGCGTGATCTCGGTGTCCAACGCGATCGTCGCGCCGCGCTGGGACTCCACTACCCAACCAGTGCGCGGCACCTCCGTGATCAGGATGTCGTCCAGGCCCACCTCGACCTGCGCACCGTCGACCGACAGTGGATACGTCCCGTTCGCCCGGACCCCGTCGACCAGGTCCCGGGGGGTCACGGCGGCGATCGCCTTCGCGACGTGCTGGGTGCGGTTGCCGAACCGGCGGCCCAGGGTCCGGAAGTTGGCTTTGACCTGCACGTCGATGACCCCGCTCTGTGCATCGAGCGGCTGGAGGACCTTGACGTTCAACTCGTCGCCGATGTCGTCCAGCAACGCCTGCGGGAGGACGGTGCCGGCCGGCAGCCCCACGAGCGCCCGGCTCAACGGCTGGCGGATCCGCAGGCTGCTCGCCTTACGCGCGGACCGGCCCGCCTCGGCCAATGCCCGCGCCGTGGCCACCTGGGACGACAACTCCGTGCTGATCACTGTCGTGTCGGCTGTGGGCCAGGTCGCCAGGTGCACCGACTCGGGGGCCGACTCGGCACCGCGCCGGACGACCTGCTGCCACACCTCCTCCGTGACGAAGGGGATGAACGGCGCCAGTAGCCGGGTGAGGATGTCGAGGCACTCGTACAGGGTGGTGAGGGCATCGGGGTCGCCCTCCCAGAAACGCTGCCGCGACCGCCGTACGTACCAGTTCGACAGGTCGTCGATGAAGTCGGCGAGCAGTCGGCCGGCGCGCGCCGTGTCGTAGTTCTGCATCCGTTCGTCGACGGCGGCCGCGAGGGCGTGGACCTCGCCGACGATCCACCGGTCCAACACCGGTCGCTGGGCGACCGGCTGCGCCAGATGCGGCGCCCACGTCGAGTTCGCCGCGTAGAGGGAGAAGAACGCCGCGGTGTTCCAGTAGGTCATCAACACCTTGCGGACGATCTCGTCGAGTGGGCCGGGCCCGATCCGGCGCGGCGACCACGGTGAGCCGGAGCAGGCCATGAACCAGCGCACCGCGTCCGCGCCGTGCGTGTCCATCAACGGGATCGGCAGCAGGATGTTGCCCAGGTGCTTGCTCATCTTGCGGCCGTCCTCGGCCAGGATGTGCCCGAGGCAGACGACGTTCTCGTACGGGGACCGGTCGAAGACCAGCGTGCCCACCGCCATCAGCGTGTAGAACCACCCCCGCGTCTGGTCGATCGCCTCGCAGATGTACTGAGCCGGGTAGGTGCGCTCGAAGATCTCCTTGCTACCCGGCACGTGGGGGTAGCCCAACGACGCGAACGGCATCGCCCCGGAGTCGTACCAGGCGTCGATCACCTCGGGGACCCGGGTGGCGATCAGACCGCAGTCCGGGCAGGCGAAGGTGATCTCGTCGACATACGGGCGGTGCGGATCCAGCTCGGACAGGTCGGCGCCGGTCAGCTCCCCGAGCTCCGTACGGGAACCAACAGCGGTGATGTGGTTGTCAGGGCATCGCCACAGCGGCAGCGGGGTGCCCCAGTACCGGGAGCGGGACACCGCCCAGTCGATGTTGTTCTTCAGCCAGTCGCCGTAGCGGCCGTGTTTGATGTGCTCCGGGAACCAGTTGGTGTTCTCGTTCTCCCGCGTCAGCTCGTCACGGACCTCGGTCGTCCGGATGTACCAGGACGGCTGCGCGTAGTACATCAGCGGCGTGTGACACCGCCAGCAATGCGGGTACGGGTGCTCGAACGGCTCATGCCGGAACAACCGACCAGACTGCCTGAGACGGTCGATGAGCAACGCGTCGGCGTCCTTGAAGAACACACCACCGACCAGGTCGATGCCGTCGTCGAACCTCCCGTTCGGGGCGACCGGGTTGACCAGCGGCAACCCGTAGGCGCGGCAGACGGCGAGGTCGTCCGCGCCGAAGGCCGGCGCCTGGTGCACCAGACCGGTGCCGTCCTCGGTCGTCACGTACTCCGCGAGGACCACCCGGTGCGCGTCCGGGATGTCCACCAGGTCGAACGGCCGCTCGTACCGCAAACCCTCAAGGGCCGACCCCGGCACTGTCGCCAGGATCTCCGCCTCGTCGCCGAGGACCCGCTGGGTCAGTGGTTCGGCGACGACGAATGTGCCCTCGCCGGTGCGGGCCAGGGCGTACGTCACTGTGGGGTGGACGGCGACGGCGGTGTTGGACACCAGGGTCCACGGGGTGGTGGTCCAGATCAGCAGGTCGACACCGCTGTGTCCGGCCACGTCCCCGCGCACCGGAAACCGCACGTACACGGAGGGGTCGGTGACGGTCTCGTACCCCTGGGCCACCTCGTGGTCGGACAGGGTCGTGCCGTCGCGGGTGCAGTACGGAGCGACCCGGAAGTCCTCCACCAGTCGCCCGCCGTCGTGGATCTGCTTCAGTGACCACCAGACGCTGTCCACGTACTCCGGGGACATGGTCTGGTACGGATGCTCCAGGTCGATCCAGTAACCCATCCGCTCGCTGAGCTGGACGAACTCGTCCACGTGCCGCAGCACCGAGGTGCGGCACAGGGCGTTGAACTCCGCGACGCCCATCCTCTCGATGTCGGGCTTGCCGCTGAGCCCCAGTTCTTTCTCCACCGCGAGTTCCACAGGCAGGCCGTGGCAGTCCCACCCGGCACGGCGTGGCACCGAGAAGCCCCGCATCGTCCGGTACCGGGGAAAGAGGTCCTTGAAGACCCTCGCCTCGATGTGGTGGGTGCCCGGCGTGCCGTTGGCGGTCGGCGGACCCTCGTAGAACACCCACGGCGGACCGTCGGCCGTCTGCTCCAGACTCCGGTTGAACACGTTGTTTGCCTGCCACCACTCGATGACCGCACGGTCCATCCCACCAAGGTCGATCTTGGTGGGCAGTGGCACGAATGGTGACTTCGACGGACCGTCCGGCACCGACGTTCTCCCTACACTTCACGTCCGCTCGCACGGGCAGCAGCTCACTGCCCACGCGGGGACGAAGCGCCGGGCGTATGGCCAGGACTCCGCGGTACCACCCCGCTTGCGCCTCGATGATGCAGGCGCCGCTCGATTTCGCGGCGTGACGTGCCGCGACGTCCGGTTCTACTGGGGCGGCGAAGCTGCCTGTTCTTCCGGAGGCTCCCCGGTGATGGCCGGATCGGTGCCGATGCCGCCCAGCATAGCTGTCCGTGCGTGGGGCCAGTGGCCAGAGCGCTAGGCGTGCAGCCAGATGCGGAGAGGGCCGGTGGTGGTGAAGCCAGCGGAGAGCGCCGACGTCAGGTCCGCTGTGCTTTCGTAGCCGACCAGCGGCGCGTTGGGCACTGTGGCGCACACCGCGCGCCAGATGTCCCGGGGGTTGTCGGTGCGGGTGAACAGGTTGGAGACGCCGTACGGGCCGTCGCCACTGAGCACCGCTCCACCGGTGATCACGCCCCGGTCGTCGTGGCGAGCGAGCACCCGTACGCGGGGGTCGGCCAGGAGCGCGGGGCGGAACAGGTCCCCACCACCTTGAGCCGCCGCCCAGGCCACCAGCTCGTCGGGTGTGGTGACCGGGGCCAGCGGCGTGTCGACAGGTGGTGGCGACGGTGGCCGGTGGATCCACTGGGCGTCGAAGAGCACCCGGAACCCGTACCCGGACAGGTCGAGGTCGGCGAAGCTGTCCTTCACCGACGCGCCGGGCCCCGCGTCGATGCGGGCCAGCACGGCCTCGGCGTCGACGCCCGGCCGCACTGTGACCGCGTCCGGGTACCACTGTGGCGAACGGTGGGGGACCGACCAGGCGTCGGCGTCGGTACGACCGGCCAGCCCGTGGCTGCCGCAGACGATGTCGCACCATTCGGCGTTGTTGCGGGCCGCTGCCACCCGCGCGTCCATGGGCATGATCGGCAGCCTAGGCGGCCCGAGGTGCTGTCAGGGGGCGTAGACCAGGTCCATCGTGTCGGTGTGCCCGGACCAGCGCAGGTCGAGGCGCCAGCAACCGGCCTCGGGCAGGTCGATGATCGACGGACCGGGGCCGCCGGGGACCTCCCGGATCACCCGGGTGTCCGTGCCGTCCAGCCTCGCTGTGATCACCAGGGTTGCCGGTGCGGTCGGGTCGGGCGAGGTCGTGGCGGCGCTGGCCACCCAAAGGATCTTGTTGTTCGACCCGTCCGTCCGGACCTGCCGCAGTGGGTGGGCGAACAGCACCGCCACGATGTCACCCTTCGCGCCGAAGACGTGCGGAACCCGGGCGTCCCCGCTGAACCCGGCGTCCGCCCAGTCCGGCAGGGACCCCGTTTCGATCCGCGCCGCGCAGGCGGTCGCGGTGCTCGCCGTGGTGGCCGCACCCGCCGTCGGCGGCGCTCCGCTGGTCGTGGTCGTGCACCCCGCCAGCAGGACCACCGAGGATGCCAGCGTCAACCTGCCCCAGGAAACCATCTCGCCCCTTCCGGTACGCGTCGACGACTCGTCCACCCTTCCGACACCGCCCACGCCCGCCGGGTTCCTAGCCCAGTGAGCGGGCGATCTCGATCGCCTCGGCCTTGGTGAGGGTGCCCTCAATCCGGTAGCTCACGTCGTCGTCCTGCCAGATCAGGGTCGAGGCGGCCAGTCGGGCGGTCTCCCTGCGGATCTCGCCCGTCCGGTCCACGTAGGACAACGCGTGTGGGCCGTCGACCCAGACGGCGAAGTCGCCGTTCACCTGGACCCAGTTCGCGCCCGGCGGAGTCACCTCCTTGTGGAAGGCCAGGTCGAGGTGACCGTCGAACGCGTCGACGCGCAGTGCGCCCCCGTCGTAGAGCAGCGTCGCCACCCGGTACTGGCCAGTGGCGTCCGGGTCGGCGACCAGCACCTGCTCGGGCGTGCCCAGCCTCGCCGGCAGGCGGATCGGAAACCGCACCGTCCGTTGGGCCTCGCCCAGGGCGACGGCCCGCTGCCCGGGCAGCGGCGACGCGGTGCCGCTGGGCGGCGTCGGGGCGGGCGAGGTGGCGATGCTGACCCCGGCGAAGCGCAGCAGCCCCGTGACGGCGTCGGCGATCGCGGCCCGCGTCGGCGGCAACATCGCCACGAGCAGGGCGACGAGCGCCACCGCGGCGAGCGACCGCCACCGGCGCCGTCGGGGCGCGGGCGTGCCGAGTCGTACGCGGACGCGGGCGGTCACGTCGGGCGGATCGGGGGTGTCCAGCCAGGTGGACAGGTCGCGCAGTTCCCGTTCGAGGTCACCCATGCCGGACCTCCGCACCGTCGAGTAGGCCGCGAAGCTTCGCCAGAGCCCGGGACGTACGCGACTTCACAGTGCCTCGGGGCCAGCCCAGAGCCGCCACCGTCTCCTCCTCGGTGAGATCGAGGAAGAACCGGCAGACGATCACCTCACGGTCCCGTACCGGCAGCTGTCGCAGGGCCTGCACCAGCGATGCCCGGCGCTCCCCGGCGAGGACCGCGCCGACAGCGTCGTCCTCGGCGACCTCGGACGTCGGGTCCGCTGCCGCCGCCCGCAGGACGAGCCCGTCGCGCCGGCCACGGGAGCGGTGCAGGTTACGGGTCTCGTTGGCGACGATCGCGAGCAGCCACGACCGGAAGGACGCGTCACCCCGGTAACGGGACAGCTTCCGGTACGCCTTCACGAACGCCTCCTGGATGACGTCCTCGGAGTCCGAGCCCGCGCCGAGCAGCACCGCGGTCCGGTACGCGGACGCGGTGTGCCGGGCGACCAGGAGGTTGTACGCCTCCAGGTCACCTGCCCGAGCGCGGGTGACGAGTGCCTCGTCGTCCAGGGGGGCCTCCGTTCGGATCACACTCATGACACCGCCCACCCGCTGCGGGTTCCACACGGACTTCTCGATGCAGGTCAGCTCTCTCCCATCCGGCGTGCAGCGTATTGCCAGGAACCGGTGCTGCACTGGAGGGACGTCGAGGAGAGGGGCGGGGCATGAGCTGGTTCAACCGCCGGTCACGGGGTGCCGAGGCGACCCCGACGAAGCTGGACCGGGAGGCGACCCGCGACGACCTCGCGGCGCTGGAGGAGTTCGTGGCCACCCGGCGCGGGGTGGAGTTCTACCTGGAACCGGAGACGACCGCTACGGACACCACAGTGATGGCGATCGCCCACGACGGCGAGTGGATCCGTCGTCGTACCGGAACGCCCCGCGCGGCCGGGTCCATCGCCCGCAAGCACGCGGTGCCGCTGTACGAGGCGGCGCGCACCGGCTACCCGGAGCGGATGCGGACCTGGAGCCGGGCCCACCCGGAACGCCATGCCCGCTGAGGCCAGGTCAGTGCGGCTGGGCCGGCACGGGTTCGTGGAGGGCGGTAGCGCGGGCCTGCGCCAGTCGGAATTCGGGCGAGGTGACAGTTCGTAACGTCACGGCGAGCACCAGGACGCAGAGACCTGCTCCGCCCCAGAAGACCGCTCTGACGCTGACCAGTTCCGCGGTGAGGCCGGCGACCAGAGCCCCGAGCGGCATCGAACCCCAACTGGTCAGGCGGCTGACCCCGCTGTAGCGCCCCATCATCTCGTCGGGCACGACGAGTGCGCGCAGCGAGCTGTAGGTGACGTTCCACGCGCCGGAGCCGGCGCCGCCCAGGACGGTCGCCGCGGCGACCAGCCGGGGCGACGAGGTGATCGCCGGTGCCGCCAGCAGTACGGCGAAGCTCGCCATCGACGCGGCGAGGACGACCCGCCGTCCTAAGCGGCGGGTGAGAGCGGGCGCGGCGGAGGCTCCCATGACGCCGCCCACTCCCAGGGCTCCGATCAGCAGGCCGTATTCCGCGTGGCTCAGGTTCATCGGTCCGGGTGCGATCGCGTAGACGGCGATGACCGCCATCCAGGCCGCCCAGCACCCGCTCGCCGCACCGGCCACCAGCAGCAGAGACCGCAGAATCCTTGCCTGCCACACGTACCGGATGCCCTCCCGGATGTCGGCGCGGAGGCCCGGAGCGTTCGCTGCTGGTCCGGGATGACCGCTGCTGCGGTAGTGACCGGTCATGACTGCCAGTGCGAGCAGGGCGCCTGCGTAGCCGACGCCGCCAGCGCCGAGCGCCACGGCCAGTCCGGCGGCGGCCAGCAGGCCACCCAGCGGGGGCCCGATGAACTCGTTGGCCGCGGTCTCGGTCGCTGTCAACTTCGCGAACGCGGATTCCATGCGATTGCGGGGTATGACCATCGGCACTACCGACATCCGGGTGGTGTCGGCGAACACCTCGGCGGTGCCGAGGAGCAGCGCCCCCGCGTACAGGCCGGCCGGTGGGAGGACGTCCACGAGGATGGCGCCCACGAGCACGGCGAGGACCAGGGCGCGCGCGGCGGCCATCGCCATGATCAGGCGCCGGCGGTCAACCCGGTCGGCGAGGGCACCGGCGGGCAGTGAGAACAGTAACCAGGGCAGGGTGTTGGCCAGGGTGGCGCCGGCGACCAGCGCAGGGGAGTCCGTCATCGAGAGGGCCGCCAGAGGCAGTGTCAGCTTGACGACGCCGTCAGCCAGGTTGGTGATGGCGGCACCGGCCCACAGAGCGTTGAAGTTCCGCGTGCTCACTGTCGTCGGGTCGCCTGGCTGAGCATCGCTGTGCATGGCCAGGAGCTTGCGACATCCCGCGGCGCCGCCCTAGAGTTTCGACTGGAGGCGAAACATGGCGGTGTTCCTGGTCGACGCCGAAGTGATGGCGCAGGCGCGTTTCGGCACCTCGCAGCTCACCGAGACGTTGGGGGCGCTGAATATCCTGCGCAGGGCCCAGCCGCTTCCGTGGCATCGGGTCTGGCGGGACCAGCATGTCGATGCCTTCCAGGGCTATCTCGACGGTGACCCGGTGACCCGGGCCATCCTGGCGCACGCCATGTCGTCCTCCTGGATGGCCGACTTCCTGACGGTGCCGCCCGCCCGTCCGGACATGACGCTGGACGACGAACTCGTGGAGCTCGAGTCGCTGCCGGATGACCGAATCCGTGCCGATCTGGCCCACGTACGTTCCCCGCTGGCCCCGGAACTGCGCGCTTCGGGGTTGGCGAGTCGGACGGCCGCTCTGGTGCGCTGGGTCTGGCACCACACGATCGAGGCGGACTGGCCGCGCCGGCAGTCGGTGCTGCGTGCCGACGTGGTGTCCCGGATCTCCCGGCTGGGCCGGGACGGATGGTCCGGGGTCATCAACGACATGCGGCCGGGCATGCGCTGGCTGGGCAACGGCCGGCTGCAGGTCGAGGAGCGGCCCTACCCACCGTCCGACGTGCGCGGCGGGACGCTGACGTTCTTCGCGGCCCACTGCCGGGGAGGCTGGATCTCCTGGAGGTTGCCCGACCGCTTCGGGATCGTCTACCCGGTGACCGGGGTCTTCACGGAGGCGGCTCTCACCACCCCGGATCCACTGCGCCGCCTGCTCGGAAACGCACGGAGCACGATTCTGGTGCAGGCGGCTGAGCCGATCAGCACCACGGCCGTGGTCGCCGCGACCGGGCTGCCGCTCGGTACCGTCGGTGGTCACCTGCGCGTGCTGACGGATGCCGGTCTGCTCCAGAAGCGCAGGTCGGGCCGGGAGGTCCTCTACTGGTGGACGGATGCGGCCCGGACGCTGGTGGCCGGGGCCTTATCGTTCTGACGGGACCCGGCGTGTCGGCCCATGCTGCCCGCACTCGGTACCGGGAGGGCCTGGATCAGGCGCCCTCGACGGCCGAGGCCGTCCTCCGGCCGGCGCAGATGTGCCGGCGGCGGGTAGAAGCATCGCAGTCACCCTTGAAGGTCAGCGCGCCGGGCTGGAGTGTCAGCATGAGGTTCTGCGCCAGGTCGACGGCCTCCTGTGCGAGGGGGAGGAGGCGGGCGTGGTCGGTCATAGCTGGCGGCTGCGATCCCAGAGCGAGCTGAACATCTCGTCGAATATCGGGGAGAGGCCGGAGGGGTCAGTGCTGCGCTCGATGACCGTCGCCGGGCAGTCGACGCCCCGCATCTGCGGTAGGTAGTGCTGAACAACGCAGAGCCGGTCATCGATCAAAGCACGTTGGCGCGAACGGGCTCGTCGTAGACGCCGGTCGTCCCGACCTTGCCATGATGCACAGCCGTCTTCTCGGCTGGCTGTCGCTGACCCGCCACCCGCGCCGATTTGGGCACGAGTAGCCCAGGGCTGACCGGGGCGGACTGAATCGTCCACGACATCAGCTCCAAAGGGCGTCGCACCCGCACTGCCCCCGGCAGGGGACCACGCCGCCAACGACCAACCAGCCCAGCAGCCCGCCGCAGCGGCGGACGACAACCTCGCGCGCCGATATTTCCGCAGGTCAATGTGGTGAGAACGGGCGTGCGACGGCGGGGTCCGCGTTGACCGGCGACGCGGCGGTGTGGCAGCATTCGCGGCCTGACGGCAGTGAAGGAAGTCGGTGCGATTCCGACGCGGTCCCGCCACTGTCACCGGGGAGCGATCCCCCCTCGTGAGTCACGGCCGTGTGTCTGCGGTTGGAAGGCCGGGGGAGAGCGTCGATCCGGAAGCCAGGATACTTCGGCCGTCGGACGTACCCCAGGGCGTGGACACCCGAGGAGGACCCGATGACGCACGGCGTCTCATTCATCGACGATTATCGTCGTATCGCGCTCCAGGCAGTGCATTCCAAGGGCACCGGCCACCGGCACCGCTGAGCTGATCGCCCGGCGCTGACCGGCCCCGACCCATGCGTCGGTGCGCCGTTCGCTCGGGCCGTCGTACCGGCTGACGCCGTACCCACCCGTATCGCCCCGGTCGCCTCAGTGAGGGCCCAGGGCGTCACTTTCCGGAGCCTGCCGTGCGCATCCTGCTGCTGTCCACCGCCGACACCGACCTGCTGGCCGCCCGCGCCAGCGGCGCCGACTACCGGTTGGCCAACCCCGCCCGAGTTACCGCCGAGGAGGTGCCCGCCCTGCTCGACGAGGTCGCCCTCGTCGTCGTACGCCTGCTCGGCGGTCGGCAGGCGTGGCCGGACGGCCTCGCTGCGGTGCTCGCCACCGGCGTGCCGACGGTGGTCCTCGGCGGTGAGGCGCTACCCGACGCGGAGCTGATGGCCATCTCCACAGTGCCATCCGGGGTCGTCAGCCAGTCGCTGGCGTATCTGACGGAGGGCGGCCCGGACAACCTCGGGCAGTTGGCCCGGTTCCTCTCCGACACGGTGCTGCTCACCGGCGAGGGGTTCGCCGCACCCACGCCCACCCCTGCGTACGGGGTACACGGCGAACACCCCGCCGCTCCGGACCGGCCCACAGTGGGGATCGTCTTCTACCGGGCGCATGCGCTGGCCGGCAACACCGACTTCGTCGACGTGCTCGCGGACGCGGTCCACAGAGCTGGCGGCAACCCGCTGCCGATCTTCTGCGGCTCGCTGCGCGGGCTGACCGCGGGCACCGGCCCACTCGGGCTCTTCGCCCGCTGTGACGCGCTGCTGGTCACGGTCCTCGCGGCCGGCGGCGCGGTCGCCGCCGACGCCTCCGGTGGCGGCGACGAGGACGCCTGGGACGTGGGCGCCCTGGCCGCCCTGGACGTGCCGGTCATCCAGGCCCTCTGCCTCACCAGCACCCGCGCGCAGTGGGCCGACAGCGACGCCGGTCTGTCCCCCCTGGACGCCGCCATGCAGGTGGCCATCCCCGAGTTCGACGGCCGGATCGTCACAGTGCCGTTCTCGTTCAAGCAGATCGACGCCGACGGCCTCTCGGTCTACGCCGCCGACCCCGAGCGGGCCGCCCGGGTCGCCGGGATCGCGGTGCGCCACGCCCGGCTGCGGTACGTGCCGCACGCCGACAAGCGCGTCGCCGTGGTGCTCAGCTCGTACCCCACCAAGCACTCCCGGGTCGGTAACGCCGTCGGGTTGGACACCCCGGCCTCGGCGGTCCGGCTGTTCGCCGCGCTGGCCGAGGCCGGCTACGACCTGGGTGACACGCCACCGCCGGACGACGGCGACGCGCTGATCCACGCGCTGATCGCCGCCGGTGGTCACGACGTGGAGTGGCTCACCCCGGAGCAGTTGGCCGCCGCCGAGGCCCGGATACCGGGGCCGACGTACCGGCGCTGGTTCGACCAGGTCCCGGCCGAGCTGCGCGAGCGGATGCGGGAGCACTGGGGTGAGCCACCGGGCGAGCTGTACACCGAGGGCGGCGACATCGTGCTCGCCGGGCTGCGCTTCGGCAACGTGGTGCTGCTGATCCAGCCACCCCGCGGCTTCGGGGAGAACCCGATCGCCATCTACCACGACCCGGACCTGCCGCCGAGTCACCACTACCTGGCCGCGTACCGCTGGCTGGCCTCGCCGGCCGCGGACGGCGGCTTCGGCGCGGACGCCGTGGTGCACCTGGGCAAGCACGGCACCCTGGAGTGGCTGCCCGGCAAGGGCCTCGGTCTGGCCGCCGGCTGTGCGCCCGACGCGGTCCTCGGCGACCTGCCGCTGGTGTACCCGTTCATCGTCAACGACCCCGGCGAGGGCACCCAGGCCAAGCGGCGGGCGCACGCCGTGGTCGTCGACCACCTGGTCCCGCCGATGGCCCGTGCCGAGACCTACGGCGACCTGGCCAAACTGGAACAACTGCTCGACGAGTACGCGACAGTGCAGGCCCTCGACCCGGCCAAGGTGCCCACAGTGCGAGCCCAGATCTGGGACCTGGTGCGCGCCGCCGAACTGCACCACGACCTGCACGCCGAGGCGATGCCCGACGCGGACGACTTCGACGACTTCGTGCTGCACCTCGACGGGTACCTGTGCGAGGTCAAGGACGTCCAGATCCGCGACGGGCTGCACATCCTCGCCGACGCTCCCACCGGCGAACCCCGGGTCAACCTGGTCCTGGCGGTGCTGCGCGCCCCGCAGATCTGGGGCGGCGCCCGGGCCCTGCCCGGCCTGCGACAGGCACTCGCCGTCGCGTACTCCCTCGACGAGCAGGAACTGCTCGCGTCACCGGGACAACGGCTGGCGTTGCCCGCGGCGCTGACCGACGTGGTGGACGGGCCGGCCGGCACCGCCGCCGACGCGATCGACCTCATCGAGGCCCTCGCGCGGCGGCTGGTCATCGGCATGGAGACCCTGGACTGGGCCGTGGACACTGTCGACGCCGTAGTGGCCGAGGTGACCGGTCGCTCGATCCCGGACGTCGCCGCGGTGCTGCACTTCGCCGCCACCGAGCTGGTGCCCAGACTGGACCGGACCACCGACGAGCTGACAAACACCCTCGGCGCGCTGGACGGACGGTTCGTGCCGCCCGGCCCGTCCGGCTCACCCACCCGGGGCCTGGTCAACGTGCTGCCGACCGGCCGCAACTTCTACTCCGTCGACCCGAAGGCCATCCCCAGCCGCAACGCCTGGGACGTCGGGGTGGCCCTCGCCGACTCGCTGCTGGCCCGGCACCTCGCCGACACCGGGGCGTACCCCCGCTCGGTGGGGTTGACAGTGTGGGGCACCAGCGCGATGCGGACCCAGGGCGACGACATCGCCGAGGTGCTCGCGCTGCTGGGCTGCCGGCCGGTCTGGGACGACAGGTCCCGGCGGGTGACCGGCGTCGAGGTGGTGCCGACCGCCGAGCTGGGCCGGCCCCGCGTCGACGTCACGGTGCGCATCTCCGGCTTCTTCCGCGACGCGTTTCCGCACGTGGTGGCGCTTCTCGACGACGCCATCCGGCGCGTCGCCGCCCTTGACGAGCCGGACGAGGAGAACTATCTGCGGGCGCACGTCGCCGCCGACCTCGCCGAGCACGGCGACGAGCGGCGGGCCACCGCCCGGATCTTCGGCTCCAAGCCCGGCGCGTACGGTGCGGGGCTGCTGCCCCTGATCGACGCACGGACCTGGCGCAGCGACGCCGACCTGGCCGAGGTGTACGCGGTGTGGGGCGGCTACGCGTACGGCCGGGGCCTGGACGGCCGGGAGGCGCGCGCCGACATGGAGCGCTCGTTCGCCCGGATCGCGGTTGCGGTGAAGAACCAGGACACCCGCGAGCACGACATCGTCGACTCCGACGACTACTTCCAGTACCACGGCGGGATGGTGGCGATGGTCCGCCACCTCACCGGCACCTCACCGCAGGCGTACGTGGGTGACTCGGCGATGCCGCACGACGTGCGTACCCGCACGCTGGGCGAGGAGACCCGGCGGGTGTTCCGGGCCCGGGTGGTCAACCCGAAGTGGATCGCCGCGATGCGCCGGCACGGCTACAAGGGCGCGTTCGAGCTGGCGGCCACAGTGGACTACCTGTTCGGCTACGACGCCACAGCCGGCGTGGTCGACGACTGGATGTACGAGCACCTGGCCGCCGCGTACCTCTTCGACGAGACCACCCGGGAGTTCCTGGAGAAGTCCAACCCGTGGGCGTTGCGTGGCATCACCGAGCGGCTGTTGGAGGCCGCCGACCGGGGGCTGTGGGCCAAGCCGGAGCCGGCCACCCTCGACCGGCTTCGCGACACGTACCTGGCCAGTGAGGGCGATCTGGAGGACCGGGCATGACCGCGACCTACCCGTTCAGCGCGGTGCTCGGCATGGCCGACATGCGGCTGGCGTTGCTGCTCAACGCGGTCTCCCCGGCGATCGGCGGGGTGCTGGTCCGGGGCGAGAAGGGCACCGCCAAGTCCACCGCCGTGCGGGCCCTCGCCGCGCTGCTACCCCCGGTGCGCCGGGTGGTGGGCTGCCGCTTCGGCTGTGATCCGGCCGAGCCCGACCCGGCCTGCCCGGACGGCCCGCACCCGACCGACGCCGCCGCCGAGACCCGTCCGGCCCGCCTCGTGGAGCTGCCGGTGGGCGCCGCCGAGGACCGGGTGGTCGGCGCGCTGGACCTGGAGAAGGCGATCGGCGAGGGGGTACGCGCCTTCGAGCCGGGCCTGCTCGCCGCCGCGCACCGGGGCGTGCTCTACGTCGACGAGGTCAACCTGCTGCACGACCACCTCGTCGACCTGCTGCTCGACGCGGCGGCGATGGGCCGCAGCCACGTCGAGCGGGAGGGCGTCTCGGTCAGCCACGCGGCCCGCTTCCTGCTGGTCGGCACGATGAACCCGGAGGAGGGGGAGCTGCGCCCGCAGCTGCTCGACCGGTTCGGGCTCACAGTGGAGGTGGGCGCCAGCCGGGACCCGGAGGTCCGCGTCGAGGTGGTCCGCCGCCGGCTGGCCGCCGACGCGGACCCGGTCGGCTTCGCCGCCCGCTGGGCCGATGCCGACGCGGAGATCGCCGGCCAGGTGGCCGCCGCCCGCCGCCGACTTCCCGAGGTACGACTGCCGGACGCCGCGTTGCGGCAGATCGCCGAGGTGTGCGCGGCGTTCGACGTGGACGGGATGCGGGCCGACATCGTCACCGCCCGGACCGCCCTCGCCCACGCCGCCTGGCACGGCCGGGACCGGGTCACCATCGACGACGTCCGGGTGGCGGCCCGGCTGGCCCTGCCGCACCGCCGCCGCCGCGACCCGTTCGACACCCCGGGGCTGGACGAGAAGCGCCTCGACGAGGCGTTGCAGCGGGCCCAGGACGCCCACCCCGACGACCCGGACGACGCCGGCCCCGACGACAGTGGCCCGGACGGCGGCGGACCGCAGGGCGGCGGTCCGGACGGCGGTGGCCCGGCCGGTGCTGGCCCGGCCGGTGGCGGACCAAACGAGGGCGGCCCGAGTGGCGGCGGACCGCAGGGCGGCAACGGCTTCGACGATTGTGAGCCCGGGTCGACGGAGCACTCGACGGCGCGGAACGGCGCTGGCCCGGACGGGCGCACCGACGGCCCCGACGGCTGGCCGCAGCACCAGCAGGGCGCCCGGGGTGACGACGACGGCTGGCCGCAGCACCAGCAGGGCGACCGGGGCGGCGACGGCCAGAACTCGCGCCCGCGCGGTGGCCGGCCTTCGGCGACCGGTGACGACGACCCGAACGGCGGCGGGAAGTCCCAGCCGGTGGCCGTACCCCGGGGCGGGCTGAAAGCGCGGGTGCTCACCGCGCCCGGCCTGGGTGACGGGGTGCCGGGCAGACGGTCGCGGGCCCGTACCGGGCGCGGCCGCACCACCGGTGCCCGGGTACCGGCGGGTCGGGTCGGTGCGCTGCACCTGCCGGCCACGATCCGCGCCGCCGCTCCGCACCAGGCGGCCCGGGGCCGGCTCACCGGTCCGCTGCGGCTGCGCCGCGACGACCTGCGCGAGGCGGTTCGTGAGGGGCGCGAGGGCAACCTGGTGCTGTTCGTGGTGGACGCGAGCGGATCGATGGGCGCCCGACAGCGGATGGCAACAGTGAAGGACGCGGTGCTTGCCCTGCTCACCGACGCGTACCAGCGGCGGGACAAGGTCGCGGTCATCGCGTTCCGGGGCGCCGGCGCCCGGACCCTGCTGCCGGCTACCTCGTCGGTGCTGGCCGCCTCGACCCGGCTGGCCGAGCTACCCACCGGCGGGCGTACGCCGCTGGCCGAGGGGCTGCTCGCCGCCGCGGACCTGTTGCGGGTGGAGCGCCTGCGCGACCCGAAGCGCCGCCCACTGGTCCTCATCGTCACCGACGGGAGAGCCACCGCTGGCACTCGTCCCCTCGATCGAGCGGCGGCAGGGGCGGCGGTCCTGGCCGCCACCGGCGCACCGTGCGTGGTCGTCGACTGCGAATCCGGCCCGGTCCGCCTGCACCTTGCCGCCCGCCTGGCCACCCAGCTGAAGGCCCCCCGAACCCCAGTGGAAGCCCTCACCCACCCCCGCGATCTTGCACTTCCTGTCGCGGCATAAGGGACCAAACGCACGTATGACCAACCGAAACCGCAAGATCGCGGGAGAGGCGGGCGCGGGAGTGCTCGCGGGACGGGGGACGGGCTGATGCCGCAGGGACAACCGAGTTCGGTGCCCGCTGACGGGTTGACGACCCGGCAGCGGCGGCATCGGCCATTGTTGATCGTTCACACCGGAGAAATGAAGGGGAAGTCCACTGCGGCCTTCGGGCTGGCGCTGCGGGCCTGGACCGCTGGGCTCCCGGTCGGGGTGTTCCAGTTCGTCAAGAGCGCCAAGTGGCGGGTGGGGGAGGAGAACGCCTTCCGGGCGCTCGGCGAGGTCCACGAGCGCACCGGCCAGGGTGCGCCGGTGGCCTGGCACAAGATGGGCGAGGGCTGGTCCTGGATCCAGCGCGGCGGCGACGCCGACCACGCCGCCGACGCCCTGGAGGGCTGGCGGCAGATCCAGCGTGACCTGGCCACCGAGCGCTACGGGCTGTACGTGCTGGACGAGTTCACCTACCCGATGAAATGGGGCTGGGTGGACGTGGACGAGGTGGTCGCCACGCTGGCCGACCGCCCCGGCTTCCAACACGTCGTGATCACCGGCCGGGACGCCGACCCGCGCCTGGTCGCCGCCGCCGACCTGGTCGCCGAGCTGACGAAGGTCAAGCACCCGATGGACGCCGGCCAGAAGGGCCAGAAGGGCATCGAGTGGTGAGCGCGCAGTGGGCGCTGCCCCGGGTGGTGGTCGCCGCGCCGGCCAGCGGCCACGGCAAGACCACTGTGGCGACCGGGCTGCTCGCCGCGCTGCGCCGACGGGGCCTGACGGTCAGTCCGCACAAGGTCGGCCCCGACTACATCGACCCCGGCTACCACGCCCTCGCCGCCGGGCGAGCAGGGCGCAACCTCGACCCGTTCCTGGTCGGAGCCGACCGGGTCGCCCCCCTGCTGCGACACGGCGCCAGCGTCCCCACGCCCGCCGACATCGCCGTGGTCGAGGGCGTCATGGGCCTGCACGACGGCGCTGTGGGCCGCCGCGACTACGCCTCCACCGCGCACGTCGCCCGGCTGATCGAGGCACCCGTGCTGCTGGTGCTGGACACCACCGCGCAGGGCCGGTCGGCCGCCGCACTCACCCTCGGCATGGCCACGTTCGATCCGGCGGTACGGATCGGCGGGGTGATCCTCAACCGGGTCGGCTCACCCCGACACGAGACGCTGCTGCGCGACGCCCTCGCCGAGGTCGGCGTACCGGTGCTCGGGGCGGTCACCCGTGCCGCCGAGGTGACCGCGCCGGCCCGGCACCTCGGGCTGGTACCGGTCGCCGAGCGGGCACCCGAATCCGTAGCGATCGTCACCGCGCTCGCCGAACTCGTCGAGGCCACTGTGGACCTCGACGCCATGCTCGCCCTGGCCCGGACCGCCCCGCCGCTGACCACCCCGGCGTGGGACCCGGTCGCCGCCGTCGGCGGGCCGGCCGGCGTCGAGCGGCCACGGGTCGCCCTCGCCGGTGGTCCGGCCTTCACCTTCTCGTACGCGGAGACCGCCGAACTGCTCACCGCGGCCGGCGCGGACGTCGTCACCGTCGACCCGCTGCGTGACCCGGCGCTGCCCACCGGCACCCGGGCGGTGGTGATCGGCGGCGGCTTCCCCGAGGCGTACGCGCAGACGCTGGCCGACAACACGGCGCTCCGCGCCGAGTTGGCCGACTTCGACGGGCCGATCGTGGCCGAGTGCGCCGGGCTGCTCTACCTCGGGCGGTCCCTGGACGGCGTACCGATGTGCGGTCGACTGGACCTGACCGCCCGGATGACCGACCGGCTCACCCTCGGCTACCGCGAGGCACTGGCCGTCACCGACTCCCCGGTGGCGCGCGCCGGCGAGCCGGTACGCGGCCACGAGTTCCACCGCACCACCACCGACCCGGGGCACGGCGACGCACCGGCGTGGCGCTGGAACGACACCGAGCACGGCTTCGTCGCCGGCCGGGTGCACGCGTCCTACCTGCACACCCACTGGGCCGGCCACCCGGACGCGGCCCGTCGACTGGTCGAGGCGTGCCGATGAGCGCCGACGCCACGCTCACCGGGGTCGGCGTCGGCCCGGGCGACCCGGAACTGCTCACCGTCAAGGCGGTGCGGCTGCTGCGCGAGGCCGACCTGGTCTTCGTACCCGTGATGGCGGACCGGGTCGCGCCCACAGCGACCGCCGGTGCGACGCCGCCGGGTGTGGACGCCGGGCGGGCCGAGGCGACTGTGCGCTCCCACGTCGCGGCGGAGCGGCTGCGCCGACTGCCGTTCGCGCTGGACGACCGGGGTGGGGTGACCGCGCGCCGGGCGGCAGCCTGGGACGACGCCGCCCGGATGGTGGTCGAGGCGATCGACGCGGGCGCGCGGTCCCTCGCGTTCGCCACCATCGGCGACCCGAACATCTACTCCACCTTCGGTTACCTGGCCCAGAGCGTCCGCGCGCTGCGCCCGGCGGTGCGGGTGGCGACAGTTCCCGGCGTCACCGCGATGCAGGAGCTGGCGGCCCGCAGCGGCACCCCGCTCTGTGAGGGACGCGAACCGCTCACCCTGTTGCCGGCCACCGCCGGCCTGGCGCTCTTCGCTGACGCCCTAGCCGGGCCGGGCACCGTCGTCGCCTACAAGGGCTGGCGACGGCACCCGGAACTGCTCGCCGAACTGCGCCGGCAGGGCCGCCTCGACGACGCCGTGCTCGGACGCAGCCTGGGGCTGCCCGGTGAACGCATCGGGCCGATCGACGACACCGAGCACGACCTGCCGTACCTGTCGACGCTGCTGGTCCCGGCCCGCCGCGAGCACCGAGGAGGAAAGCTGTGACCAGCGACGGCAAGGTGTGGTTCGTCGGAGCCGGCCCCGGGGCGGCGGATCTGCTGACACTGCGGGCCGCCCGGGTCATCGCCGAGGCGGACATCGTGATCTGGGCGGCCAGCCTGGTGCACGCCGACGTGCTCGACCACGCCCGAGCGGGCGCGGAGATCGTCGACTCGTCGCAGCTACCCATCGAGGGTGTGCTGCCGCTCTACCAGCGCGCCGCAGAACAGGGGCTGAGCGTGGCCCGGATCCACTCCGGAGACCCGGGGCTGTGGGGTGCGGTGCAGGAGCAACTGGACGTGTGCCGGGCGCTCGACCTGGCCGTCGAGATCGTGCCCGGGGTGTCCTCGTTCACCGCCGTCGCGGCGATCGTCGGGCGCGAGCTGACAGTGCCCGAGGTGGCCCAGTCGGTCATCCTCACCCGCCTCGAAGGCGGCAAGACCCCGATGCCGCCCGGCGAGCGGGTCCGCGACTTCGCCCGGCACGGCACCACGATGGCGCTGTTCCTCTCCGCCGCCCGCTCCGGGCAGGTGCAGGCCGAGCTGCTGGCCGGCGGCTACCCGGAGGACACCCCGGCCGTGGTGGCGTACCAGGCGACCTGGCCCGACGAACTGGTGGTGCGCTGCACCGTGGGCACCCTGGAGGCGACTGTCAAGCAGCACAAGCTGTGGAAGCACACCCTCTTCCTGGTCGGCTCGGCCCTGGCCGCCGAGGGCACCCGCTCGCACCTCTACCACCCCGGGCACTTCCACACCTTCCGCCGGGCCGAGCCGACCGCCCGCGCCGAGCTGCGCCGCCAGGCCGGCGCCCGCACCGGGGGGACAGCCACACCGGGGCACACACCATGACGTACGCCGAGCCGCCGCTGCGCGAGCCGGACCTGCCGCGTACCGCGAAGGTCCGGCCCACCGCGCTGCGCACCGGCTGGACCACCGGCGCGTGCGCCACGGCGGCGGCGAAGGCCGCGGTCACCGCGCTGGTCACCGGAACCACCCAGCAGGAGGTGGAGATCGGGCTGCCCGCCGGACGCCGGGTGCGCTTCCCGGTGGAGCGCTGCGAGGTGACCGGCACCCCACCGGTCCGGGCCGAGGCGGTGGTGGTCAAGGACGCCGGGGACGACCCCGACGTCACCCACGGCGCCGAGCTGACCGCCACCGTGAACTGGACCGACGTCCCCGGGCTGCGGCTGGCCGGCGGTGCCGGCGTCGGCACCGTCACCAAGCCCGGCCTCGGGCTCGCGGTCGGCGGCCCGGCGATCAACGACACCCCCCGCCGGATGATCGGCGAAGCGGTCGCCGAGGTGGTCGACCTCAGCGAGGTCGGAGTCGGGGTGGTCATCAGCGTGCCCCGGGGAGAGATCATGGCCCGCAAGACCACCAACCGGCGGCTCGGCATCCTCGGCGGCATCTCGATCCTCGGCACCACCGGGATCGTCCGCCCCTTCTCCACCGCGTCGTGGCGGGCCAGCGTCGTGCAGGCCGTGCACGTGATGGCCGCCCAGGGCGAGCCGACAGTGGTGCTCTGCACCGGCGGGCGTACCGAGCGGGCCGCCCGCGCGCTCCTGCCCGACCTGCCCGAGGTCTGTTTCGTCGAGGTCGGCGACTTCACCGGCGCCGCGGTGACTGCCGCCGTGGGTGACGCGATGACCGGTGTGGTCTTCGTCGGCATGGCCGGCAAGCTCGCCAAACTCGCGGCCGGCATCCTGATGACCCACTACACCCGCTCTACTGTGGACCTATCCCTGCTCGGTGCCGTGACTGCCGAGGCCGGCGGCGACCCCTCGCTCGTCGCCGCCGTGACCGAGGCGAACACCGGGCGGCACGCGTACGAGCTGTGGGAGGCCGCCGGGCTGCTCGGCCCGGCCGGCGACCTGCTCTGCCAGCGGGTCCGCCAGGTGCTGCGGCGCTTCGCCGGGCCGACGGTCACAGTCGACGTGGCGATGGTCGACTTCGCCGGAGCGCACGTCGTCGCCTCGTCCGGCCGGTGGCCCCGATGACGCGGATGGCCCCGATGACGCCGGTGACCCCCGTGACAGTGGTCGGCCTGGACGCGACGGGCGCACCGCCGCACCCCACGCTCGCACCGGTGCTGGCCACCGCGGGGCTGGTGGTCGGGGCCGCCCGGCACTTGGCCGCGGTGCCCGTACCGGCCGTCGCGGACACCGTCACCCTCGGGCCGCTCGCCCCCGCCCTGCGCCGCCTCGCCGAGGCCGTCGACGCCGGGGTGCCGGCCGTGGTGCTGGCCAGCGGCGATCCCGGCCTGTTCGGCATCGTCCGGCGGCTGCGCGCGGCCGGGCTGCCGCTGCGGGTGGTGCCGGCGGTGTCCAGTGTGGCCGCCGCGTTCGCCAGCGCCGGCCTGCCCTGGGACGGCGCCGCAGTGGTCACCGCGCACGGGCGCGACCCCCGAGCCGCAGTGAACGCCTGCCGGGCGCTGCCACTGGTCGCGGTGCTCACCGCGCCCGGCGCCGGCGCGGCCGAGCTGGGCGCCGGCCTGATCGGCTGGTCCCGCCGCCTGCTGGTCGCCGAGCACCTGGGCACCGCCGCCGAACGGATCCGCGCGGTCACCCCCGAGCAGGCCTCCGCCGGGACCTGGGCCGACCCGCACGTCCTGCTCAGCCTCGCCGACCCCGTACCGGCCGCGCCCGCCGACGCCGACGTCGTACCCGTCGGGTCTGCGGACGCCGCGCCCACCGATGCCGCGCCCGATCCGGTCGCACCCGGCGGGATGCGCGCCGACAACCAGCCCGCCGCCGCGCCGGCCGGCGGCTGGGCGCTGCCGGAGGACCGGTACGCCCACCGCGACTCCATGATCACGAAGTCGGAGGTGCGTGCCCTCGTCGTCGCCCGGCTGCGGCCCCGACTGGGCCGGCTGATCTGGGACATCGGGGCGGGCAGCGGCTCGGTCGGCATCGAGTGCGCACTGCTCGGCGCGGCAGTGCTCGCCGTCGAACAGGACTCCGAGGCCGGCGCGACCGTCCAGGCCAACGCCGCCGCGCACGCCGTGCACGTCCGGCTCGTTACCGGACGTGCCCCGGCGGCGCTGGCCGACCTCCCCGAGCCCGACGCGGTCTTCGTCGGCGGTGGCGGCGTCGACGTCCTCACCGCCGTGGTTGCCCGCCAACCCGAGCGGGTGGTGCTCACACTGGCCGCACTCGACCGGGTCGCACCGGCAGTGGGTCTGCTGCGCGCCGCCGGCTACACGGTCGAGGGCAGCCAGCTCTCCGCCGCCCGCCTCGCCGACCTGCCCGGCGGGTCGATCCGCCTCGCGGCCACCAACCCGGTGGTCGTCCTCACCGGGGAGCGCCAGTGACCGACCAGAATCCGCCCGCCCGGATCGGCCTGGTGGCGGCCACCGCCGCCGGCCGCCGGCACGCCGGCACCCTGACCGCCGCCTGGCCGCACGCCCGGCTGGTCGAGGGGGAGACCGTCGCCGACGCGCTGCGGACCGCCTGGGCCGGGTGCGACGCCGTGATCGCGTTCCTGGCCACCGGGGCGGTGGTGCGGATCGTCGCGCCGCTCCTCGACGACAAGCGCACCGACCCGGCGGTGGTGGTCGTCGACGAGGCGGCCCGGCACGCCGTGGCGCTGCTCGGTGGGCACGCCGCCGGGGGCAACGCGCTCGCCGAGCAGGTCGCCGCCCTGCTGGACGCCCGACCGGTGATCACCACCGCCACCGACGCTGTCGACCTGCCGGGGCTGGACACCCTCGGCTGGCCCGTGCAGGGCGCTGTCGCCGCGCTGTCCCGGGCCATCCTGGACGGCGAGCCGGTCCGGCTGATCGCCGACGCCGACTGGCCGCTGCCCGCCCTGCCCCCGAACGTGCGCGAGGCTGACGAGGACCCGACGGACGACGGGTACCGGCTGCTGGTCACCGACCGGGTGGTGTCACCCGACGAACGGACCGCCGTGCTGCGGCCGCCGTCGCTGGTCGCCGGCGTGGGCGCGAGTCGGGGCGTACCCGCCGCCGAGGTGGCGGAGCTGCTGCACCGGGTGCTGGCCGAGGCCGGCCTCGACCCGGCGAGCCTGCGCTGCCTGGCCACCGCCGACATCAAGGCCGACGAGGCGGGCATCCGCAGCACCGTCGACGCGCTCGGCGTACCCCTGGTGACCTGGCCGGCGACGCGGCTGGCGGCGGTCGACGTGCCGCACCCCAGCGAGGTGGTCCGCGCCGCGGTCGGCACGCCGAGCGTGGCGGAGGCCGCGGCCCTGCTCGGCCCGGACGGCCGGGCCGACGACGCGACGCTGCTGGTGGGCAAGACAGCGACGGCCATGGCCACAGTGGCGGTGGCCCGGCACGCGCCACGCGGCCGGCTGGCCGTCGTCGGCCTCGGGCCGGGCGCCGCCGACCTGCGCACCCCCCGCGCGGTGGCGGAGCTACGTCGCGCCGCGGTGGTGGTCGGCCTCGACCAGTACCTGGAGCAGGTCCGCGACGTGCTCCGCCCCGGCACCCGGGTGCTCTCCAGCGGGCTGGGCGCGGAGGAGGCGCGGGCGCGCGCCGCCGTCACCGAGGCCGCCGCCGGCCGGGCGGTCGCGCTGATCGGCTCCGGCGACGCCGGGGTGTACGCGATGGCCAGCCCCGCCCTGGAGTACGCCGACGAGCGCATCGACGTGGTGGGCGTGCCCGGCGTCACCGCCGCCCTCGCCGCCGGGGCGCTGCTCGGCGCGCCGCTCGGGCACGACCACGCCTACCTGAGCCTGTCCGACCTGCACACCCCGTGGGACGTCATCGAGCGGCGGGTGACCGCCGCCGCCGAGGGCGACTTCGTGACGCTGTTCTACAACCCGCGCAGCCGGGCCCGCGACTGGCAACTCGGCAAGGCGCTCGGCATCCTCGCCGCACACCGTCCACCGGACACCCCGGTGGGCGTGGTGCGCAACGCCAGCCGCCAGGGCGAACAGGTGCACCTCGCCACGGTGGCCACGCTCGACCCGGCCATCGTCGACATGTACAGCGTCGTGGTCGTCGGCAGCAGCGACACGCGGCTGGTCGCCGGCCGGATGGTCACACCCCGGGGGTACCGGTGGCGCTCGTGACGATCGACGCCTGCCAGGGCTGCGGCGCCTGCCTGCTCACCTGCCCCACGCACGCGATCCGACCGGTCGCCGGTGGCCTCACGGTCCGCGCCGACAGGTGCACCGGCTGCCTGGAGTGCCTGGAGATCTGCCCGGTCGACGCGATCCGCGTCGTCGAGCCCGACCCCTGTGAAGGAGCCCGATGAGCCGGGTAGTGCACCCCATCGAGGCCGAGTCGTACCGCATCCTGCGCGAGCGCGTCGACCTGTCGCACCTGCCGCCGCTGAGCCGCGCGGTGACCGAGCGGGTGGTGCACGCCAGCGCCGACCTCGCGTACGTCGACGAGCTGGTCTGCGACGAGGCCGCCCTGGAGTCGGGGCTGGCGGCGCTGCGCGCCGGGGCGCCAGTGGTCACCGACGTGGCCATGGTCGCCGCCGGGATCACCCGCGCCGGCCTGGAGCTGGTCTGCCCGGTCGCCGAGCCGGCCGCCGCCGCGCTGGGCCGCTCGGCCGGGATCACCCGCTCGGCGGCGGCCGTCCGGATCGCACTGGAGCGGGTCGGGGCCGGAGCGGTCTGGGTGGTCGGCTGCGCGCCCACCGCGCTTGTCGAACTGCTCACAGTGGACGCCGCACCGGCGCTCGTCGTCGGCCTGCCGGTCGGCTTCGTGGGCGCCGCCGAGTCGAAGGCGGCGCTGCGGGCCAGCGGCCTGCCCGCCGTGTCCAACGTGGGGGAGAAGGGTGGCTCGGCGGTCGCCGCGGCCGCCCTCAACGCCCTGCTCTACGCCGAGGAGAAGTCATGACCGGGTTGGTCATCGTCGGGCACGGCACGCGCAGCGCGGCCGGGGTCGAGCAGTTCGCCGCTCTCGTCGAGCGGGTCCGCGATCGCGGCGACATCGGCGACGTCGAGGGCGGCTTCATCGAGCTGTCCCGCCCACCGCTGACCGACGCGGTCGGCGCGCTCGTCGCCCGTGGGCACCGGGCGCTGGTGGCGCTGCCGCTGGTGCTCACCGGCGCCGGTCACGGCAAGGGCGACATCCCCGCCGCGATGGCCCGGGAGCAGCAGCGCCATCCCGGGCTGAGCTACCGCTACGGCCGCCCGCTCGGCCCCCACCCGCTGCTGCATGAGGCCCTCGAACAGCGCATCGACGCCGCACTGGCCGGCGCCGACCGGGCCGACACGCTGGCCGGCGCCGGCCGGGCCGACACGGAGCTGTCCGGCGCCGACCGGGCCGACACGTGGGTGGCGTTGATCGGTCGGGGGTCCACCGACCCGGACGCCAACGCCGAGGTCGCCAAGGTCGCCCGGCTGCTCTGGGAGGGACGCGGCTACGCGGGTGTGGAGCCGGGGTTCATCTCCCTGGCGCAGCCGTCGGTGCCGGCCGTGCTGGAGCGCCTGCGCCGCCTCGGCGCGCGGCGGATCGTGGTGGCGCCGTACTTCCTGTTCGCCGGGGTGCTGCCGGACCGGATCGTCGCCCAGTCGGCGGAGTTCGCCGCCGCCCACCCCGACCTGGATGTCCGCGTCGCCGAGGTGATCGGCGACTGTGACGCCCTCGCCGACCTCGTCCTGGAGCGGTACGCCGAGGCGCTGGGCGGTGACATCCGGATGAACTGCGACACCTGCGCGTACCGGGTCTTGATGCCCGGCTTCGCGGACAAGGTGGGTCGCCCGCAGCGCCCGCACGACCACCCCGACGACCCGGTCGGCCACCACCATCACGGGCACGACCACCACGACCACGGGCACGCACACCATGGGCACGACCACGGCTCGGTCGCCGTGGTCGGCGGCGGGCCGGGGCCCGACGACCTGATCACGGTACGGGGAAAGGCGCTGCTCGACGCGGCGGACGTCGTGGTGGTGGACCGCCTCGCCCCGCAGGGGCTGCTCGCCGGGCTGCGTCCCGACGTGCTGGTTGTCGACGCCGCGAAGGTGCCCCGTGGTCCGTCGATGGCCCAGGAGGCGATCAACGAGGCACTGGTGTCGCACGCCCGCGCCGGTCGCCGGGTGGTCCGGCTCAAGGGTGGTGACCCGTACGTCTTCGGGCGCGGCCACGAGGAGGTGCAGGCCTGCGTGGCGGCTGGCGTGCCGGTGACTGTGGTGCCGGGGGTGAGCAGCGCGCTCGCCGCACCGGCCCTCGCCGGCGTGCCGGTGACGCACCGGGGCGTGGCGCACGACGTCACAGTCGTGTCGGGGCACCTGCCGCCCGGGCACCCCGACTCGCTCGTCGACTGGGCGGCGCTGGCCCGGGCCCGGGGCACCGTCGTGCTGCTGATGGCAGTCGACACCATCGCCAAGATCGCGACCGTGCTGATCGAGCACGGTCGTGCCCCGGAGACCCCGGTGCTGGCTGTGCAGGACGCCGGGCTGCCCGACCAGCGATCGGTCCCCGCCCGGTTGGACGAGATCGGCGCCGTCGCCACCCGGGAGGGCGTCGGCCCACCCGCCGTCTTCGTCCTTGGCCCGGTGGTGGCTCTCGCCACCACCGGGCCGACCGGGTGACGACTACTCGCTGCGGGCGGTCTCCGGGCCGGTGATGCGTTCCAGTAGCGGCAGGGTGGAGGCGATGACGCCGAGGCAGGCTGCCAACCCGACCACGACGATCACGTAGAAGCCCGGCTCCGGCGCGACGAGGGTGTAGTCCATCTGCGCCCTGAGGAACAGATGGGCGGCGAGGAGGCCCATGCCGATGGCGACGGCGGCGACGGCGAGCATCGGCACGGCGCTCTCCAACGCCACCACCCGACGCAGAATCCGCACCGGAGCGCCGCTGAGGCGCAGCAGGCTGAACGGACGTCGGCGTTCGGTGAGACCGCCGATGACGCTGACCGCGAGGCTGCACCCACCGAGCGCGAGGCTGGCGATGATGACGACGTTGGCCAGTTGCTCCCAGCCCCGCAGCGTGTTCGCGAAGTCCGACTCGAAGTCACCGGGCACGTTCGGCCCCACCCAGAAGGTGGGGAAGGCAACCTCCAGCACGGTGCGGGTGCCCTCGACGGCGGCTGCGGAGCCGTCCGTGCCGACGACCATCGCCCCGACCGGTAGCCGTTGGAGTTCGTCGAGGGTGAGCGACGCGGCGGGCCAGACCGTCGCGGGCGATGCCGACTCCCGCCAGCGGCTGAGGCCGAACGGCACCTCGATGACGCTCGCGCCGTCCGCGCACCGGCCGTACGCGCTCGGCAGGTCGGTGCACGCGATCACCCCGACCTCGCCGGAGTCGGTCACCACCGGGTTCTCGCGGATGGCGGTCGCGGAGCGCACCCCGTTGATCGCCCGCAGCTCGGCGAAGAGCGTGCCGGGCACCGACGATGTCTGCTCGTCGAAGACGGTGGTCACAGTGCCCGCGTCGGTCGAGCCGGTGGGTGACGGGCCGCGGTTGGCGACGATCGTGGTGATCACTCCGACGGACACGCTCGTGACGAAGAGCGCCAGCATGATGCCGCTGATCGCCCGGAAGCCGGCCTTCGGGTTGTCGGCGAGGCGTCGCGCGGCGATGAGCGTGGCCGGGCGGTTGGCGTACCGGGCCATCACCCGGGCGCCGACCATCGTCAACCACGGGCCGGCGAAGACCAGGCCGGCCATGATGAGCAGCAGCCCGGGCAGGAACACAGCGGCCTGACCGTCGGACGTCTCGGGCCGGAAGCCGATGGCGAAGACCAGCACGGCGACGCCGAGCACCATCGGGATCAGCCGGTACGCGCGCGGAGCCTTGGGAGTGACCCGCCGGGTGACGCCCAGCGGTGAGATCCGGACCCGGCGCAGCGAGACCTGGGCCGCCAGCGCCGCGCCGGCCGGGACGCCGAGCGCCACCAGCAGGACGTCCAGCACGCCCAGGGACATGTCGCTGGGGAAGAACGGCATGCCGGTGAACGGGATGGCCGCGAGCGGGTCGCGGAAGGCGTAGAACAGGCCGAAGCCGACGGTGGTGCCGGCGACGGCGGCGGCTGCCGCCTCCACGGCGGCGACCATCGAGATCTGCCGGGGCGTCGCGCCGACCAGGCGCATCGCGGCGAAGCGCTGCTCCCGGCGGGCGGCGCTGAGCCGGGTGGCGGTGCCGATGAAGATCAGCACCGGAAACAGCAAACCGCCGGCGATCACGCCCAGGATCAGGTTCACAGTGGCCTCGGGGAGGGCGGGGGTCTCGCCGACGCTGGTGACCTTCTGCGCGTTGGGCAGTTTGGCGACCTGGTCGGGGGCGCCGCCGGCGATGACGAGCAGGGTGTCCGGCGAGGTCAGCGCGGCCGGACCAACGGTGCCCAGGTCACGCCCCGGGTAGCGGTCCGCCAGCTGGTCGGTCGGGTGGGCGGCCAGCAGTTCGCGAAACGCGGGCGAGGCGTAGTACTCGCCGGGGCCCGGGGTGGTCGGGATGCCGACCGGGGTGGGCGCTGTCGAGCCGGTCGCGGCGACGTCGATCCGAATGATCTGCTCACCGTGGAAGAAGTCCTGCCGGTTCGACCACCACAGCGGGTCGGCGTCGCCGGCCGAGGCGCTGGGATACATCGACGCGTATCGGGTGAGCTGGGCGTTTACCGCGTTGACCCCGGCGAGGGTGGTCAGCAGCAGCCCGCTGCCGACTGCGACGGCGGCGGCGATGACGACAAGGCGGGTCAGCGCCTCACGGCCGCCGGCCACGGCGAGGCGGAGCCCGAAGCGGATCACGAGGCGATCCGGTCCGGCGCGTTCACGCGCCCGTCGCGGACCATGACCTCGCGGTCGGCGTATGCTGCGATCCTCGGCTCGTGGGTGACCAGGATGACAGTGGTGCCCTGCTCGCGGGCGGCGCCGACCAGCAGGTCCATCACCTGCTCGCCGGTGAGCGAGTCGAGCGCGCCGGTCGGCTCGTCGGCGAAGAGCACCTGCGGCTCGGCGACCAGGCCGCGAGCCAGGGCGACCCGTTGCGCCTGCCCGCCGGAGAGCTCACCCGAACGCCGCTGCTCCAGGCCGTCCAACCCGAGGCGCGCGAACCAGGCCCGCGCCCGGGGCAGCGCCTGCTTGCGGTGTACGCCGCTGAGCAGCAGCGGCAGCGCGACGTTCTCCACAGCGGTCAGCTCGGGGACGAGTTGACCGAACTGGAACACGAAACCGAACCGGTCCCGGCGCAGGCTGCTGCGTTCGGTCTCGGCCATGGCGTGCACGTGGGCCCCGTCGAAGAGGATCTCGCCGGAGTCGGGCACCAGGATGCCGGCCAGGCAGTGCAGCAGGGTGGACTTGCCCGAGCCGCTGGGGCCCATGACGGCGAGGATCTCGCCCGCCTCCACGGCGACGCTGGCGCCGCGCAGGGCGGGGGTCTGACCGAAGGAGAACTCGACGTCGCGCGCTTCGATCACGGCGTTCACTGCCGTACCTCTTTCCGCAGGGCGTCCAGGCGGGCGCCGGTCATCTCGATCCATCGGAGGTCCGCCTCGAGGTGGTAGAGGCCGTGGTCGGCGAGCAGCGCGTCGACCAGGCTGCCGGCGCGCTTGATCTCGGTCAGCTCACGCATCCGGTGCAGGTGCGCGCTGCGCTGGGTGTCGAGGTATTCGTCGGCGGGACGGTCGAGCATCAGCGCGAGCACGACCTTGGCGAAGAGCACCGTCTGCAGGTGCGGTTCCGGGTCGACCGGTTGGGTCAGCCACTGCTCGACCTCGGTCGCGCCGACGTCGGTGATGATGTAGCGCTTGCGGTCCGGGCCGGAGCCCGGGGCGACGTCGCTGATCACCACCTTGCCGTCGCGGGCCAGCCGGCTGAGGGTGGAGTAGACCTGGCCGAACGGCAGTGGCTTGCCGCGGCCGAAGAAGGCGTCGTAGTCGCGCTTCAGGTCGTAACCGTGGCTGGGCTCGCGTTCGAGGAGTCCGAGGAGGGTCAGTGGCACGCTCATGCCAGCAGACTACACCGAGGGTATACCCCGCGTATATACCCTCGGTGTGTGGTGGATCGGCAGTGGTTCAGGCGTTGCTGGGGATGAAGTCGGGCGCGGCGCGGCTGGTGTGCGGTCAGCCGGTCAGGGCGCGGGCCACCGCGTAGCCGGCGGTGGCCGCGGCGAGCCCGGCGGCCACGCTGCCGAGCACGTTGGCCAGCGCGAGGAGTCGATGACCGTCAGTGGCCAGCCGCAGCGTCTCGTAGCTGAAGGTGGAGTAGGTGGTCAGCGCGCCACAGAACCCGGTGCCGAGCAACGCGCTGACCGCAGGGCCGGCCGGCCACCCGACCAGGACGCCCAGCAGCAGCGACCCGGCCACGTTGACGAGCAGCGTGCCCCAGGGGAACGCGGAGCCGTGCCGGGACTGCACGGCCCGGTCGGTGAGGTAGCGCAACGGCGCGCCGACGGCCGCGCCCAGGGCGATGAGCAGCGCGGTCATCGGGTCACCCGACGCAGCAGCCCGGCGGTGACGGCGTCGCCCAGGGCGACCGCGACGAGCGCCCCGAGCACCGTCGCGGCGAGGTACACCAGCGCCGTGCCCGGTGCGCCCACGACGATCGCCTGCTGAACATCGACCGCGTAGGTGGAGAAGGTGGTGAACCCGCCGAGCACCCCGACCCCGAGGAACGGGCGAGCCAGCGGAGGTCCACCGTCGAGGTGCCCGAGCACCGCCATCAGCACGCCGATCAGCAGGCAGCCGGACGTGTTGATGGTGAACGTGGCCCAACCGAAGCCGGCCGGTGGATGCGGAACGGCGTGTTGCAGGCCGGCCCGGGCCAGCGCGCCGAGCACCCCGCCGGCCGCGATGGCGGCGAGGACCGTCGCGGGGCGCGCGGTCAGTTCGCGGCGGTCGGCGGGGACGCGCAGGTCGACGTCGGGGTCGGTACGCGGCTCGAACGACTCTGGCACGGCTCCCCAGCGTAGTGCCGGCGGGGGCGGCGTCAGCGCAGTGCCGCCACAGCGGCGTCAGCGCACTGTCGGCGAGGGTCGCGTCAGCGCACCGCCGCGACGGCGGCGTCCGGGCCGCCTCTCCAGACCGTGCCGACCTCGCTGAAGCCCGCCGCGGTGAGCGCGGCCAGGTGCCAGGAGACCGGCGGGTTCCATTCGGGGCTGTGCCCGGTCGGGTAGATGGCGTGTCGCTGAGCGACCAGCGGGGCGAGCGCCGGGTCGGCGCCGGCCCGCTCCCACCAGTCCGACCAGGACAGCACCGAGCCGGCGGCGTACCGGGCGTTGCGCCGGTCCCGGGCCCGGTCCATCAGCCGCTTGGTCAGCTCCGGCACTGTGTCGTCGGGCATGTGATCGGCGTTGACGAAGACGCCGCCCGGTCGCAGCACGTCACGCAGTTCGGCGTAGAGCTGCCCGAGCCGGTCGGCCGGCAACCAGTGCAGGGCGGTGGCGGTGAGCACGGCGTCGTACTCCTGGTGTGGCAGCGTGGAGCGCCACTCGGGGGTGCCGAGGTCGGCCGTGATGATGGTGGCCCGGTCGGCCAGCGAGGCGTCGGCGATGGCGAGCAGCGCCGGGTCGAGGTCGACAAGTGTCGTCTCGGCGGTGGGGAAGCGCGCCAGCGTACGCAGCGAGATGGTGCCGGTGCCGCCGGCCAGGTCGAGCACGCGCGGCGGCCGGCCGTCGAGGACCGCGTCGACGGTGTCGAGCATGGCGGTGAATCGGTGTTCCCGGTCCGGGAGGTAGGCCTCCTGCTGACGGTCCCAGCTCTCCTGCCAGGCCCAGGGATCCACAATGTAAGGACTCATAGCGATCAGGCTAGTTACGGCACGAGCGTGTTGTCCAGACCTTGTTGCACATCTTTTGCAATTGCGAGAAGATGGCAGGGCGATGATCAGAGTGACGCCGGGCCGGGCATCCGCCCGGCCCGGCGTCCCCCTTCCGACGACGTCAGACCGGGGCGTCCACCAGGCTCGCGTCGGCCCGAGCCGGCTCGTCGCGGCGGGCCAGCCGCAGCGCGCCGAGGAGTACGCCCAGACCGATGAGGGTGAGTGCGGCGCCGGCCCAGATCGGCGAGGTGTAGCCGAGTCCGGCGGCGATCGTCACCCCGCCGATCCACGCGCCCAACGCGTTGCCGAGGTTGAACGCGGCGATGTTCGCCCCGGACGCCAGGGTCGGCGCCTGGTGCGCGTACCGCATGATCCGCATTTGCAGCGGCGGCACCGTCGCGAAGCCGAAGCCGCCCATCAGCACCAGCGCGACGATGGTCAGCACCGGATTCGTGGCGGTCAGCGCGAAGCCGACGAGCACCACTGTGAGCACCGCCAGGACGGTGACCAGCGTGCGCGACAGTGACCTGTCCGCCGCCCGGCCGCCGAGCAGGTTGCCCGCGAAGAGCCCCACGCCGAAGAGGACGAGCAGCCACGGCACGGTGCTGGTGGCGAAGCCGCTGACCTCGGTCAACGTGTAGGCGATGTAGGTGAACGCGCCGAACATCCCACCGAAGCCCAGGACGGTGATCACCAGGGAGAGCCAGACCTGCGGGTGTGTGAAGGCCCGCAACTCGCCGCGCAGCCCTCCGGCCGGGCGGTCGGCGTTGGCGGTGTCGGCAGCCGGGATCAGCAGGGCCAACCCGATCAGGGCGACCACCCCGATGGCGGTGATCGCCCAGAACGTCGACCGCCAGCCGAAGTGCTGCCCGAGGAAGGTGCCGAACGGCACACCGAGCACGTTGGCGATGGTCAGGCCGGCGAACATCATGGCGATGGCGCCCGCCCGGCGGGCCGGTGCGACCAGGCCGGCGGCGACCACGGCGCCGATGCCGAAGAACGCGCCGTGGCAGAGCGCGGCGACGATCCGACCGGCCATCATCACGGCGTAGTCGCCGGCGACGGCGGAGAGCAGGTTGCCGATGATGAACAGCACCATCAGGCCGAGCAGCACGGGTTTGCGCGGCAGGCGGGTGACCGCCGCGGTGAGAGCGACGCCGCCGACGGCCACGCTGAGCGCGTAGCCGGAGATCAACCAGCCGGCCACCGGCTCGGTGACCGCGAAGTCGGCGGCCACCTCGGGCAGCAGCCCCATGATCACGAACTCGGTGAGTCCGATGCCGAAGGCGCCGATTGCCAGCGCGATCAGGCCGGGCGGCAGGGACTTGTGGCGTACGGACATGGTCTTCCCATCGGGAGGGGTCAGATATGCGGCGCGTGCAACTACGCGCGCTGGCAACGAAATACTTGCACGCGCTTTATATCGGCGCAAGCGTGGTAACCTGGGGTCCGTTCAGATCACACCGAGGAGGCCGGCATGGGCATCGCCGACGACGCGGTCGAGATCCGCGCGCAGGGCTGGCGCACCCTCGCCGCCCTGCACGGGCTGATCGAGACGTCCCTGGAGCGGGCCCTACAGGCCGGTCACGATCTCTCCGTCGTCGAATACACGGTGCTCGACGCCCTCTCGCGCCAGGACGGCTGGCACATGCGGATGAGCCAGCTCGCCCGCGCCGCCGCGCTCTCCGGCAGCGCCACCACCCGACTGGTCACCCGCCTCGAACAGCGGGGGCTGCTCACCCGCATCCTCTGCGCCGACGACCGGCGCGGCATCTACACCGAGCTGACCCCGGCCGGCTCCGAGCTGCTCGCCCAGACCCGACCCACCCACGACCGGGTGCTCACCGACGCGCTCGCCCAGGCGGAGGCCACCCCCGAGCTGGCGCCGCTGGTCGACGCCCTGCACCGGCTGCCGGCCACCCGCTGACCGCCCCGCCGGCCCCGGCGACAGCGGGCGTACGGTACCCGCAGCCCCACCGGGACCGCCGCGCCAAGGAGGCAGCCGATGCAGGACCGCACCCCTCGTCCCGAGGAGCTGGAGCCGATCGAGCGCGCCAGCCTCGACGAGCTGCGCGCCCTGCAACGCGACCGACTGCGCTGGTCGTTGCGGCACGCGTACGACAACGTGCCGCACTACCGGCGGGCGTTCGACGCGGCCGGCGTGCACCCCGACGACTGCCGGGATCTCGACGACCTGGCACGCTTCCCGTTCACCGGCAAGGCGGAGCTGCGGGAGAACTACCCGTTCGGCATGTTCGCCGTACCCCGGGAGCGGGTGGCCCGCCTGCACGCCTCCTCCGGCACCACCGGCCGGCCGACTGTGGTCGGCTACACCCGCGACGACCTGCGCACCTGGGCGCGGCTGATGGCCCGCTCGATCCGCGCCTCCGGCGGCCGCCCCGGCGACCGGGTGCACGTCGCGTACGGCTACGGGCTCTTCACCGGCGGCCTCGGCGCGCACTACGGGGCCGAGGAGCTGGGCTGCACCGTCATCCCGGTCTCCGGAGGCATGACCGAGCGTCAGGTCATGCTGATCCGCGACTTCGAGCCCGAGGTCATCATGGTCACGCCCAGCTACCTGCTGGCCATCGTCGACGAGATGCGCCGCCAGGGCATCGACCCGCGGGCCACCTCACTGCAGGTGGGCATCTTCGGCGCCGAGCCGTGGACCGAGGACATGCGCCGAGAGATCGAGCAGCAGTTGGACATCCACGCCGTCGACATCTACGGGCTCTCCGAGGTGATGGGCCCCGGCGTGGCGACCGAGTGCGTCGAGACCAAGGACGGGCTGCACCTTTGGGAGGACCACTTCTACCCGGAGATCATCGACCCGGTCACCGGGGCGGTGCTGCCCGACGGCGAGCGGGGTGAGCTGGTGTTGACCTCCCTGACCAAGGAGGCGATGCCGGTGGTGCGCTACCGCACCCGCGACCTGACCCGGCTGCTGCCCGGCACCGCCCGGCCGATGCGCCGGATCGAGAAGATCACCGGCCGCACCGACGACATGATGATCCTGCGTGGGGTGAACATCTTCCCCACCCAGATCGAGGAGCTGATCCTGCGCACCCCGCAGCTCTCGCCGCACTTCCAGTGCGTCCTCGATCGGCACGGCCGGCTGGACTCCCTGACGGTGCGGGTGGAGCGGCGAGCCGACATCGACGTGGACGCCGCCGAGCGGGCCGGCGACGCGCTGGTCCAGTTGGTCAAGAACACCATCGGGGTGAGCGTGGCGGTCGACGTCCTCGCCCCGGACACCGTGGAACGGTCGATGGGCAAGATGCGCCGCATCGTCGACCAGCGACCGTCCGCCTGACCGCTGCCCGACGTACCCACGTCCCCTACCCTCGGCTGGTGGACACCATGACGTACGGGCGCCTGGGCCGCTCCGGTCTGCTGGTCAGCCGGATCGGCCTCGGCACCATGAACGTCGGGTACACGGTGGACGAGGCGACCAGTTTCGCTGTCATGGACGCCGCCGTCGACGCCGGCATCAACATCTTCGACACCGCCGACGTCTACGGCGGGCCACAGTCTCCGGGGATGCGGAAGGGCTATGGCATCGCGGAGGAGACCGTCGGCCGGTGGCTACGGCGCAGTGGGCACCGTGACGACATCGTCCTGGCCACGAAGGTGTACCAGCCGATGGGGCTGGGCCCGAACGACCGCCGGTTGTCCGCCTACCACATCCGCCGTGCGTGCGAGGCCAGCCTGCGGCGACTCCAGACCGACCACATCGACCTGTACCAGATGCACCACGTGGACCGGGCCACGCCGTGGGAGGAGATCTGGCAGGCGATGGAGCAGCTCGTCCGCGAAGGCAAGATCACCTATGTCGGCAGCAGCAACTTCGCCGGCTGGGACGTGGCACTCGCCCAGGCCGCCGCCTCGGCACGCCACTTTCTCGGCCTGACCAGCGAGCAGAGCCTCTACAACCTTGCCGTGCGCGCCGTCGAACAGGAACTCGTCCCCGCCCTGCGTCACCTCGGCGTCGGACTGATTCCCTACAGCCCTCTGCACGCTGGCCTGCTCGCTGGCGCGCTCGACGCCGTTGACCACTGCCGCACCACCGACCCCTCGACGCGGCAACGCGTCGAGGCGCACCGCGACCAGCTCACGGCCTACGAGGGGCTGTGCCGGGAGTTTGGCGCACAGCCGGCGGCCGTGGCCGTGGCCTGGCTGCTGCGCAACCCGGTCGTCTGCACCACCATCGTCGGCGCGACGTCGGTCGACGAGCTGCGACTCGACCTCGATGCCCTGTCCGTGCGGCTCGACGACGAGGTCATGGAGCGACTCGACCAGATCTGGCCCGGGCCGGGAGAAGCCCCGCAGTCCTACGCCTGGTGAGCTGACGACCGGTAGGTGACGCCGAAGGGCAGCGAGCAGGCCCCCCAGGTGTGGCAGTGGTCGACATAGGATCGGGTCCATGCGCGTGCTGGTGGTCTCCGCCCCGCTCGTCGGGCACGTCTTCCCGCTGGTGCCGCTCGCTGTCGCGCTCCGCGACGCCGGCCACGACGTGCTGGTGGCCACCGGCGGTGGTGCCCTGGCCGCCGCCGATGCCGGTCTGCCGGTGCACGACATCGCGCCGGGCTTCGAGTTCGGCCGGATCGCGCTGCGGGTCTTTCCCCGCCATCCGTTGATCGCGCGGGCGGAGATGGCCGGCACCGCCGGCACCCGGGGCGCCGGCCTGCTGTTCGGCGCGCTCAACGACCAGCTCACCGATCCGGTGGTCGCGCTGGCCACCCAGTGGCGGCCGGATCTGGTGCTGTACGAACCGTTCGCGGTCGCCGGTGCGGTGGCCGCCGCGCGCCTCGACGTGCCGGCCGTACGTCAGGAGAACGCCCTCTTCGACGGCCGGGACCTGGTCCGCGCCACCGTCGCCCGACTCGGCGCGGCGCTGCGCCGGCACGGCCTCACCGAGCTGCCCGCGCCGGCCGCCGCCCTCGCCGTGGCCCCACCCAGCGTCGCCAACCAGGGCGGCTGGCCGATGCGCTACATGTCCTATGTCGGCGGTGGCGAGCTGCCGGCCTGGCTGCGCGAGCCGGGTGAGCGCCCCCGGATCCTGGTCACCCGCAGCACCCTCACCGGCCCCGGCGACAGGGGGCCGATGCCCGCCGTGGTGGCCGCCGCCGCCCAGGTGGACGCCGAGATCGTGCTGGTTCGCCCCGACAAGCGGTCGGCCCGTTCGGTGCCCGGCAACGTGCGGGTGGTCGACTGGATCCCGCTCGACGAGGCGTTGCCGGCGAGCGCGGCGCTGGTGCACCACGGTGGTGCGGGCAGTGCCTTCGGCGCCCTCGCCGCAGGCCGGCCCCAGCTGGCCACCACGGGTCCCGGGGACCGGCGGCACAACGCCGAGCTGGTGGCCCGCCGGGGTGCCGGCCTGGCGCTGCGCCCCCGGGACATCACCGCGCGGGCACTGACCCAGCTGCTCACCGACGAACGCCTGCGGACCGCTGCCGCGCAGGTCAGCCGCGAGATCGCCGCGATGCCGGCACCGACCGACCTGGTCGCGCGGCTGGCGGCGCTGGTCTGACTTTTGATCGGCGGGTCACGTCCTGACGACGGATCGCAGGGATGGCGTGCCCGCCCCGCGCCCACACAGGTTGAGGACACATGCGCACCACCACGATCGGCGACGTGAAGATTCTGCTACCGGACCTCGAACCGGACGACCTCGACACCACGTCGGACCTTGACGGCGGCCTCACCGAGGCCCTGGTCGAGGGCGCGGCGTGGCAAGGCTCGCACCTGGATGATGCCCGCATCCGCAGCAGTCTGATCACCGGCGTGGACGTGAGCGAGAGCACCTGGGAGGCCGGCAGCCTCTACGGCTGCGAGATCACCCGCACCGACTTCTCCGGCGCGACCCTGACCGGCATCACCATCGAACGCTGCGCCATCACCGGTTCCCGGTTCACCGGCACAAGACTCACCGACGTACGCCTCAAGGACGTCCTGTTCGACGGCTGCCGCTTCGACTACGCCACCCTCCAACGCGTCGCCGTCGCCGGCTCGGTCGCTTTCACCGACTGCACTTTCACCGACGGCGCGTGGTCCTCCTGCCGACTACCGCGGGTCGCGATGCGGTCATGTGACCTCGCCGGACTGGAATTGGTCTCCTGCCACCTCGACGGCGTCGACCTGCGGGGTAGCCGGCTCCAGGGACTCAAGACGCCGCTGGACAACCTGCGCGGCGTCACCCTCGGCGAGGACCAACTTCCTGACCTCACCCGGCTGATCGTCGCCGCCCTCGACCTCACCGTGCGCAACGACTGAAGCCGAGGAGGCGTCGTGCTCGCTGAACCCACTGGCAGCTCGGACACGGTTCTCGTCTGCGTCCGGGGCAACTCCGGCTCCGGCAAGAGCAGCATCGCCCGCGAGCTACGACGCCGGCACGGCCGAGGCTGCGCCCTGGTCGAGCAGGACTACCTGCGCCGCATCCTGCTGCGCGAGCGGGACAATCCCGGCGGTGCGGCACCGGCGTTGATCGGGCAGACCGTCCGGTTCGCGCTGGACCACGGCTATCACGTCGTGCTGGAGGGCATCATGCACACCAGCCGCTATCGGGGCATGCTGACCGCCCTGCGGGAGAGCCACCGAGGGCGGTCCCTGTTCTGCTACCTCGACGTGTCCCTGGCCGAGACCCTGCGCCGGCACCTCACCCGCCCGCAGGCCGGTGAGTTCACCGCCGAGGTCATGAGCGGCTGGTACGCCGCCCATGACGTCCTGGACTGGCCCGACGAACTCGTCCTACCCGAGACCACCGGACTGAACGAGGCCGTCAACGCCATCGCCGCTTCGGCTGGGCTACCCCAGAACGGACGCGATGACGACCTGCCTCCGAGCGTTCTGTCCCCGTCGAGCAGCTCAGCCGCCTACTGACTGGGACGCTGACTCGACTGAATCGGCCATAGCCGCAAACAGTCGGACTCACGCAACCCGGTCGGACCCGATGACTCGACCATGATCATGGTCCCACCCCGCGTGGCCACACCGGACGGCCGATCGGCTGCGGCAGGATGACCGGATGCGACACGTCGTGCTGTTCCACTCCGTGTACGGGCTGCGGCCCGCCGTGCGCGCCGCCGCCGACCGGTTGCGCGCCGCCGGGCACCAGGTCAGCGCCCCCGACCTGTACGGCGTCCCGGCCACCGACACCGTCGAGGAGGGCTTCGCGCTGCTCGACAAGATCGGCCACGAGGTGGTTCTGGACCGGGCCCGGGCCGCGCTGCGTGACCTGCCACCGGAGACGGTGCTCGCCGGCTTCTCGATGGGCGCCGGGGTGGCTGGCGCGCTGCTGGCCGAGCGCCCCGACGCCGCCGGTCTGCTGTTGCTGCACGGCACCGGTGGCGCCCCGGACGCGGTCCGACCCGGGTTGCCGGTGCAGCTGCACCTCGCCGACCCGGACCCGTACGACGCGCCGGACGAGGTCGACGAGTGGCAGCAGGCGCTGACCGACGCCGGTGCCGACCTGACGGTCTTCCGCTATCCGGGCGTGGGCCATCTGTTCAGCGACCCGGAACTGGCCGAGTACTCGCCGAACGCCACAGCGGCGGCCTGGCCACGCGTGCTGGCCTTCCTGGCCGCCCGCTGAGCACCCGTCCCACGGACCGCGCCTGCGTGGCGCTCGCCCACCACACCGGATGGTCGGCCGCGCGTGCTCGGGTCAGGTGGACAGATGTTGGGTGGGGCACCTACGGCTTCAGCACGATCTTGCCTCGCGCATGGTGGGACTCACTCAACTCGTGGGCGGCGGCCGCCTCTTCCAGAGAGAACACGGCCGCGACCGGCACTGTGAAACGACTCCGCTCGGCGAGTTCGCTGGCGGCGGCGATTCCTTCGAGAGCCGGTGTGTCCGCGCCGGGGCCAGAGCCGCGCGACAGGTGCACGCCGTAGGCCGCGGCGTTGATGTCGGCGATGCTCACCACCCTGTCCGGGCTCGCGACCAGGCCGACCAGGTCTGGCATGGAGCCAGAGCCGGCACAGTCGAGTACGACATCCACCCCGCCGGGCACCAGTGTGTGGACACGCTCGGCCAGCCTGGGGCCGTAGGTGGTCGGGATCGCCCCGAGCGAGGCGACGAACTCATGGTTGCGGTCGCTGGCCGTGCCGATGACGGCCGCCCCGCGAGCGACAGCGAGCTGGATCGCGGTCGTACCGACCCCGCCGGCCGCGCCCTCGATCAACAGCGTGGTGCCGTCCTTGACGCCCAACCGGTCGAGCACCCGGGTGGCCGTCTCGATGTTGCCCGCCGCGCCCCCGGCCTGCTCCCAGGTCAGGGTGGTCGGCTTCCGTGCCCACGCGGCCAGAACGGCGTATTCGGCGTTCGCTCCGCCCATCTGGGCGTAGTCCGTGATCCCGAAAACCTCATCGCCTACCCGAGCTGTGGTCACCCCGTCACCGATCTCATCCACCACGCCGGCAGCGTCGACACCGGGCACGTGCGGCAGGCGGAGCGGAATCCACTCCTGGAATCGACCGGCGCGAACGTACGTGTCGGCCGGATTGACACCCGACGCCCGAACCGCCACCCGTATCTGGCCGGGTCCGGCGTGGGGTTCCGGTTTCTCCGATACCTCAAGGACACTCGCGGGACCGTACTTCGAAAATTGCAAAGCCCTCATGCATCCGGACGCTAACGCACGCCGCTGTCCGCCTCGCTAAAGTGAGAGTGGTGACCGATCGTTTGCCTCACGCTCTTCGCTCCGACGCCCTGGACAACCGCGAGCGCATCCTCGAGGCCGCCCGCGCGGTCTTCGCCGTTGACGGCCTGGACGTGCCGATGAGGGAGGTTGCCCGGCGCGCCGGGGTTGCACCCGCCACCCTGTACCGCCGGTTCCCGACCAAGGAGATGCTGGTCACCGAGGCATTCGCAGAACAGATGTACGCGTGTCGCGGCGTTGTCGACGAGGGCCTTGCCGATCCGGATCCGTGGCACGGTTTCTGTCTCGTGATCGAGAAAATGTGTGAACTGCACGCACGCGACCGAGGCTTTACCGCAGCTCTCATGTCGACCTTTCCCCATGCAGTTGATTTCGAGGCGCGCCGCGAATACGCGCTCAGAGCGATCGACGAACTTGCTCGCCGCGCCAAGGAAGCGGGTCGACTTCGCCCCGACTTCGTCCTGGACGACGTCATCCTCGTGCTGATGGCCAACAGCGGTATCCGCGTGACCTCGCCGACTGCTCAGGTCAGCGCCTCCCGGCGCTTCGCCGCGCTCGCCATCGCGGCCCTCCGAGCCTCCCCGGATGTCTCGCCGCTCCCGCCCGTGGCGCGGTTGGCGCCCCCGGCGTCGGTATCCAGAGGCAGCCAGGTGGGCTAGTACCAACGCCGTTCAGTTAAGCGGTTGGGCGGATCGTCAAGGCGTGTCTGAGGCGTAAAGCAGCGGAGCTCCGGTATAGAGGGTGGTCACT